>NZ_JBJDRM010000005.1:0-217531 GCF_044987515.1 Sphingobium sp. ZW T5_29
ACCACTGTTACGCCATCAGCAGGGTCTGCGCTGCGCTGTATCGATGGCTCCACGCAGCCCCTGCTGCTATAAATGGTGTCATTTCTATCTAGCGGAGATAGTGTCTTTTCTAATCAGCTCGAACATTAGCGCCCCTGAAGCCCGCCCTGTTCAAACTCATTCATTTCTCAGGATCATTCATGGTTTCCAACACCAACCCAACCCCCGCCGACATCATGCCGTTGGCCAAAGTCATGGCCAGATTACGGGATCCGGAAACAGGTTGCTCCTGGGACATCAAACAGGATTTCGCCAGCATCGCGCCTTACACGATCGAGGAAGCCTATGAAGTCGCCGACGCCATTGAGCGTAATGACATGGCGGCGCTCCGGGACGAATTGGGCGATCTGCTGCTCCAGGTCGTGTTTCACAGCCACATTGCCGAGCAGGCCGGACATTTCATACTCCAGGATGTAATCGACGGCATCGTCGAAAAGATGGTTCGACGGCACCCTCACATATTTGGCAACGGTACGGATCGTGAGAACGGCCGTATCCGCTGGGAGGATATCAAAGCCGCCGAACGCGCTGGTAAAGATGATGACAGCAGCGCTCTGGCCGGTGTGGCCAAAGCTCTGCCCGCATTACTTCGCGCCGAAAAGATACAAAAGCGCGCCGGACGCACCAGCTTCGACTGGCCTGACATGGATGGCGTCATTGCCAAGATCGAGGAAGAGTTGCAGGAAGTCCGCGACGCCACAACTCCAGAGGAGCATCAAGACGAAATCGGGGACCTTCTCTTTTCCGTCGTGAACCTCGCGCGCCATCTGAAGGTAGATGCCGAATTCGCCCTACGTGCGGCAACGGCGAAGTTCGAGGGTCGGTTCCGCGCAATGGAATCCATGGCTGGAGGCGATTTCCCCGACCTTACTTTGGGCGAGAAAGAAGCTTTGTGGAAACAAGCCAAGCGGCAGCATGATCGGTTGTAATTCGGCTGTCCGCGACTGTTTCAATCCCCATGCACCAATGATCCGCATGATAGCGAAGCCGAATGCCAATCAGACTTCAGTTCGACCACGCTTCATGAACCGGGTAAGAGCGGAATCAGAAAGGCGGACATCAATCTGCATCTCCCCGTCTTCCGCAGTGCTGCCTATCACCTCGCCATGTTCGTGCAGCCATGCTATCGCCGCGCCGTCGGAAAGGGGCAAGCGTAGTTGATGGATTTGCGCGCCCGAGGTCAACTGGGCGCTAATCACCCGTTGCAGCCCATCGACCCCCTGCCCGGTTATTGCGGACAGCAGCATCACGTCGCCCCGACGCTCTGCTAGTTCGCGCACCCGCTCCGCAGCATCATCGTCCAGCAGGTCCAACTTGTTCCATGCTTCGATAATCGGCGGCGCATCTTCCCCGTCGCCTTCCAGCGCGACTTCGCCAGCGACGCCCAGCTCACTAAGTACATCCATGACATCGTCACGCTGCGCTTCGCTATCGGGGTGGGCGATGTCACGGACGTGGATGATGAGGTCGGCCGACAGAACCTCTTCCAGAGTGGCCCGGAAAGCTGCGATCAACTGGGTAGGGAGATCGGATACGAACCCAACCGTGTCAGACAGGATCGCTTTGTCCAATCCCGGCAGCGCAATCTGCCTCATGGTGGGGTCCAAGGTCGCGAACAGTAAGTCTTCCGCCATGACGTCTGCGCCCGTCAGCCGGTTGAACAGCGTGGATTTACCCGCATTGGTATAGCCGACCAGAGCGATCACGGGCCACGGCGCGCGCTGCCGCCGGGCCCGGTGGAGACTGCGGGTACGCGTGACCTGATCCAGTTCGCGGCGAATCTTGGCCATTCGGTCCCGGATCATCCGGCGGTCAGCTTCAATCTGAGTTTCACCAGGGCCGCCTAGAAAGCCGAAGCCGCCCCGCTGCCTTTCCAGGTGAGTCCAGCTACGGACAAGTCGACCCGCCTGATAATCTAGGTGAGCCAACTCAACCTGGAGTCGTCCCTCATTGGTTGCTGCCCGTTCACCGAATATTTCCAGGATCAGACCGGTTCGGTCGATTACCTTTGTGGATGTGGCTTTTTCCAGATTGCTCTGCTGGACCGGGCTGAGCGCATTGTCGATGATGACAAGCTCTGCTTCCTCAGCCTCGGCAAGTGCCGCAATCTGGTCGACCTGCCCACTGCCAAACAGAGTCGCAGGTTTTCGATCTCGTACACGGAAAGCCTGAGCCGCGCGCACATCGATACCAATGGCGAGAGCCAGGCCCTTCGCCTCCTCTAGTCGTGCTTCGCTGTCACGCCTTTCGGCACCGTGCACTTCCGCGCGCACAATGATTGCGCGCGCACCGCGCGATACTTCATCATCGGAGTCGCGATTGAAGACAGCCATGTTCGCCTAGCGCCTCAAACGGCTGCGCGCTTGGACCGCAGGGACAAATGCCAAGTGGCCAACAGCATTCAATCGTCATCCTCGCCTTCGCCGCTCAGGTCGAGCGCCTGCAAGGGCTGAACCGTGGAGATCGCGTGCTTGTAAACCAGTTGGACCATACCGTCGCGTTCCAACAACATGCAGAAGAGATCAAAGGCCGCAATCTCACCCTGCAACATCACGCCGTTCACCAGGAACATGGTGACAGGGCTGCCCGATTTGCGCACCGCGTTCAGGAAGATTTCTTGCAGCAACTTGCCTTTGCCGTTTCCGTCGCCGATTTTTCGCAAGTCCGTCAGGTCCATGGACTGTGCAGGCATGACAGTAGAGATCGCGTGCTTGTAGACTAGTTGCGACTGACCATCGCGGCGCAGCAGCACAGAAAAATTGTCAAACCAAGTGATAATGCCCTGCAGCTTCACACCCTTCACCAGGAACATGGTGACCGGAGTCTTTGTCTTGCGCAGGTTGTTCAGGAAAATATCCTGAAGATTGTTCATCTTATCGGCCATGGTGGTTGCCATTCCTTATTGGCGGGACGTTACCCGCTCTCGCACCCCTGGGCAGGGTGTCTTGCCTGCTCCCGCCTGTCGGTAGCCTGCGGAACCTACCGCAATTGCGAAGGGGCGTCCATGCCTCTGATGTGCGATACCTGATCCCAAAGTGTCAATTATCCTTGCCATCCGTAATGCCCAACAGCTTTAGCTTGCGATGCAGAGCGGACCGCTCCATCCCGATGAACGTCGCCGTGCGCGAGATGTTTCCTGAAAAGCGCCTGATCTGGATGCGCAGATATTCTCGCTCAAAACTCTCGCGCGCCTCGCGAAGTGGGGCGCCCATGATGGCGGACTGCCCCATCCCTTCCCCGCCGCCATTGTTTGTCAATTCACTGGGCAGCATATCTAGTTCGATCCGGCCAATTCGTTCGCCAGGTGCGAGGATCATTGTGCGTTCGATAACGTTGCGAAGCTGGCGGACATTGCCGGGCCATTCATTCGCCTGAAGCGCGGCCATGGCGTCGCTGGCGATTTCCGGTGCGGGGACGCGGCGATCAGCGGCAAACCGGGCCAAATAATGTTCAACAAGCGGTGGAATATCGTCCCTTCGTTCAGACAGAGACGGAATGACAAGCGGCACGACATTGAGACGATAGAACAAATCCTCACGGAACCGCCGTTCCTCTATCTCTATAGCCAGGTCGCGGGCGGAGGAGGAAATGACACGGACATCGACCTTGACCAGCCGTTGCCCGCCGACCCGTGTGAAGCTTTGATCCGTCAGGACGCGCAGAATCTTGCCCTGCGTAGTAAGCGGCATGTCTGCTATTTCATCCAGATAGAGCGTGCCGCCATGCGACTGTTCCAAATAGCCCGGCCGTACCAACCCGCTGGGGTCCTCGACGCCGAACAATTCCTCCTCAACCCGGTCAGGGTCCATCCGTGCTGCCGCTACGACGATGAAAGGAGCGTCCGCCCGCCCACTCCAACTGTGAAGCATGCGCGCTGCTACTTCCTTTCCGACACCTGCAGAGCCTGAGATGAGCACGCGGCTCCCGGTGCCCGCAACCTTCTTGATCGTTGCGCGCACGGCATTAATCGCGGCCGAAGTGCCGGTCAGTTCGTCGTCCTGGCCAAATCGGGCGCGCAATACCTGATTTTCGCGTCGTAGCCTCTCGGTTTCCGTCGCGCGTGACACAAGATGAAGCAGGCGGTCCGCCTCGAACGGCTTTTCGATGAAATCAGCCGCCCCTTTTCGGATCGCCGCGACGGCCGTGTCGATATTGCCATGCCCAGAGATCATCAGAATGGGTATGGTGGCATCGCGCCGTTTAATTTCCTCCAGCAATTCCAAGCCGTCTAGCTTCGACCCCTGAAGCCACACATCCAGCAGCACCAAAGAAGGACGCCGTGCGTCCAGCGCCTCGATCGCACTGTCGCTGTTTGCGGCAGTGCGAGTGGTGAAACCCTCATCCTCTAAAACACCCGCGACCAGATCGCGAATGTCTTCCTCGTCATCGACTACCAGAATATCAAGCGCCATTGGCCGTCACTTTTCCTTTGGGCATGGTCAAGGCCTGCCCTTCTTCCAATTTTTCAAGCGCCCCGATGGGGAAACGAAGAGCGACCAAGGTTCCGCCGCCGTTTGCATCATCCAGACGGATCTCGCCCATATGTTCCTCAACGATCTTCTTGACGATCGCCAGCCCTAGACCCGTACCTTTTGTGCGCGTGGTCATATAAGGTTCCAGCACCCTCTCGCGTTCCGGTGGCAGTCCGATGCCGTCGTCGCGTACCTCAATCAGCAAATGGGCATCCTGTCGGCTCATCCACATGCTGACATGCCCTCGCGGTTCGCCCGTCGCCGGATCGGGCTTGGGTTCAATAGCTTCCACCGCATTCTTGACGATGTTGGTGAGCGCCTGCCCCACTTGACGCCGGTCACACACCAGTTCGACATCCGGTATGTCCGTGCTGAATTCAAAATTGATGCTGGGATGTGCCACCTCATGCAGAAAAAGTGCATGGCGCGCAATGTCGCCCACCGCCTCGCGCCGAAAAACAGGCTTGGGCATACGCGCAAAGGAAGAAAATTCGTCCACAATGCGCCGCAGGTCGCCAACCTGCCGCACGATCGTTCCGGTCAGGCGGGTGAAGGTACTCTTGTCGCTGGTCACTTCGTCAGCATAGCGGCGCTGGAGACGTTCGGCGGCGAGTTGGATCGGCGTCAGCGGGTTCTTGATCTCATGCGCGATCCGGCGCGCAACGTCGGACCATGCGGCACGCCGTTGATCCGAAAGCTGCTGCGTGATGTCGTCGAAGGTCAGGATGTGCCGCGACGCATCTTGAGAAACTTTGACGGCCAAGGTCCGCGTTTCGCCATAGACCCTTGTCTGAACGACGCCGGCATCTTCTCCCGACGTGGTAAGCGCGCCCAATTCGGGCGAAACTTCACTCAGCGGACGGCCCACCGGATCATCCCCCTCCCGCACCAGGATCGCGGCTGCCGAACTGTTGAGTAGCAGGATGACGCCGTCATGATCGACCGACAACACACCGGCCGATACGCCAGACAGGATCGCCTCGATAAAGGCCCGACGTTCGTCCAATTGGCTGTTTGCGGCCACCAGAGCGCCCGTCTGCGCCTCCAGCCGCTGCGTCATCCGATTGAAGGCCGATGCCAGCGTGCCAATCTCATCGCGCGACTGCGGACTGGTAACGCGCGCTGATAGGTCGCCCGCCGTGATCCGTCGTGCAGCTGTCACCAATTCGTTGACAGGCCGAACCATCCAGTCGGCAACGGCCAGCGCGATATAGACCGCTATGCCGACGAGCAACAACGACCCGACAAAGAGCGCCACGTTGAATCGCAGTTGCAATGCACGGGATTGAGCAGCGAATATGTCATAGTCCGCCAACACTTTCTGGGCTCGCTCAACGTTACTGAACGCCGTGGACCCTGAATCCCGCGTGGCATACAGATAAATTTTCGCGCCTGGATAAAGCAGCGTTACCGCCTCAATCTGGGTGGGCTTGGTCGCGACAACGACGTTCTCTCCCAATGCCAGCCGCCGGACGACATCATCCGACAGCATTTCGGACGCGGGGCGACTTTCTGGGTCTACCGTAGCAGCCGTGCGTGCAACGCCATCATCACCAACTTCGATGATGGCGGACCGGTTGAGCTTTCGGGTCACAACCTGATAAATGAACCCCTCCGCGAAACGCGGACTCGAAACCTTCGATTGGGACAAATAGTCGCGCAGGTCGCTCGCCATGGTGACGGTTTCGTCACCCACCTCGCGGAGATTCTGCTCATAATAGCCGCGCGCTAGGTCGCTGGCATTCTGCAACATGCCCCGCGCGCTGTCAGAAAACCAGAATTGCACACCATATTGGAACAGCAGCGAAGCAAAGATCACGACCAGCAGCATCGGCACGCTAGCAACCAGTGAAAAGATCGCCACCAACCGCACATGCAACTGTCCATCGCTGCCAATCGCTGACTGCGCCGCGCGCCGACGGGCGACGCGCCGCCCGAGCAGAACCAACAGAGCGATGGCAGGAACCAGATTGCAGACTAGCAGTAGCGCCACGATCGGCGGCGTGAGCAGCGTGTAGGACTGCCCCTGCCCGGACAGCAGAAAATAGGTGAGTCCAGCGGTTCCCACGAACAGCAGCAGCGTTGCTGTTTCGACCAAAGGAGCCAATCGACGGCGCAGGAATGGTGGAACAAGCTTCTTCCACGTCCGACCCCGTCTGGGGAGAGTCACTGCGCCTTCCATAGTGGCATTGTTACAACAACGCCGTGCTCGATCAAACACAGTAATCGACCCGACATATCCTCTTGCCGGACAGCCCGATCGCTTTGTCCCACGGTCGTCAATCCACCACGCGCAACTGGAGCGGATCCAGACCATAGTCGGTAAGCTTCTTGCGGAGCGTGTTGCGATTGATTCCCAGCAGGCCCGCGGCACGAATCTGATTGCCGTCGACGCTTGCCAGCGTTTCCTGCAACAAGATCGGTTCAATCAGGGCGAGCAGGTCGTCGTGCAGCGCTCGATTAGGCTGGCCAAAACCGATCCCCAATTGACGCTTCGCCCATTCGCGCACCGCACGGCTCAACTGGTCGGTCGGCGCGGTATAATCCGCAGGCACCATATCCAGTGGCAAGCTATTACGCAGCACATCCGCAGCAATCACGTTTTCCCGGCTCAGCACCGCCAACCGCTGCATCATGTTCTGCAACTCACGGACGTTGCCCGGCCAGTGGTAAGCCATGAGCAACTGGGCGGCGTCATCGGACAGTGCTTTGCGGGGCAACCCTTCCAGCGCCGCGCGTTCAAGGAAGTGCCGCGCCAGCATGACGACATCTTCCCGTCGTTCCCGCAGCGCTGGAAGGGATATTGGCACAACATTCAGTCGGTAATAGAGGTCCTGCCTAAAGCGGCCTTCCTCAATCAGTTTGGGAAGATCCTTATTCGTCGCAGCGATGATGCGGACATTGACACGGACCGGCTTTGATCCGCCCACCGTTGTCACTTCGCCCGATTGAAGCACCCGCAGCAGCCGCGTCTGCGCCTCCATCGGCATGTCGCCTATTTCGTCCAGAAATAGCGTCCCACCTTGCGCCTGCTCGAATTTCCCGGCCGCGCGCGCCTGCGCTCCTGTGAATGCACCTTTTTCATAACCGAACAGTTCAGCTTCAATCAACTCGCGCGGGATGGCTGCCATATTGATCGCGATGAAAGGCTTGGTCCTGCGCTGGCCCAAACTATGAATGGCTTCGGCAACCAGTTCCTTGCCCGTACCGGACTCTCCCAGCACCAATATGCTCAAGTCGTTCGACAGGACCCGCGCGATAGTGCGATAGACCTCTTGCATCGCGGGCGATCGCCCCACCAGCGGCAGCCCGTCGTGGGGCAATCCCATGTCCGTTTCGCCACTGTCCTGCGCATTCCCCGTGCCCAGCGCATCTCCGACCGCCCGAGCCAGTTCGTTGAGGTCGAACGGCTTTGGCAGATACTCAAATGCTCCCTTCTCCGTCGCCCGGATCGCGGTATTCAATGTGTTTTGCGCCGACAGCACGATCACGCTGAGATCAGGCCTTCGTTCCAATATCTCGGCGACCCCATCAAGCCCGTCACCATCGGGCAACATTACGTCAGTAATCAGCACGTCAGGAGTGAAGCTTTCCAGCAGCGCCCCCCTTTCCTTGATCGAAGAGGCGGTCTTGACCTCGTGCCCCTGCCGCCGAAGCGCCTCTCCGACTACAACGCAAATGGCTGGATCATCGTCCACCACCAAAACCGCGCCCGTCGCGCTCATAATCCCATCCCCATTGGCAGCAGGATGCGGAAGGTCGATTCCCCCGCAGCCCGATCGCGCGAATATTGAACAAAACCGTTCATATCGCGCACCAGCTTGTCGACCAGCGCCAGCCCTAGCCCCTGGCCATCTCGCTTGCCAGTGATGAACGGATTGAACAGGTGATCGAGGATATGGTCCGGCACGCCTGGGCCATTATCCACGATCAGTATTTCAATTGGCAGGACAGCACTGCCCTTCCCTTCCTCCAACACAACCGACACGCCGTGACGGAAGGCTGTTTCTACCCGGATCCATCCGCCATCGACATCCTCCAACGCTTCGGTTGCATTCTTGATCAGGTTGATCATGACTTGCACCAACGCATCGTCATTGATCACCGCAAACGGTAGAGAAGGATCATAACGCCTTATTATACGTACATCTTTTGCAAATCCAGCCGCCGCGATGTTGGCCGCGCGATCAATCAATGGATAGATATTCCCCGATCGACACTCCAGTGTCCGGTCAGTGGTAAAATCCTGCATCCGGTCGATCAGCGCAGCGATGCGGTCAACCTCGTTACAGATTAACTGAGTCAGCGTCGTATCATAGCCTTCATTCCCCGACTCCAACAATTGCGCCGCCCCGCGGATACCCGACAGTGGATTTTTGATCTCATGCGCCAGGATAGCCGCAGCTCCTATGGCCGAACGAGCACCGCCGGTTGTGCTCCTATGGCCGATTTTGCGAGCATGGCTCTGTGCATGGATGGAAACGATGCGCCATCCGTCATGGTCGATGATCGGCGCGATCATGAGATCCACTTCCATCTCGGCGGTGCGCCCTGCATGAACCTTGATATCGTAAGCCGCGATGGGCTTGTTGCTATGCCAGATATCAAAGCGCGCCCCCGCTTCCGCCATCCTGATCGTGCGAGTGATGTCACTTCCAACTATGGCCGACCTGGCCATGTTCAGCAGCGTTTCGGACCAGACATTAGCATCGGAGATGATGTTGTCCGGTGCGATAACCAGCGTCGCCACTGGGAGGGCAGTCATCAGATCCGCCAGGGATGGCCCCTCCGGCTGCGCATGAAGCGGCGGGATCGTGGGCGCCGCCGCCGTCATGCTGCCTCGCGTGTGTCGGCCGTTCCTTCTTGCGCAATAAACGGCTCGTAGAACCGGGCCAGCATTTCCAGAACGACATCGCCGTCCGGCTCCTGATTGACGGCGTTGCGAAACTCGGCTGATCCGGCAAGTCCCTTGGTATACCAGCCGATATGCTTGCGAGCCATATTGACCCCAGTCAGCCTGTCGTAATGATCCAGCATTGCGCGATAATGTTCTGTAATAACTGAATATTGTTCGGCGATAGAAGGATCGGCACGCCTTTGGCCCGTGCGGAGCCAGTGCATCACCTGCCCGATTAGCCATGGCCGTCCATAAGCGCCGCGACCGATCATGACGCCATCGGCTCCGCTTTGGTTCAGCGCCGCGTCAGCATCTTCAATGGAGCAGATGTCGCCATTGACGATGACGGGCAGCTTGACCGCTTGCTTGACGTAGCGAACAAACGCCCAGTCAGCGCTACCCTTGTACATCTGGCAGCGGGTTCGACCGTGCACGGTGATCATCTTCGCGCCTAGATCTTCAGCGATTCGCGCAAGTTCGGGCGCATTAAGACTGGCATGATCCCAACCCATTCGCATTTTGACGGTGACAGGAACGTCCACCGCTTTTACGGTCGCTTCAATCAGCGCAGCGGCCAAAGGAAGGTCGCGCATCAATGCGCTGCCCGCGTCGCCATTCACGACCTTTTTCACGGGGCAGCCCATGTTGATGTCGATAATTGCCGCGCCCCTGTCAGCATTCAGCTTTGCGGCCTCGGCCATTTCAGTGGGAGAACATCCGGCAAGCTGCATCGAAACCGGCTCTTCCACCGGATGCCATGCCGCCTTCTGCAGCGACTGCCGGGTCTCGCGGATCATGGCAGCGGTCGCAATCATCTCCGTCACGTTGAGCCCGGAACCGTAACGGCGCACCAAAGTGCGAAACGGCATGTCGGTGACCCCCGTCATAGGGGCCAGGATCACCGGCATGTCGATAGTCGACGGGCCGACCGAAATAGGAGAAAGTCTGCGCATCACCGTGCCTGCCTAAAAAACAGGCAGGCCTTAACCGAAATGCATGTCCGCGGCAAGCAAAGCGAGCTCTGGCGATCCGCCAGCCCCTCCGCTAAATGCCCCGTCATGATTAAGAGCAAGTATGGCGTCGTGGCGTTGCTGGTGGCGGCGGGTCAGGGAAGTCGCGCCGGTGGTAATCTGCCTAAGCAGTTTCGCGAAGTCGCGGGCAAGCCGGTGCTGGCTCACGCCTTCGATGCGCTGGCGGCACATGACGCAATTGAAGCGATTGTGTTGGTGGTCATGGGGGGGCAAGAATCTGTCGCTGGGGGCCTGTTGCCCAACCGCGCGGTCGCGGCCTTTGTCGAGGGCGCCGACACTCGCAGAGAGTCGGTTCGTGCGGGACTCGAAGCCATCGCGGCGATGGGAGGAGCCAATCGCGTTCTCATCCATGACGCGGCCCGCCCCTTCCTGCCGGTCGAAGTTGTCGATCGCCTCTTATCTGCACTCCATGAAGGTGAAGGAGCAATCCCCACCATACCCGTTGCCGATACTCTGGTCAGAGGCCTCGGCTGCCATGTCGGCGCGGTCATCGATAGGTCCGCCCTGTTCCGTGTGCAGACGCCGCAAGCCTTCCACTTCGATTCCATTCTTGCCGCTCACCGGGCTTGGGATGCCGGTCGGGAGGCGACCGACGACGCCCAGATGTTGCGAGAAATGGGCCATGACGTCATCCTTGTCGACGGCGATGAAAGGCTGGAGAAATTGACATATCCGCAGGATTTCGTCCGGGCAGAGGCACGGCTTTCCGCCCAGCGCACGGTGCGCGTCGGAATGGGCTATGACGTGCACCGCCTCGCCGCCGGGGAAGAGCTATGGCTGGGCGGAGTGCGCATTGAACATGACCACGGCCTCGCCGGGCACAGCGACGCGGACGTCGCCATCCATGCAATAGTCGATGCGCTGCTGGGCGCGTTGGCCGAAGGGGACATCGGCAGCCATTTTCCGCCTTCTGACCCGCAGTGGCGGGGTGCGGCGTCTTCCCGATTTTTGAAATATTCCGCCGAACGGGTCGCGGATCGGGGGGGGCGAATAGAACATGTCGACCTGACCATCATATGCGAGGCACCCAAGATCGGACCGCATAGAGATAATATCCGCGCGCGCCTCGCTGAGATACTGCAAGTGTCCTTGGACCGGGTCAGCGTCAAAGCCACCACCACAGAGCGCTTGGGCTTTGCCGGACGTCGGGAAGGCATAGCGGCACAGGCGGTTGCCACCTTGGCCCTACCCGCGCTATCCTGACCCATCATGCCTGATAGCATCCTTCCTTCGCCGCTGGTCGAACTGGCCGAGCGCGTCATCATTGCCAACCGTCGTGCGGGCCGCACCGTTGCTGTCGCGGAAAGCTGTACTGGCGGCCTGGTATCGGCAGCACTGACAGAAATTGTTGGTTCGTCCGAAGTATTTGAGGCCGGCTTCGTCACCTATTCCAATGAGATGAAGAACGAGCTTTTAAAGGTTTCGCATGATGTGCTTGAAACGTTCGGAGCGGTTTCCATCGCAACCGCGTGGGCGATGGCCCAAGGTGCACTGATCAAAAGCCATGCCAGCGTAGCGGTCGCCATCACCGGAATCGCGGGGCCAGGTGGCGGTTCGGAACAGAAGCCCGTTGGAACCGTGGTATTCGCTCGCGCAGAAAGGGGTGCTAGCCCCGACACCGTTGTCGCGGACATGCGTCACTTTGAAGATAGCGGTCGCGGCGGCGTACGGCTTCAGGCTGCGCTTTGCGCGCTTGAACTTCTGCTGCCCGATTCGGTGTAAAGCTCCGCCGCGCGAAGCTCGAACGCGCCGATCATCTTACGCAAGGCCTTGTCGAACATCTGGCCTGCCAGCATTTCGAACAGGCGGTTCTTGAATTCGAACTCTACCTCAAAATCTACGAGCGCTCCGCCGTTTCCGTCATCGCGAAATCGCCACTCATTGTGCAGGTGCTTTAACGGTCCGTCCAGATAATCTACACGGACGAAATCGGGGCGGTGTTTGTGGACGCGGGATGAAAAGCTTTCCTTGATGCCCTTGAACCCTACGATCATGTCCGCAATCATTTCGGAATCATTGTCGGACCGGACCCGAATCGCGCTGATCCATGGCAGAAATTCGGGGTAGGCGGCGACGTCGGAAACCAAATTGAACATCTGGTCAGGCGTGTAGGGCAGTGGCCGCGTTTCGTGATGCTTCGGCATGAAGATCAGGGGGCCACTTTTGCCAACTGCGCGGCACGCGATGCCCGCATTTCAGCGAAATCCTTGTCAGCATGATAGCTGGACCGCGTCAGCGGACTCGACGCCACCTGCAGAAACCCCTTGGCCCGTGCGATCGCAGCATAGGCGTTGAATGCCGCCGGAGTGACAAATTCCATCACCTCGGCATGTTTGGGCGTGGGCTGAAGATATTGCCCCATGGTCAGAAAATCGATGTCCGCGGATCGCATATCGTCCATAACCTGATGCACTTCCAACCGCTCTTCCCCCAAGCCCAGCATGACACCGGACTTAGTAAAAATTGACGGATCCAGTTTTTTCACTGACTCCAGTAGCCGCAGCGAGGCGTAATATCGCGCCCCAGGGCGGATCGTTGGATAGAGCCGGGGGACCGTCTCCAGATTATGATTATAAACATCCGGCCGAGCCGCAACGATCATTTCTATCGCGCGCTCATGCTTGTTGCGGAAATCCGGCGTCAGAATTTCAATCGTCGTGCCAGGCGTCGTCCGACGCAGCGCCTCGATCACCTTCACAAACTGCGACGCACCACCGTCGGGTAGGTCATCTCGGTCGACCGATGTGATGACGATATGTTCCAGTCCCATTTCCGCGCAGGCATCCGCCAGATTCTGAGGCTCGCTGGGATCGACCTTGCGCGGCATCCCGGTCTTAACGTTACAGAATGCACAGGCCCTTGTGCAAACGTCGCCCAAGATCATGACGGTGGCATGCTTCTTGGTCCAGCACTCCCCAATGTTGGGGCAGGCCGCTTCTTCGCATACCGTGGCAAGCCCCTTTTCACGCATCAACTTGCGCGTTTCATGATAGCCAGGGCTGGTCGGAGCCTTGACGCGGATCCAGTCCGGTTTGCGGACTCGCTCGGGCTTCAGCCCGGCTTGAGCGGGTCCGGCGGCGATCGGGGCGACATCGTTCATGCGCCCCAGATAGCGCTGCAAGCACGCTCTTGCCAGCCCCCACTTTGTCCGGCAGAGACTTAGCCATGACCGATTTTGCAGACATGCTTCAGGGCTATCGCCGTTTTCGCAATACGGGATGGACGCAGCAGCGTGGACGATGGGATGAGCTAAGCGAGGGGCAGAGCCCGCGCGTCATGGTGATTGCCTGTTCCGATAGCCGCGTCGATCCCGCCCAGATTTTCGATACCTCGCCCGGTGAGATATTTGTGGTCCGCAACGTGGCCGCGTTGGTTCCTCCGTTTGAAACCAATCCGGGTCATCACGGTGTGTCGGCGGCGCTCGAATTTGCCGTTCAAGTGCTCAATGTCGGCGAAATCGTGGTCATGGGCCACGGCAAGTGCGGCGGCTGCAAAGCCGCGCTGAGCCAGGAGTTGAGGGACGCGCCTCCGGGTGAAGGCGGATTCATCCATAATTGGATCGACATGCTGGACGAAGCCCGTGAAAATGTCATCAGCCGCTTTGGCGATGATCTTGGGCGGGATGCCCATCGGGCTATGGAGCAGGAAGGCGTGAAGGTCAGCCTGGCCAATTTACGGACCTTCCCCTGCGTGCGGTCGAAGGAACGTAACGGTGCGTTGAAGTTGGTCGGCGCTTTCTTCGCCATTTCCGACGGTCAGTTGCATCTGCTGGATCAACAAAGCGGCGAATTCCACCCGGCGACGCTGGAATCAGCCTGATGTCGTCGGCGATCCCCAGCGGTAATGTTGCCTTGCTGATCGACGCCGACAATGCTTCCGCCGACCATTTTGATCCCGTCCTGACAGTTCTGGCCGAGTTGGGCACGGTCAACATCCGTCGCGCCTATGGTAACTGGAGCAAGCCCTCCCTTAAAGGATGGGCGCGTCAGGCTATAACCCAGGCAATCGAAACGCAGCAGCAGTTCGACCTGACCAAAGGCAAGAACGCAACTGACATGAAGATGACGATCGACGCCATGGACCTGATGGCGGGCGGACGCGTCACGGGCTTTGGCCTTATGTCCAGCGACAGTGATTTTACGCCGCTCGTCACCCGCATTCGGCAGCAGGGGATCGCTGTCTATGGTTTTGGGTCGGACAAGACGCCTGAAGGATTTCGGCGAGCATGTACCCGATTCATCGACGTTGCCGCGCTGGCACGTTCCTTATCCATCCCTGCCGTGGACATTCTTCCCGGCGCTGCAGAAACATTGGCGGCGGTCGATCAGAGCAAGTCGGGCGTCAAGAAGGTAGATGAGGAGGTAGTGAGGCTTCTCATCGAAGCCTATGATACTGCCAAGCGTGACGAGAATGGCTTTGCGGCCCTGGGTCCAGTGGGCCAGCGCGTGGGCAACCGGTCCAGCTTTGACGTCCGTAACTATGGATTCAAGCGACTTTCCGAGTTGGTTCAGGCGATTCCCAATTTTATCGTGGAGACTCGTGAGAATGGGCAGGCCTGGATCAAGCGGGTGCACTGATGACGCTGATCGCCCGGCATCTTGTGATCATGGGGCGGGTGCAGGGGGTGTTTTACCGTAACTGGGCTGTGCAGACAGCGCGCGGGTTGGGTGTTGCTGGATGGGTTCGTAATCGAATTGATGGTAGCGTTGAGGTTTGGGCCGAGGGATCGATGGTTGCTGTGGGTGAATTTGTTCGGTTGGCGCATGATGGGCCGGGTGGTGCGGAGGTACTGCGGGTTGAGGTTGGGGAGGGAAACCCTGAAGGAATGAGCGAATTTGTGAGGGTTTCTACGAAGTGAGATTTGGTTGCTATTGCGAGGCAGTAGCTATCCGAAGCGGCACAAAAAAAGGCCGATCCCGAAGGACCGGCCGGAAAGTTTTAGGAGAGGATGCCTGAAAGGCACCCCCCATGTGCAGTGCAGCATGGCATTTCGCAAGTGCGAACGAAGAGGCCGCTCTTGCAAGATATGCAATCGCTGGCTGCCCGCCCCCGATCAGCGGGTCAGCTTTTTATAGGCAAGCCGCGTCGGGCGGTCGGCGGCGTCGCCCAGGCGGCGGCGCTTGTCTTCTTCATACATGCCGAAATTGCCTTCGAACCATTCGACATGGCTGTCGCCTTCGAACGCCAGAATGTGGGTCGCCAGGCGATCGAGGAAGAAACGGTCATGGCTGATGACCACGGCGCAGCCCGCGAAATTTTCAATCGCTTCTTCCAGCGCCGCCAGCGTTTCCACGTCAAGGTCATTGGTCGGTTCGTCGAGCAGGAGAACGTTGCCGCCCTTTTTCAGCATCTTGGCGATGTGGACGCGATTGCGTTCACCGCCTGACAGCTTGCCGACATTCTTTTGCTGGTCCTGCCCCTTGAAATTGAAGGCGCCGACATAGGCACGGGTCGACATGTCGTGGCCGTTGACCTTCACATAATCGAGGCCGTCGGAGACTTCTTCCCAGACATTCTTGGACGGGTCCAGATGATCGCGGCTTTGGTCGACATAGCCCAGGCGCACGGTCGAACCGATGTCGACTTCACCCGAATCGGGCTGTTCCTGACCGGTGATGATCTTGAACAGGGTCGATTTACCCGCGCCGTTCGGCCCGATGACGCCGACGATGCCGCCCGGCGGCAACAGGAAGGACAGGTCCTCAAACAGCAGCTTGTCGCCATAGGCTTTGGAGATGTTCTTGAATTCGATTACCTTGCCGCCCAGACGTTCCGGCACCTGAATGACGATCTGCGCCTTGCCGGGGGAACGGGTTTCCTGACCGGACACCAGTTCCTCAAACTTCTTGATACGCGCCTTGGACTTGGTCTGGCGGCCTTTGACGCCGGCACGAATCCATTCCAGTTCGTCGTTGATCGCCTTTTGACGGCCAGTGGCTTCCCGGTCTTCCTGCTCCATCCGCTTGGATTTCTTTTCCAGATAGGTGGAGTAGTTGCCTTCGTAGGGGAAATATTTTCCGCGATCGAGTTCGAGGATCCAGCCGACCACATTGTCGAGGAAATAGCGGTCATGGGTGATCATCAGCACCGCGCCCGCATATTCCTTAAGATGGTTTTCCAGCCATTCGACGCTTTCGGCATCCAGATGGTTGGTCGGTTCGTCGAGCAGCAGGATGTCCGGTTTCTGGATCAGCAGCCGGGTAAGCGCGATGCGGCGCTTTTCACCGCCGGACAGGCTGTCCACCGGCCAGTCCGAAGGCGGGCAGCGCAGTGCTTCCATCGCGATTTCAAGCTGGTTGTCGAGCGTCCAGCCATCGACGGCGTCGATCTGTTCCTGCAGCGTGCCCATTTCCTCCATCAGCGCGTCAAAATCGACGTCTTCCGGCGGATCGGCCATGATCATGCTGATCTCGTTAAAGCGATCCAGCTTGTCCGCGGTTTCCCGCGCGCCGTCCTTTACGTTTTCAAGAACGGTCTTGGTCGGATCAAGCTGCGGTTCCTGCGCCAGATAGCCGACGCTGACATTTTCGCCCGGCCATGCTTCGCCGGTAAAATCCTTGTCGATCCCGGCCATGATCTTGATCAGCGTGGATTTACCCGCGCCGTTGGGACCGACGATGCCGATCTTGGCCCCGCGATAAAATTGCAGGTTGATGCCACTGAGCACCGGCTTTTGAGCGCCGGGAAAGCTCTTGGTCATGTTCTTCATGACGAAAGCGTATTGAGACGAGGCGGACATGGCTGAAGCAGCTCCGAAGGATAAGACAGGGAATTCGGGCCGGAGTTAGCGAAGGCGGGGCGCATTGGCAAATGGGCGCTGCCGGGGACACCCATCATCCCTGCAGAAAATCCGACCGTTGCCGCCAGTTGCGCTTTTGCCGGGGTGCGCGGTCGCCCTGCCCCAACGCGCCGATCCCATGCGGCTGATCCATTCAGGTGATTCGCGCGCCCTGCCCATCCCTGCAAAAAAGTCACGTGTCGCAGCGGCGATGGCCCGGCGTGAGGACGCTGGATTCTCTAGCCAATAAGTGGACTTTTATAGTAGACAACATTCGGTCGCGTGATTCCATCGGTTCACCGACACAGAAAAGCATTGATTTGTGCAACGCACACGTTAATGCGGGTCGCTCGCGTAGGTGACGTCACTAGACGTACCGACGCGGCAATATGCTATGGGAGCCGTACACAATGAAGAAGATCGCTGTTGTTTTCGCTTCGGCCGGCCTGATGGCCCTCGCCGCTTGCGGTGAGAAGCCTGCAAACGAAACCGCGAACGCTTCGAACGCTGTTGTCGAAAACGTCGTCGAGAACGCTGCTAACGCGGCCGACAACGCTGCCAACGCAGCCGACAACGCTGCTGACAACGCCGCGAACGCTGCTGCGAACGCTGCCGAATAATCTTCGCGTCAGCGAGATTTTCGAAGGGCGGGCCGGAAACGGTCCGCCCTTTTTCGTTGTGGCCGGTTTTGCGGGGAAAGATCGCTGGGCGCTGCGTCGCTTTGAGGGGGGTGTCGGTTCGCCAAAGCAAAAAGTTGCCCGCCCGCGACTTTTGGTAGCGGTGTTTGATTGACGGCAGGCCAACTTCACCGCTAAGGCCGCCCACGTCGGGGAGTAGCGCAGTCTGGTAGCGCGCCTGCTTTGGGAGCAGGATGTCGCAGGTTCGAATCCTGTCTCCCCGACCACTTTTTTCGTGATATCCCTTCATTTCAAAGTTAGATGCAAATCTCATCCTTGGGAGGCAGCTTCGTGTGGCCAAAACTGGACACTTGGCGCTGGAAATACCCTGTTCCACCTAAACTCACGATGAGAACGTCAAAGCCCTTGTTGCCAACGGAGTGACATCGCTTGCGCCCAACTAGCTCTGATCGCTTTTCTCGCTTGCGGCAGGTATCAGCGTTAGATCTGCGTGCTAGGCTCGAACGATTGGAAAGGGCGGCCTCGCAGCTGCACAGTGAGGAAGCCATAACTTACCGAGTTCGTAGGGCGATGGACTGCTACGTCGCTTCGCCAGTTGAGCTTGGTATCTCCGGAACATACCGAGCTAGGGTCAACAGCGGGCGACTTCCTTTCATAGATGTGCGCGAGCTTTGGTATCCTCCATCGGAAAAGGTCGGGGAGGGTCGGTTTAACCGCGAGCGACAGACGAAGTTTTACAGCTCAAGCCGTGCTCATGCTGCTTTGCTAGAAGTACGCCCTCAGGCAGGGCAGCGCATAACACTACTGTACGCAAAGGGCAGAAACCACCCGATTAGAAGCTTTCTGCCCTTAGGCCTGCAGACTATCCAACAACCGTCGTGGGTTGCTCGGACCAGCGATCTCGCTCCGCTAATGTCCGCATTGCTGCGGGAGAAGGAGCTGAAGAAATGGACACTAATCAACGACGCCTTTGCGCGGATATGTACGCAGATTTATGATGAGCGAAGCTCCCCAAGTCTCTACAGGATAACTAATTCGATCCTTGACGTCCTGAAGGGCGTACTTTTCCATGGGTTGTTGTATCCCAGCATCGCTGCTGGTCACCGAGCGGTTAATATCTGCATGGTTCCAGAGGTCGCAGATGAGACCTTTGAACCGGCGATAGGATGGATGTTGGACGTGGGGAACCATAATCAAGTGCGCTTGGTCGCGGTCACCAGGGCCATCGGGGCGGATGGCTCACTCATCTGGGAACAACTGCCTCCCGACACAAGTCCAACGATAATCGAAAACATGGCTGAGGAGCTTCGTTGACAGCAAGCTCGCGCGGGCGACAAAAGCAGGTAGAGAAGCGCCGAGAGTGGTTGAAACCATCCTAACGCTTCCCTGCGATCATCTTCCTCTCACCCCGTAGGCAAACCTTGTTCATCAAACGCCGCCGCGCAGCCTCATGGCTCCGCGACGGCATCCCCTTCAATCCGTCAAAAAACTAAAGCGCGTAGTCGATCTGCGCCCAGAATTTCCGTGTGTCCGCATCACCGGCGAAGCTGGCGATGCCCTGCCGGTTATAGTCGGCATATTTCACCAATGCGCTCAGATGCTTGTTGATCTTCAGCGTCACCTGGGCGTTATATTCGTCGCCATAGTGGATGGACTGCCGATCGCTGCTGAGGCGGTGGAAGGTGAAGGATGCGACCAGCGGGCCTGCTTTTCCGATCTCGGGCACGGTGTAGGCGATACCGGCATATTGGTCCTGAAGGCCGGTGCCCGGCGTCGTCAGGAATTTGTCGGCCCAGCCGTTGAACTTGTGCAGCGTGGCGAAGGGCGTCTGGAAGGCGAAGCCTCCGGCGATCCCGGTCGCATTCTGGTCCGATCCCAGCAGTTCATATCCCGCCGTCAGTTTGAACGCAGCGACTTCCAGACCCAGTTCGGCGGTCGCGAAGTCGGCGGCGTAGTCGACGGGATTTTTGGCATAGTCGCTCTGGCGGGCGTAGCTGGCCAGATAGCTTAGCTTCACCTTGCCGGAGATCGGGACGGCCCCGGCAAACCGCGCGCCGTAGGTCTGGCTGCTGTTGCGGAGCAGTGCGGGGACGGCTTCATCCTGATCCACCAGATAGGCGAAACCCGTCAGCGTGCCGAACGGCGTCTTGTAGGAAATATTGGCGAAGACATTGTCGCCGTCGATGTTGGTTGGACGGTTGATCGACCCGAACTTGCCGCCGTCGATCCCCCAGATGGTGCGGGCCGAAATGGCGTAGGTGACATCGACCTTCAGGTTTTTGACGCCCATATATTCAACGCGCAGGGCATCGAAGGTCTGTTCATTCTGCCGCCATGCGACCGATCCGACGAAACGCTGGTCATCCAGGTTGATGCGCTGACGACCGAGGGTGACGATCAGCGGCTTGGTGCGATATTGCAGTTGGACGCGGTTTACCTCGACCGTTTCGGGGTCGGGGACGATCGGGTAGAGCGCCTTGCCGTTGACGCCGCTGTTATAGTCTTCGTTGATGGCCAGGGTTCCTTCCGCTTCGGCCAGGAAGGCGAAGGGGCCTTTCGACAATTCGCCACCCGCTCGCATGCGCATGGTCACGGCATTGGCTTCGCGGTCTTTGACAAGCGGCAAGGGGCCGTCCTGTTCGACCATTTCATAGCGCAGCCGCGCGTCGATGATCGGTTTGAACGTCACTTCCTGCGCCAGCACCGGCGCGGCGGCGCTTCCCAGTGCGGATGCCGACAATAGCATGGCGGTCTTTCGCATTGCGGTTCCGCTTGCGATCCCCTTTGGACTGCCCCCCAGCGTCATTCTTTAATTCCTTCCGTGATGAATTTGAACGCTGCGTCAGGCACGCAGCCAGCCGTTGCCGGAAGCATGTTCCGGCAGGGATGAAGATGATGATGGAAAGCCACGGCGCGCATTCGCGTCCACGGCCGGAAACCAATAAAAAAGCCGCCAGGAAGAAGGTCGCAGGGACCTATCCGGGCGGCGTCATTGCCAGATCGGCCTGACCGTCATCGATCAGGATCAACCTATGTTCCGAAGCGCCTCTGCTTCGGTGGAGGGCAAGCTGTCACTGATTTAAGCGAGTCGCAAGGGAAAATTTTGCAGTGCACAAATTGGAACGGCGTTGCGGGGAAGTTGGTGGGCCCGGCAGGAATCGAACCCGCAACCTAGCCGTTATGAGCGGCCAGCTCTAACCGTTGAGCTACAGGCCCCACCTGTGGCGGGATTAGGAGGCATCACGCCGCTTTGCAAGCCCGTCCGCGATGTGGAATTGCGGTAAGCAATTGATCGAGCGTGGCGGCCCGCACGTTGCGCCGTGCAAGATGATCCAGCACGCCGTCCCACCATCGGTAAAATGCCGCCAGGTCATTTTGGTCGCGCACATAGGGGGTGTGGCCCGGTTCCAATGTGGGGGAATGGAAGCTGAAACTGAGTAGCCTGGCCCCCTCCTCCATCAAGGCGTCGATGGCGCGAAGTGCATCGGGGAGCGGGACGGCTTCGGGTGTCAGGGGGACGCGGCTCAACATGCCTGCGCGTGACATGGCTCCCCCCAGGCGGCCCCTTCCCTGGATGTTTTGATAGAGCCGCTCTCCACCGCGCCGCAGCAGGCCGGTGAAGGCGGTGGATAGCGGGAGTTCGACCAGTTGGCGCTGTGGGCCTGCCCAATAGGGATGGATCGGCATGGATCGGAAATCCGGGCCGTGCTGTGCGCGGTAATCGAAGCGGCTGCGCACGGAGCTGTCCAGCCGGAAACCCAATTCCTCCAGCAGGCGGGCGCTGTGCGGGCCGACCCCGTAGCGGCCGGCGCGGTAGGTGGTCGGCCTTTGCCCGAAGCGTTCGGCCATCCGCTGGCACAGCATTTCCAGCTTGGCGCGCTCCAGCGGTTCAGGCAGAAAACCGGCATAGCTGTTGGCGGGGGTCACTTCCTCGACATGGGGCGGGTTGACCCATGGGTGCAGATGCGCGCCGATATCCGCCGCGCCGTCGGCGATCCACCGGCCCATCATCGCCGCCGCCGCGTCGCTGTCCACGACTGGATAGTCGGTTACGTAGACCGGCTTTATGCCTGCTCTGGCGAAATAGGCCTGCCCCCGCTCCATCCCCGCCAGCGCGGTGACGCTGCGGGATGAACGGTTGAAGGGGGCGGTCCACTCGAATTCTTCCTCGGTATCGACGAACAGCATGAAACGCGTCCCGAACGCCGGGTCGAGCGTGATCATGTCCTCGCTCGCTGGCGGGCGGAGCAGATTGCCGTCGGGGTTGATCGAAGTCATGGCGCGACCCTAACCGCTAATGGTTGCGATAGGATTGCGTTGGTCAGGCGTTGCCCGCGGCGTCTTCCCTTATGCCCAGCGCGGGCATGGTCAGCAGGAAGCGATCCGGTTCGATCCGCAGCGTCCCCCCGCTGCCCGCGGCCAGGCTGCGGATCAGGCGCAGGGAAAAGCCAAGGCCCAGCAAGGGGCCGTCCGCCCAGTCGCCCTCCGTCGTATAGCCGGGGTCGAGGAGCTGATCCTCCTCCATGCCATCAAGGCAGGCGGGGCGATCGACGCCCAGCACGACCGATCCGTTGCCAGTGTCAGGTTGGAACCAGCAGGCGCCGGTCAGCGCTTCGTCGGGGGCCATCACGGAAATAACGGTGCGCATCAGATGTTGCACCATCCGTTCGCCCTGGACAGGATCAATGCGGACCAGCGGGAGGGCGGTTGCCATGTCGATGTCGACCTGTGCGCCGCTGCCTTCGCCCTGTTCCTGGAAGCGGGCGGAAACCTGGGCGACCAGCAGTACCGGATCGACGGCGCTCAGGGCTTCGGCCCCTTCGCCGCGCGACACGCGGGCAGCGAGGTCCAGGTCGTCGAAGGCCGCCAGCAAATGCCGTGCGTCAACAGCGATCTTGCCCGCCATTTCGCGATATTCCGGCCCGCTCGGCCCGAACAGTTCCTGTTCGATGATGTCGGCGAAACCCAATATGGCGTTGAGCGGGGTGCGCAGTTCATGGACCAGCTGGCGCAGGGAGTCCGCTGAAAGGCCCGCGACCGATACCGGTTCGGCGACCGGGGCGGCGGCGACTTCATGGAGATAGGGTCGCCGCGCCTGCCCGCGATAGCCCAGAAAGCGCCCGGAACGGGGGTCGAAAAAGGGTGTGGCCGACAGCCTCCACTCGCCCGCCATCGCGCCGCCCACTATGGTGAAACGGCCATTCTGAAACCCGCTGCGGCGCATGAACGCACCCGCCACGCTGCCATCAGGTCCGCTAGCGCCCGGAAGCGACGTTTCGCCCAGCGACAAGCCAATCAGCGCGGCGCGTGGCCCCTGTTCGATCCAGATGATCATGCCAGCAGCATCGGTTTCGAATGCGAAGGTCCGAACGCTGGTCGCGTCCTGCACCTCTGCCCGCGCTACCTTTGCGTCGGGCGCGCGCCGGGTGCTGGTGAAACGTTCGATGCGGCTGACCAGATTGCGGATCTGGCTATCGCCAGCCTGGGGTTCATCAACCGTTTCAGGCTGCACCTCGTCAACGGGAGCCTCCGCCGGTTCGGTCGGTTCCAGCGATAGCGGAGCGACCATGTCCGGGGTCAGCAGCATGTCTTCGGCCAGGTCGGGCCGATCCCGCAGGTCGGTGGTCAGTACCAGATCGGTCGATCCAAACGCGTCCAGCGCCTGTTGAGCCTCAGGACCAAGGTCGCGCCGCCCGCGCAGCACCCCGCGTGCGGTCGGGGTCAGATGAGGCAGAAGTTCCGCCCAGCGATGGTCCGGCAGTCGTGCGCGTGACATGGCCGCAGCCGCGATGGATGGCCGGTCATTGGCGAAAAACTCTACCAAGGTGGGCGACCGCAGCCGTCCGCCCAGTTCGACGACCGTCGCGATGCGCTGCGTTTCCGACAGTTGCGGCCGCAGTTCCGTCAGGCGGTCCAACAAAGCCATCCGCTCGTCTTCCGGCAGCGACCGGCGGTCGGGGCGGTCATTCTGCGCGAGCAGGTCGACGCACTGGCGCCACAGGGTCACCGCACCAAGGCCGCTTCTATTTTCCGCGGCGAGAACCGTCTGCATCAGATCGTTGAAGCGCACTCTATTCCCTCATTCCAACCCGGCGACATGCAGAAGAAGATCGCGCGGATATGCTGCAGGAATAGGCCTTTGTCGGGCAAAACAAAAGGCACGCGCAACGACCATTTTGGATCGTCGCATAGTGGGACAAATTGCATTGCCCTGAAATATTATTATTATGGCGAGCAAGAATCGAGAAAGGAAATAAGCAAGCGATGGCCGGTCCGAACATCGACGACATCGACCTGCACATCCTGGGCGAGTTGCAGCAGGACGGCCGGATGACCAATGTGGAACTGGCGCGCAAAGTTGGACTGACCGCGCCGCCGTGCCTCCGCCGCGTCCGCGCGCTGGAGGAAAATGGCGCGATCAGCTCATATCATGCCGTCGTCAATCCGGCGATGCTGGGTTACACCATCACCGTGTTCGCCATGGTCAGCCTGAAAAGCCAGGCCGAAGCCGACCTGAAGGCATTTGAGGACCATGTAGCCGCCCTGCCCGAAGTGCGGGAATGCCATATGCTGAACGGCGAAATCGACTTCATCCTGAAGGTGGTCGCGCGGGATTTGCAGAGTTTCCAGCAGTTCCTGACGTCGAAGCTGACACCCGCACCGAATGTGGTGAGCGTGAAGACATCCCTCACCATTCGCACATCAAAAACCCTTCCGGGCGTGCCGTTGCCGGTTTGACCGGCAACGGCTTTAGTTTAGCTGAATGGCGTTCAGCTGGCTGGTGAAGTGTTGGCAGGACGTTCGGCCACCTTGCGACTTTGCTGGTCGATCCACACCGTCCAGAACCCCGCGACATTGGCCCAATTGCCGTCCACTTGCGCCAGCGCAGCCTTGCCACCCGGCAGGTCGCCCGAACGCGCGAGTGCGATGCCCAGCCGTGTGTTAGCCCGACCCCGATCAACGCCGCCCTTGCTCAACGCCAGGCGATATTGTTCGACGGCCTGCGGAAACTGGCTGAGCGAGAAATAATCGTCCGCCACCGCCAGCGCCGCCGACCCATCCTTTGCCGACGCTGCTTTCTTGGCAGCGGCAGGCAGACCCGCGATCTGCTTGGCTGCCTTGGGCGTCACGCTCTTCATCACCGCAGCCGTAGCAGCCTGGGTCGAAGTCAGCTTGCCAGCGGCGCGCCCTGCTTCGATGATCGCCTTTGCTTCGGCATGGTTGCCTGCCTTTTCGGCGAACTGGGCATAGGCCTGATAATCGCGCTCGCTCGCCATCGCGCCGTTGGCGGCCTGCAGCCGATAGAGGTCAAGCTGGACCTGGGCGTCCATGCCGGGAGCCGTCAGATAATTGGCGAGCGCCGACCGCCATTCGCCAGCCGAGCCATAAAGGGAGAGACGTTCCCGATAGAGGGAGCCGAGTTCCGACCAGTCGCCCGCCGCATAGGCCATGGAGATCGAACGGTCATACCAGGCGGCAGGGATCGGTTGCCCCGACGCCCGCTGGCGAGCGAGCGCTTCGCGTACATAGGGCCGTGCATCCTTGGGCTTGTTCTTGCGGAAATAAATGTCCGCGCGCAGCATCGTCGCGTCGATGCCATCATATCCCAGCGTCTTGGCATAATCGAGTTGCGCCAGCGCGTCGTCGTTATTGCCCACGACATAGGACAGATAGCCCGCGATATAACGCAGTCGGGGGGCATCCTTTTTCGGCACGGACCCGGTCTTGAACATGTCGGTCAGGGCGATGCGTTGCGACTGAAAATCCTGCCGCAGCACAGCGACCTCGAACCGCAGCCCTGCCGCTACATAGGCTTCGAAATCGCTGGACGGCATCAGTCCGGCGACCCGCGCCTGCGCCGAAGCCGCGTCGCCCGCCTTGATCGCAGCGTCGGCGGCATAGGCCGATGCGCGGAAGGATTCGGACATCTGGACTGCTGGCCCGGTCGCAGACTGTTTTTTGGCCATTGCGGGCGTTCCAGCCACGACCATTCCGGCAGTCGCCAGCAACCCATAGGTGATAATCGATAGTCGAATGCGGACCATGTCGGGCCGTCCCCCTTGCTTTCCCGGACCTATATCGCCCGGCCCTGTTATATAGCCGTTGTCCCGGTAAAGGCGCGCCCGCCACGGCAGCGGGCGCGCCCTGAGCGATCAGGCCTTGGTGGCGAGATAGGCCAGCCAGAGGTCCGCGATCTGCTTGCGAGCGCCCGCCTGAACCGATTGCAGCGCGGCCTTGGCAGCGGCTACGTCGCCGCCCAGCGCCTTCGCAATGCCCAGCCGGGTGTTGACTTCATCCGCATCGACGCCGCCCTTTTGCTTGGCGAGTTCGAACATCGCGGCGGCCTTCGCATAGTCGCCATAGCCCAGATAGGCGTCGGCGGTAGCGGCAGCGATCTTGCCAGTGGCGGCCTTTCGCGCGTCCGCTTCGGCGGACGGAAGCGAGCTCTTGTCGCTGGCGATCTTGGGCGTGGTGGTCTGGTAGACGTCGGCGCCGGCAGACCCCTTCAACACGCCCTTTGCGCGGCCTGCTTCGATGGCCGATTTAACTTCGCCATAAATGCCGGTCTTCGACGCCATTTCGGCATATTCGGTATAGTCACCGGCCACGACCAGGCCGCCCGATGCCGCCATCAGGCGCAGCACGTCCAGATTTTCGCGGGGGGAGATGTTGGGATTGGATTGTTGAAACAGGCGGATCAGGGTGCGCAAATTCTCGCCGCTCGGTTGGGCCTGATAGGCGGCCTTCGCCCATTCAGCGGTTTCGGGCAGGCGTGCCCCTGCTGCACGGCTGACGCCGATCTGATACCATTGCGCCGGAACCTGACCGCCCGCCGCCTTCGTGGCGTCCGCTGCCGCCTTCAGCGCGGCAAGGCCCTGCTGGTTAAGGCCACGCGCCGGTTCCACCGATGCGTTAGCGGTGCCAGCCTTGCCGAAATAGGCCTGAGCCAAGGTCACATTGACGGCTTCGGGCTTGTAGCCTGCCTGCGCGGCGGCCTTTGCGCGTGAAATGGCGAGGTCATAATTTTTCGCCTGCAGCGCCTGGTCGGCGGCAATGGCGTTGAACTGGCCAAGCTGATCGGGCGGGGTAAGGCCGCTGTCCAGCATCTGCGTCAGAGCTTCGCCCTGCAGAGCGTTGTCCTTGGCCGCGATGGAGGTGTTCAGCTTGACGGCGCCGATCTGATATTTGTCGTCGTTCGACTGCGCCTTGGCATCGGCGTCCGTCAGGGCAGCCTTGGCCGCGACGAAATCATTCTTCTGGGTCGCTTCCTGAGCGGCCTGCAAGGATTTGATCACCTCGGCCGATACGTTCAGCTTGGGCGCTGCGCCCTTCTTGTCTTCCTTCTTGGCGGCCATTGCCGGAGCGGAAACCGCACCGCCGGTAAGCGCCAGAACCAGCGCGAGCGCCACGGGGGTAACAAAACGCATGATCATCTTCTCCTCTGCGCCCGGGGGGACAGGCGACCTTTGGTTATGCGCCGATTAGGGGGCGACGCGTGAATGACGTTTGAACAGCGTATATGCACCACTTCCCAGCCTGTCAGCCCCTTCTTGCAGCTTGTTTATCGCGAGCGCGCGCGCGTGCGTGAGGGGTGACAGATTTGTTTCGCTCCGCTAGTGCATGAGCAACGAAACAGTTCCATCCAAAAAGAGAATCGCATTGACCGACGAGACTGCCCTCGCCGACCCTTCGGACATCAGCCCCATCTCCATCGTGGACGAGATGAAGGCCAGCTATCTCGACTATGCCATGTCGGTGATCGTTTCCCGCGCACTGCCGGACGTGCGCGACGGGTTGAAGCCAGTGCATCGCCGCATTCTCTTTTCCGCCCATGAATCGGGCTTTCAGCACAACAAGCCCTATCGCAAATCGGCGCGCATCGTCGGTGACGTGATCGGTAAATATCACCCCCATGGCGACAGTTCGATCTACGACGCCCTGGCGCGCATGACCCAGGACTGGTCGATGCGCGTGCCCCTGATCGACGGCCAGGGGAATTTCGGGTCGATGGACCCCGATCCGCCGGCGGCGATGCGCTACACCGAAGCGCGCCTGGCCAAGGTGACGAGCGCGCTGCTCGACGATCTGGACAAGGATACGGTCGACTTCCAGCCCAATTATGACGCGTCGGAAAACGAGCCGCAGGTCCTGCCCGCGCGCTTTCCGAACCTGCTGGTCAATGGCGCGGGCGGCATCGCGGTCGGCATGGCGACCAACATCCCGCCGCACAATCTGGGCGAAGTCGTCCGCGCCTGCCTTGCCTATATCGACAATCCGGCGATCAGCGTGGACGACATCATCCAGATCGTCCCCGCGCCGGATTTCCCCACCGCTCCGCTGATCCTGGGCCAATCCGGCGCGCGCAGCGCCTATCATACGGGCAGAGGCTCAATCATGATGCGGTCGCGCCATGTGGTTGAGGAAGGGCGCGGCGACCGTCGTTCCATCGTGCTGACCGCCATTCCTTTTCAGGTCGGCAAGAACGGCCTGGTTGAGAAAATCGCCGAAGCCGCCAAGGACAAGCGGATCGAAGGCATCAGCGACATTCGCGATGAATCCAACCGCGAAGGCGTGCGGATCGTCATGGACCTGAAGCGGGACGCCACGCCTGAGGTCGTGTTGAACCAGCTGTGGCGCAACACGCCCGCCCAGTCGAGCTTTCCGGCCAACATGCTGGCCATTCGTGGTGGTCGCCCGGAACTGCTCAACATCCGCGACATCATCGAAGCCTTTGTCCGCTTCCGTGAAGAGGTCATCACCCGCCGCACCAAGTTCGAACTGAACAAGGCACGCGACCGGGCGCATATCTTGCTGGGCCTGGTCCTGGCGGTCACGAACCTGGACGAAGTCGTCCGCATCATTCGCGGTTCGCCCAGCCCGGCGGTCGCGCGTGAAACCCTGCTCGACCGCGCATGGCCGGTGGCGGAAATCGCGCCCTATCTGCGCCTGGTCGAAGCGATCGAGAATGAAGCTGGCGGCGACACCTACAAGCTGTCCGACATTCAGGTCCGCGCGATCCTGGACCTGCGCCTGCACCGACTGACGGCGCTGGGCCGGGATGAGATCGGCAATGAACTGGCCGGACTTGCCACCGCCATCGCCGAATATCTGGCCATATTGGGCGACCGGAAAAAGCTCTACGCCGTGATGCGCGAGGAGTTCGAGGTGATCGAGCGCGACTTCGCCACGCCGCGCATTTCCGAAATCACCGCTGCCGCCGACGGCATCGACGATGAAGACCTGATCGAGCGTGAGGAGATGGTCGTCACCGTCACGGTGCAGGGCTATATCAAGCGCACCCCGCTCGAAAGCTTCCGCGCCCAGGCACGCGGCGGCAAGGGCCGTTCGGGCATGGCGACCAAGGATGAGGACGCGATCACCGAACTGTTCGTGACATCCACGCACACACCGGTTCTCTTCTTCTCGACGGCCGGCAAGGTATATCGCCTGAAGGTATGGCGCCTGCCCGAAGGTGGTCCGGCGACGCGTGGCCGCCCGATGGTGAACCTGCTGCCGCTGGGTCCCGGCGAAACGATCCAGACCGTCCTGCCTCTGCCAGAGGATGAGGACAGCTGGAAGGACCTGCACGTCATGTTCGCGACGGCGAACGGCACCGTCCGCCGCAATAGCATGGATGCCTTTGCCAACGTGCCGAGCAACGGCAAGATCGCGATGCGCTTCGACGATGACAGCGACGACCGGCTGATCGGCGTCGCGTTGCTGAACGAAGGCGATGATGTGCTGCTCGCCACCCGTCAGGGCAAGGCGATCCGTTTCGCAGGCACCGACGTGCGCGAATTCCAGAGCCGGACCTCGACCGGCGTGCGCGGCATGACGCTCAAGAAGGATGACGAGGTGATCTCCCTCTCCATCCTCACCCGATCCGGCGCCAATCAGGAGGAGCGGGACGATTATCTGCGCTTCGCCCCGTGGAAGCCGGAGAAGGAGGGCGAACCCACGATGGCGCCCGAACGCTTCGCCGAGTTGCAGGAAAAGGAGCAGTTCATCCTGACCGTCTGCACCAACGGCTATGGCAAGCTGTCGTCCGCCTATGACTATCGCCGCACCGGGCGCGGTGGTCAGGGGATCACGAATATCGACAATATCGGCCGCAACGGCCCGGTCGTCGCCAGCTTCCCGGCGCGCAAGGGCGATCATCTGATGCTCGTCACCGATCAGGCAAAGCTGATCCGCATGGGCCTCGACACCCTGCGCGTCATCGGCCGCAACTCGGCGGGCGTGCGCCTGTTCAACGTGTCCGACAATGAGCATGTCGTGAGCGCCGCGAAGATCGAGGAAAGCGACGAGGCCGAGGAAGCGGCGGAAATCGGGTCGGAAGCCGGGCCGGACTCCAGCGAGGCGTGAAAGACCTGTTCGCCTACAAGATCCTGACCAGGGATCAGTATGACCAGCTAAAGACCGACGGCCTGTTCAAGGGCGCGCCGGTCGATCTGGACGACGGCTATATCCACATGTCCACCCGCGAGCAGGCGGCGGAAACCGCGGCAAAGCATTTCGCGGGCCAGGATAATCTGGTGATGGTGATGGTCGATCTTGCGCCTTTTGGCGAGGCGGTGAAGTGGGAAGAGTCTCGCGGTGGCGCGCTATTCCCGCATTTATATGGTGATCTGCCGTTGAATGCGGTCGCGGGGAAGGTCGTGCTGCGACTGGATGAGCAGGGCAAGCATCTGTTTCCGGCGGGATTTTAGCTCACCGTTCCTTTCGAACAAATTTGCGAGTGCCCATCGGCTCAGTCACTATACTGAAAGTCTGGGGTGGCAATTCACGGCCAGTCCGAACGCGTCATGTGCAAAGGCCGACATATCGAGCGGCAGGGCACTTTCCGCGCCCAGTCTGGATGATAGGGTTGGGTAGAGAGCGGACATTGATGTTCGCTCTGGATGAGGTGCTCGTGCGAAGGCAGGAGCCCAGTCCCGCCCGGAGTAGATCATTGCAGCGTCTGAACTGGGCTCCTGCCTTCGCAGGAGCACGGCGTGCCTAACAGCAGCAACGGTCGGCTGCCGTCGAGCAGCTTACCAGCTTGGAAACGGATCAGCAGTTTATCGGCGCCATGCGGTTCGCAGCATGGCAGCGGCCATGCGGGGTGATTAGCTGACTGGCGGATTGACGGGTGCAAGTGCCGTTGAACGGACATAAAATCCATCGTCACCCCAGCGAAGGCTGGGGTCTCGGGCCGCAGTGCGCTACGGTGGGGACATGGCGCTCAAAGCCTGGAAGCGGGAACGGAAAATTCGGCTTATTGAAGAAAGCAATCCAGGTTGGCGCGATATGTCAGACGTTATCCTCTGACCGCCTGAGACCCCAGCCTTCGCTGGGGTGACGATGAGGGGGACAGCTACTTGCAAGTAATGGCCCCCGCATATTCTGAAAACCATGTATCGTCGAAACCGGCTATTCCACTCTTTCCATCCGCACCACCTTCCCGCGCGTCACCCAATACTCAAACCCGCCCCACCTGATCCGGCTTGAGCATGCCGCCACCAACTGCATCCCCCAGTGCGCCCAGCACACCGCAAAGGGCGCAAGGACATCCCACCAGAGCGACCGCTGCGCCGCCTTCGTCTGGTTTGGCTCCGCCACGCCTGCGATGATCTGACGTCGCGCCAGTGCTCGTCCCACAGCCGCAGCATAGCCCATGGCCACGGCGCTCCAGCCGCCCCAGCCGAGCGCCCAGACCCAGCCGACAGCCTGCGCCCCCACCACAGCGCAAGCGACCGCCCACATGCCGGGGCTGTTCGTCCTGATATGCCGATATTGCCGCACGCCAAAACTCATCGCGCCGCGCGCTTCCAGGGGTGAGGCCACCAGCAAGTCTCGAACGGGCCGCAACCGCAGCTTCGCGCGCCATCCGGCCAGTCCGATGGCCATGTCATCCGACAAGCGCCCGGCCAGTGCCGCATCCAGATCAAGCCGTTGTGCTACGTCGCGGGTCAAGGCCATTGCTCCGCCCCATGGCATGGTGGCGCTCGCGGCGCGGGGCAAGGTTGCCAGTTGCATCTCGACCGCGCCGACCAGGGCCGCGACCGGGTTCGCATCTGGCAGCAACATCCGGTATCCGGTGACGATGTCCGCCTTCCCCCGCACCAGAGGAAAGAGCAGCCGCCCCACCAGTCGCGTGGGCGGCAAGATGTCCGCATCCACGAACAACAGATAGCGATCCTCCGGTCGCAAGGACCGCAAGGCGGCGCGCAGTTTGTGGACTTTCTGCCCCTCATCCACCGCGATACCGGCGCGGACGAGTTGCACCCAATCCCCCTCTTGCGCCGCGAGTGCATCCGCGGCCGAACACGCGCCCGATGTCGCAATCACCAAGCGAAACCGCGCCGTCTGCGCCTTTAACCGCGCGATCAGTTCCGGGCCGCCATCCCAATCGTCGCGCACGGATAGCAGCACGACCACGCCGCCGGGCGCTTCCTCTTGGCGGTCCCGTGGCAAATGCCGCCAGTAGTTCAGCACCCCCGCAAGGCTCAACCCCTGCAACGCGATCCATAGTCCCAAGGCCCAATTCATCTGCAATCCAAGCCCTTTACCACCCTGACCGCTGCTGTATGACGGCAGGCGCGATGCTCTCCAACCCCTTTCTCTTCACCCTGCTCCGCATACTGCCCGCGTCCATTGCGTCATGGCTGGGGGGCTGGCTGTCGGCGAATATCGCGCGACGGACCATGAAGCTGCGCGACCAGCGCGCCCGCACCAATCTGGCCATCTTGCGCCCGGACCTGGATGAGGCGACGCGGGAGGCCATCCTGGCGCGGCGCTGGTTCAACCTTGGCCGCACCATGGCTGAACTGGCCAATGTGGACAGGCTGGTAAATCCCCAGCATGTCAGCATCGTGGAAGAGGCGGCTTATCGCGAAGCGCTCGCATCGCCGCGCCCGATGATTTTCCTGACGGTTCATGTCGGCAATTGGGATCTTCTCGCTGCGCATCTGAAGGCGTCGACAGACCGTCCGCCGCTGGGCGTGTATCAGCCGCCCGCCGATCCGGCGCAGGCCGCGATGCTGCAACGTGCGCGCCAAAGCTATATGGGGGAAGCGATCACCGGCAGCGCAGCGGCCCGCGCGATCCTGCGCCATTTGTCGGACAAGGACCGGGCAATGCTATACATATTGGTGGACGAACGGCGCGACCGTCAGGTGTGGTTCCCGCGCTTTGGCCGTGATCTGCCGCCATCGGGCAACCTGTCTGTCGCGCTGCGTCTGGCCCGCAAGGCGGGGGCGAGATTCCTTCCTTTCTACATGGTCCGATCCAATGGCCCGAATTTTCGCGTACATTGGCATCCGCCGATTGATCCGGCCGCGATCAGCGACGATGAGATCATGGAGCAGGTCGATAGCTTCCTGGGCAAGGCCTGCGTCGATCATGCCGACCAATGGCTGGCGCTGCATGACATGGACCTGACAGCGCCTTGAGTTGTTCCGTGCTCCTGCGCAGGCAGGAGCCTAGTCCCACCCTCTGAACTGGGCTCCTGCCTGCGCAGGAGCACGGAGCATATGGTTCTCGATGACCTCACCCGCTAAAGCCCCTGCATGTCCCGACTCGCCATCAAAATTTGCGGCCTTTCGACGCCGGAAACGGTAGGTGCCTCCGTAAAGGCTGGCGCGACCCATCTAGGCTTCAACTTCTTCCCGAAGAGCCCGCGCTATGTTGAAGTGGAACAATTGCGCGCACTTGCACCGCTTGTTCCCTCATATGTGGAGCGCGTCGCCGTACTAGTCGACCCAACCGACGAAACCCTCGCCGAACTCACGGCACCAAATGTCCTCACTGCCCTGCAACTCCACGGCAAGGAAAGCCCCGAACGCACCGCCGCCATCGCTAAGCGCTTCAACCTCCCCGTCTGGAAAGCCATTTCCGTAAAAACCCGCGCCGACATCGACGCAGCAAAAGCCTATACCGGCGCGGCCGACCTCCTGCTCTTCGATGCCAAAACACCGGATGGCGCGGCCCTGCCCGGCGGCATGGGCCTGCGTTTCGACTGGACCCTGCTGCGCGGCGTCCCCATATCCGTTCCCTGGGGCCTGTCAGGTGGGCTTGGCATCGACAATGTCGCCGAGGCGATCCGCATCACCGGCGCCCCGATGATTGACGTTTCTTCGGGCGTGGAAAGCGCGCCCGGCATCAAGAGTGTGGACAAGATCATGGCCTTCTGCAAAGCGGCTCAGCCATTATGACCATCAGCAACTCTCTCCGCTCCCAGCCGGACGCGTCCGGCCATTTCGGTGCCTTTGGCGGTCGCTACGTCGCCGAAACGCTGATGCCGATCATCCTGGAACTGGAAAAAGTCTATCGGGACGCAAAGCAGGACCCGGATTTCGAAGCCGAGTTTGAGGAACTGCTGCGCACCTATGTCGGTCGCCCCAATCCGCTTTACTATGCCAGCCGCCTCACCGAAGCGCTGCGCGCGGGTGCCGAACCGGGCAAGGGCGCGAAAATCTATCTGAAGCGCGAGGAGCTGAACCACACCGGCGCGCACAAGATCAACAATTGCATCGGCCAGGCGCTGCTGGCGCGGCGCATGGGCAAGAAGAAGGTCATCGCTGAAACCGGCGCGGGCCAGCATGGCGTAGCCACCGCGACCGTCGCCGCCCTGTTCGGCATGGAATGCAAGATATTCATGGGCGCGAAGGATGTGGAGCGGCAGAAGCCCAACGTCTTTCGCATGAAGCTGCTCGGTGCGGAGGTGATCCCGGTGATCTCCGGCTCGCAGACGTTGAAGGACGCCATGAATGACGCGCTGCGCCACTGGGTGTCCAATGTTCACGACACTTTCTACATCATCGGCACTGCCGCCGGTCCCCACCCCTACCCGGAGCTGGTGCGCGATTTCCAGTCGGTGATCGGCAAGGAGGCGCGAGCGCAGATACTGGAGATTGAGGGGCGCTTGCCTGACATGCTGATCGCCCCGGTCGGCGGCGGGTCCAACGCGATCGGCCTGTTCCATCCCTTCCTGGACGATGTGGACGTGAAGATGATCGGCGTGGAAGCGGCTGGCGAAGGGCTGACGGGCAAGCATGCTGCGTCTCTCGCAGGCGGTGCATCGGGCATATTGCACGGCAACCGCACCTATTTGCTGCAGGACGAAGACGGGCAGATCACCGAAGCGCACAGCATTTCGGCGGGGCTGGACTATCCCGGCATCGGTCCTGAACATAGCTGGCTGCATGAAATCGGTCGGGTTCAATATATGCCGATCACCGATGACGAGGCGCTGGCCAGTTTCCAGAAGCTGTCCGCACTCGAAGGCATCATTCCTGCGCTGGAGTCCGCCCACGCCATCGCTTCGGCGGAAAAGGTCGCACCGACCATGGATGCGGACCAGATCATCGTCGTCAATCTTTCCGGTCGTGGCGACAAGGATATCTTCACCGTGGCGAGCGCGCTGGGAGTGGAAATGTGAGCCGTCTGCACAAAATCCAAACTCCTGCGCAGGCAGGAACCCAGACCCGCCGTCCGAACCGGACTCCTGCCTTTGCAAAAACAGGCTGCGCCAGGATCCCCCATGACTGATCGCCTCGCCACTCGCTTCGCCGCCTGCAAAAGCGCGGGCCGTGCCGCACTCGTCACCTTCGTGACCGCTGGCGACCCCACCGTGGCCGCCACTCCCGCCATCCTCGACGCGCTGGTGGCGGGCGGCGCGGACATCATCGAACTGGGAATGCCCTTTACCGATCCGATGGCGGATGGCCCGGCAATCGAACTGGCGAACCTGCGCAGCCTGGGTTCGGGGACGAAGACGAAGGACATATTTCACCTAGCCACCACATTCCGCGCGCGCCACCCGCACACGCCGTTGATCCTGATGGGTTACGCCAATCCCATGCTGGTGCGCGGATCGGAATGGTTCGCCGACCAGTGCCGCGAGGCTGGCGTCGATGGCGTAATTTGCGTCGATGTGCCGCCTGAAGAAGATGCCGAACTTGGCCCGGCTTTGCGCGCCGCTGGCATCCACCTCATCCGGCTTGCGACGCCGACGACCGACGCAGCTCGGTTGCCCGCCGTCCTGAACGGCGCGAGCGGGTTCCTGTACCATGTGGCGGTCGCGGGCATCACCGGCAAGCAGCAGGCAGCCCAGGCCGCCGTTGAACAGGCGGTCCAGCGACTCAAGGCCGCAACCGACCTGCCCATCGCGGTCGGCTTTGGCGTGCGTTCGGCAGAGCAGGCCGCCGCCATCGGCCGCGTCGCCGACGGCGTGGTGGTGGGGTCGGCGATTGTCGACATCATCGGATCGCATGGCGACGCCGCCGCGCCCTTCGTTCAGGAGTTCGTCGCGACCCTGCGCGGCGCTCTCAACGCCAACAGCCCCCATTTTCGGGAGACCGCCGCATGACCTGGATCAATCGCGTCCGCAAGGCCATCCCCTTCATCGCGAAGAAGGAAACCACCGCCGAAACGCTGTGGCACAAATGTCCGTCCTGCACCGAGATGATCTTCATCAAGGAATGGGAGGATAATCTTTCCGTTTGTCCGCGCTGCGATCATCATGGCCGTATTGGGCCGGCCGAGCGGTTCAGCCATATCCTCGACGCCGGATTCATCCTGCTGCCAACGCCCCCGGTTCAGGAAGACCCGCTCAAGTTCCGCGATTCCAAACGCTATCCCGACCGGATCAAGGCTGCCCGCGCGCAGACCGGTGACCAGGATGCGCTGATCAATGCGCGCGGCGCCATCGATGACGTGCCGCTGGTCATGGGCGTGCAGAATTTCGCCTATATGGGCGGGTCGATGGGCATGGGCGTAGGCGCGGCCTTCATCCAGGGCATCAACGAGGCGATTGGCCACAAATGCCCCTATGTCATCTTCACCGCAGCGGGCGGCGCGCGCATGCAGGAAGGGATTTTGTCCCTGATGCAGATGCCACGGTCGACGGTCGCCATCCAGAAGCTGCATGCGGCAGGCCTGCCCTATATCGTCGTCCTGACCGATCCGACGACGGGCGGCGTGACGGCGAGCTACGCCATGCTGGGCGATGTGCAGATTGCCGAACCCAACGCCCTGATCGGCTTTGCGGGTCAGCGCGTCATCGAAAGCACGATCCGCGAAAAACTGCCGGACGGGTTTCAGCGCGCCGAATATCTGCTGGAGCATGGTATGTTGGACATGGTCGTTCACCGCAGCGAATTGCGCGACACGCTGGCGCGCGTGATCGGCTATCTGGCTCCGCGCGCCGCCGCCTGATTCTTCACGCAAGGGCGCGGACTCGATCACAGCTGGTGGATTATGCCCTGTCCGCCTTTCGCTTTCGCGCTTCGACCTGGAGCATGATCGGATCATATGGGATCGGCTCATGCTCTATCTTCTTGTTTTTGGTATTTTCCGAGTCAGCAGATGAATCCATCTGCTTCGAAAATGCTCTAGCAGGTGATGCCCCCGGCCATGCCCGACCACGCCATTTCCGATGATCCAGAGGTGCAGGCGCAGCTTGACCGCCTGGCGACCCTGTCGCCGGGTGCGGACATATTGGGCCTTGAACGCATCACGCAGTTGCTCGACCGGCTCGGCGATCCGCATCGTGCGCTGCCGCCAGTGTTTCATGTCGCGGGAACCAATGGAAAGGGGTCGACCTGCGCCTTTCTGCGGGCTGCGCTGGAGGCGGATGGCAGGAGCGTTCATGTCTTCACTTCGCCCCATCTCGTCCGCTTTAACGAGCGAGTGCGGTTGAACGACCGGCTGATCTCCAACGAAGCGCTCGCTTTATATCTGTCCCGCGTGCTCGATGTGGCGGAAGGGATCGGCGCCAGCTTCTTTGAGGTTACGACCGCCGCCGCCTTCCTGGCCTTTGCCGAACATCCCGCCGACGCCTGTATTGTGGAAGTCGGCCTTGGCGGACGGCTCGACGCGACGAATGTCATCGAACAACCCGCTGTCTGCGGTATTGCCCAATTGGGCATCGATCATGAGGCGTTCCTGGGGAACAGCCTGACCGCCATCGCCGCCGAAAAGGCTGGCATCGCAAAGCCCGGCGTGCCGCTGGTGACCCACCGCTATCCTGAACGGCTGACCCCGGCGATACGTGGAACGGTCGATCGGGTGGGCGCGACCTGGCTGCCGATGGGGGAAAGCTGGGACGCCGCCGCCTATCGTGATCGCCTGCATTACCGGGACGAGCAGGGCCGCATCAACACGCCCCTGCCCCGGCTGCCGGGCGCGCATCAGGTGCAGAATGCAGCGCTGGCCTTTGCCATGCTGCGCCATCAGAGCGCCGTTCCGGTGAGCGAGTCCGCTCTGAAGGCCGCGCCGCTTTGGGCGAGCTGGCCCGCGCGGCTCCAGCGGTTGGACAACGGACCGCTGCTGGCCCCGCTGCCGCCCGGCGCCGAAGCATGGCTGGATGGCGGTCACAATGCCGCAGCTGGCGAGGCGATCAGCGCATTTTTCACCGCCGACCGGGCGGGCGATCAGGCGTTACACCTTATCATCGGCATGCTGGCGAACAAGGATCTGGAGGCGTATCTCGCCCCGTTCGCGGGCCGCATTGCCCATATCCATGCCCTGCCCGTCCCCGGCCACGATCACCATCCCGCCAGCCGATTCGCCACCGTGGCCGCGCAGTGGGGCATTGGCTGCACGGCCCATGATTCCCCTGCGCAGGCCATCGCCGCCGTCGCCCGGCAAAGCGCAGGCGACCCGCCAAGGGTGTTGATTGCGGGGTCACTCTACCTCGCAGGAGAAATTTTGCGGTTGAACGGACAAAATCCAGACTGAATAGACTTGCGATTCATTCTCAATAGCGTAAACCTGCATCGCGACATAATGGATGAAGGTTAGCGCACATGGATCATGGAGAGACTTCGCACATCGACCTGCCCCGGCCCATTCCGGGCGGATATGGCAACCGCCTTTTCCTTTATATCCTGAGGCGGATGGCGACTGCGGGCGTGAATGACGCCCACGCCGCCAATGCGATGATCGGCGCATTCGGGCGCAGTTATCGCCGCCCCCTCATCCTGATGCGCGCCATGATGCTGGAACTGGCCCGGACGGCATCACGCAAGATATTGGTCGCGCCCTGCTGTTGCGCCCGCATGACTGTCGACGAAGGCGTGTTGATGCAAGCTGTCGGCACGTCGATCCAGGACCCCCGCATGGCCTATGATCAGGTCGCGACCCTGCTGGGCAATGATAATGCGCTGGGCGCGCTCACCTGTCTTCAGGCGGTCGCCCAGGCGCATAATGACCTGGGACGCCCGCTCGATCTCTACGCCGCTGGCTGACTGACTTCATCGGTGGCCGCGCTGCCGATGCTGGCGTCCACCAGCCCGGCGCGCATCATCAGCCAGAACAGGATGATGCCCGGCATCGCCAGCGCGGTGGTCAGCAGATAGAAATCGACATAGCCGAACCGTTCGATCAGCGTTCCGGCCGATGTCCCAGTCAGGAACCGGCCAACGATGCTGGCAGCGGCAGAGATCATCGCATATTGCGCGGCGGTGAAGCGCAGGTCGCACAGCGCGGAGAAATAGGCGACGACAGCGACGCCGCCAATGCCGCTGGCGAAATTTTCAAAGCCGATGGCGCCCGCCATGCCCAGATTGCTTTTCCCCGCAGCCGCCAGCGCCGCGAAGCTGAAATTCGACACCGCCATCAAGACCAGGCTGATCAACACCGACCGTTTCAGCCCCAGTCGCGCGTACAGAATGCCGCCCACGAATATGCCTGCCAGCAGCGCCCAAAATCCCACGCCCACATCGTAAAGCGCGATTTCGTCATTGCTGTAGCCAAGGTCGTTGAACAGCAGGCGGAACGTCAGGTTCGCCAGCGTGTCGCCAATCTTGTGCACGATGATGAACAGCAGAACCAGCAAAGCGCCCTGGCGCTTGAAGAAGTCGATGAACGGCCCGACGATCGCCTGGACCAGATCGCCGCCCGATTTGCGCGATGCTATCTCACGGTGTCGTTCAGGCTCCCCAACGATCAGCGCCGCCAGCATTGCGGGCAGCGCGAACAGGGAACAGACGATATAGGCCGCCGTCCAGTCCCAATGCTGGGCCACCACCAGCCCCAATGCGCCCGCAGCGGCCGCACCGATGCGCCAGCCATATTGCGACATGCCCGCGCCGACGCCCAGCTGGTCAGGCCGCAGGATTTCAATGCGATAGCCATCGATGATGATGTCGAATGTCGCGCCCGCTATGCCCAGCAGGATTGCCGCGCGCACCGTGGCCATGAGGTCGGACGATGGGTCCACCACCGCCAGGTTGACGACGGCGGCCATCACCAGCACGCCCGCGAACAGCATCCACGACACACGCTGTCCCAGGCGGTGCAGCAAGGGCAGCTTCACCCCTTCGACCACCCAGGCCCACAGCCATTTGAAATTATAGGCGAGCAAAACCAGGCTGAACGCCGTCACGCTTTTCTTGTCGATGCCATCCTGCGCCAGGCGGGAGGCGAGGTTGGCCCCAACCATCGCGAAGGGAAAGCCCGACGATATACCCAGAAACAGCGCCGCGAGGGGTGCCTTTTCAACATAGGGTTTGACCGCATCGACCCAGCTTCCGGTGCCCGTGGCGATGTCGGTCATGAATATGCGCGCTCCCGATAATGCGTAACGCGCGCCACCATATGGACAAATGCCGTCGAGACAACCCGCTGGCTGCGCATTCACGACATCCAGCTTATTCGACCGTCATTATCGCGATGATCAGCCGACCAGATGTAGCGCCGGGTCAGGAAAGCTGGTCGCTGCCGTCGCCCTCGGCCTCGCCGAACAGGCGGAGGCCCGCGGGCAGGCGTGTCGGCTGTATCCCGCGTAGCCTGGCTTCGATGACGTGAATGGCGGCGATCAGATCGCGTGGGAGATAGGGTTTGGCTAAACATCCCACGGCCATGTCGATGGCGTCCACCGGGCAGGCGCCGGTCACGAACAGCACCGGCAATCCTCTTTCATGAGCATGGCGCGCCACGTCGACGCCGGTTTTGTCTCCATGCAGGGCAATGTCGGCGATGACGATATCAACCTCATCATCCTCGATCACGCTAACCGCATGGTCATAATCCTCGACCGTGGCCGCGACGTGATAGCCCGCCTGTTCGAGGGCATGTTCATTGTCGAAAGCCACCAATGGCTCATCTTCGACGATCAGCACGTTGCGGATCGTCTTCATTTCCCGGCCTTGCCGCGCCTCGCCCTTTACAAGCCCGAAAAACATTTGCCGATCTGCCCCATATGCGTCATTCACCCGACCAACGCGCAGTGCGTCGTGCGGGTTTCAGCCAAGCAAAACAGCCGACGCTCGCACTGACGACAGGGCGGCACGTTTCGTCATTTTCATGGCATTACCGATATGGGAATGCCCATCGCCGATAAAAGGAAGTCAGTCGTGGAACCGCCGAAAAAATCTGGACCGCCCCGCAGGGCTGGACCTGGTGGCCCCCGACGTCCGTTTGGGAGCAAGCCTGAGCCGGGTTCGCGGCCTGCTCGCCCGCCTTTTCGCAAGCCACGGACGGGGCCGACCACGCCCGCGAACCCGCATCCTGGTCGCGCCGCTGCTGCTGCCAGCGGCCAGAGCGAACCGCAGCGCGTCGCCAAATTGCTCGCCCGTGCGGGGATCGCGTCACGGCGCGAAGTCGAACGGATGATCGAAGATGGCCGGGTGACGCTGAACGGAGAGGTCGTTACCACGCCCGCGACCTTGCTCAGTTCGCTGCGCGGCGTCGCTGTGGACGGCAATCCGGTCGCACAGCCAGCCCCTACCCGGCTGTTCCTGTTTCACAAGCCATCCGGCTGCCTGACGACGGAGCGGGACCCGCGTGGGCGCGCGACCATATATGACCGATTGCCCGCCGACCTGCCGCGCGTGATGCCGATCGGTCGGCTGGACATGACGACCGAAGGGCTGCTGCTGCTCACCACCGACGGAGAGTTCAAGCGGCAGATGGAATTGCCCGCTACCGGCGTTCCCCGGACCTATCGCGCCCGCGCCTTTGGCGACATCAGCCAGGCGCAGCTGGAGGACCTGATCCACGGTGTCGAGATTGAGGGCATGCGTTATGGCGCGATCAACGCCAATCTGGAACGCCGGACCGGCCGCAACCAGTGGATAGAAATGACGCTGACCGAGGGCAAGAATCGCGAAGTGCGGCGGGTCCTGGAACATCTGGGGCTAGAGGTCAGCCGCCTTATCCGTACCAGCTATGGTCCTTTCCATCTGGGCGAACTGGCACCCGGCGCGGTCGAGGAGGTCAAGGAACATGACCTTAATGTCTTCCGCAAGGGGCTGAAGAACGCCAAGGGCTGACCCCTTCTTGCTGGTTCGACAAACCTACTCCATCCTTCTATCTGGATCGCACGCCATGAGAATAATCGCAGGCCAATGGCGAGGCCGCACGCTGACAGCGCCAAAGGGCGACGCCACCCGCCCGACGGCGGATCGGACGCGCGAAACGCTGTTTTCCATGCTGGTGAGCCGGTTGGGGTCTTTTGACGGACTGGCCGTGGGGGATTTTTTCGCGGGATCAGGCGCGCTTGGCTTTGAAGCACTGTCGCGCGGCGCCGCCACCTGCCTGTTCGTGGAGCAGGACCGTGCCGCGCTGGACGCGATCCGCGCCAATGGGGACCGGCTGGGCATTCGCCCCGACATTCGCCAGAGCAGCGTCCTGTCGCTGGGGAGTGCGCCCAAGCCGCTCGACCTTATCTTCATGGATCCGCCCTATAATAGCGGCGCGGGCGCGGTGGCGCTCGACAAGCTGGGACGGCTTGGATGGACTGGCCCTGCGACCTGGATCAGCGTTGAAACAGACCGGCGGGAAGATATCGATGTGAAGGGCTTTACCGCGGATACAGTGCGCGATGTCGGCAAGGCCCGGCTGACGCTGTTGCGCGCATCCGAGTGATTGTTTGCGGCGCGCTTCCAGCCCTTCCCTGCCGGGGGAGCTGGAAGCGTGCGGTCAGCGTTTACGCGGCTTCTGCATCCTCATAGGCCTGTGCTTCCTTGCCGATCAATATGTCAGCGAGGAACCAGTAAGCCTTGCCCCATGCTTCCAATACCGCGTCGGTCGCGACATCTTCGCCCAGAACGTCGCGGATCGCAGGCAGAAGCGCCTGGGCAACCTTGGGATAATGTTCGGGCTTGACGCCGGTTTCGACATGCCGCTGCACCATCCGTTCAACCGCGCCGCCCAGCGCCTGCAACTTGTCGATATTTTCGGCATATCCCAAAATGGCCGCAGCCAGTCGCTTGGGCTGCTCACCGCTTTCCTGCGCGGCTTGATCGAACATGTCCTTGATCGACGCATCCTGAAACAGGCGGGCATACATGGCCGTCGTGATGGCGACGCCATGCTGGCGCAGTGCGGGAGCGGTCGCCTTCACGATCGCGATGGTTTCGGCACTAAGCTGGTTCATGAAATGCACCCCTCTGGTCTGATTCGGTAAAGGTGTATTTACCGAGCATGTTTTAACATGTAAATATCATACATGTTCTAAAGCGGAAGCCGCGTGCCTAACGACAACCGATGCAACTGACCCGGCATACCGATTACGCCCTGCGCGTACTTCTTCATCTGGCGGTGGTGCCCAATGGGCGCGCCACTATCGGTGAGATTGCCGACGCCTATGACCTGTCGCGCAACCATTTGATGAAGGTCGTCCACCATCTGGGACGGGGGGGATTTATCGAAACCCAACGCGGGCGCGGCGGCGGTTTCACCCTTGCGCGGGTTCCTGAACTGATCACGCTGGGCGATGTGGTCCGATATACTGAGCCTGACATGAATATGGCGGACTGTGGCGGCTGCGTCTTGCGCACCGCATGTGGTCTGACGTCGATATTACGAGCAGCCGTGGGTGCATTTCTGCAGGTGCTCGATCAGCACAGCCTTGCCGATGCGGCGCAGGACCGGGCAGGGCTGCTCGCTTTGATCGCGGCCCTGCCCGTCCAAGTCCATTAGTTAGCGACGGTTGCGCACCGCCTTCTTCGCTTCGCCCGGATTGATGCAACTGTCCTGAACAGTCCTGCTGCACAGCGGGTAGTCCTTTGCCTCGGTCGGCGGGGGTGTCATGTTTCCGCCAACCGTAACAGGATTAGCCGAGCTTCCGACGGGCGCGGCGGGGTTATCGGGCACTCCTGCGGGTGCGGGCACCATTCCCGTGGTGGGAGGGACGGCCCCTGTCGGTTGCGAGGCGTTCGGATCTGCACCCGTCGATGGCGTTGCAGGGCTGACGCTGGGGTCGGCAGGATCTGCCGGCATTGCTGTTTCGGGAGGCTGCGCCGTCGCCGCGCCGCTATCCTGCGCAATCGCGACGCCAGCGGCGCTGGTCGTAAATGCCAGCGTGGCGATGCCTGCAAAGATGATCGATTTCATCGGGCTTTCCTTTCCTTATTGTCACCCTTGATCCCTTCGGACTGGGCAACAAACCGGATTGGTGAACCGCGCGTTCCTGACCCGGCGACGAACCGTTTCCAATGCGCCGCCAGATGAGTGATCCTGACGCCCTACCCTTCAGGAAATCGATCGAATTTGGGAAGTTCATGCGCTTGCCCCATCCAGGGCGCTGCTTCCGCCCATTGGACATGAATGGCGGGCGGATAGACGGATTGGTCGTCCAAGGTCGCGGTTTGCACGTCGATCATTCCGGGGAATGCCGACGAATTGGTATAGAAAAGCCCCGTCCCGCACTTTCCGCAAAATTGGCGCGTGACATGTTCCGACGACCGGTAAAGCGTCGGCGATCCCGTCACCCGAACGTTGTCCTGCGAAAACAATGCCCATCCAACCATATGCGCACCAGCGCTGCGGCGGCAGTCGGCGCAATGACATAATGCGCTGTGATGCGGATCACCCTCTACCTCATAGCTTATATCGCCGCACTGGCATCGTCCGGTCGCCATGACATTCCTCCTTGCAGAATTCCCCTTTTGTTCTCATAGATCGACGCACGCCGCAAGTCCTTGGCCTTGCCCCCATCCGTTCCACTACCTAGTTGTCCTTTCATGACCCTGCCCGCCCCCTCACCTGACGATGCCCCCTATCTTCAGGGACTGAACACGCCCCAGCGGGAAGCCGTCCTTACGACCGAAGGCCCGGTGCTGGTGCTCGCGGGCGCAGGCACAGGAAAGACGGCGGCACTGACGGCCCGGCTCGCCCATCTGGTTGCCACCCGCCGCGCCTATCCATCCGAAATTCTGGCCGTCACATTCACGAACAAGGCGGCGCGGGAAATGCGGGATCGGGTCGGTCGCATGATCGGCCCTGCGGTGGAAGGCATGCCCTGGCTGGGCACCTTTCACGCCATCGCCGCCAAGATGCTTCGGCGCCATGCGGAACTGGTCGGGCTGCAATCAAACTTCACGATCCTGGATACGGACGACCAGTTGCGCCTGATGAAGCAGCTGATCCAGGCCGAGGGCATTGATGAAAAGAGATGGCCTGCCCGGCAGTTGGGCGGCCTGATCGACCAGTGGAAGAACAAGGGGCTGACGCCAGAGGAAATCGGCGCGGGCGAAAGCGAAGCCTATGCCAATGGTCGTGGGCAGAAGCTGTACGCCGCCTATCAGGCCCGCCTGCGCGCTGTGAATGCGTGCGACTTTGGCGATCTGCTCCTGCATGTGCTCACCATCCTGAAACGCCACCGCGATGTTCTGGAAAGCTATCAGCAGCGTTTTCGCTACATCATGGTCGACGAATATCAGGACACGAACAGCAGCCAATATCTCTGGCTCCGCCTGCTCGCCCAGCAGCGCAAGAATATCTGCTGCGTCGGTGATGACGACCAGTCCATCTATAGCTGGCGCGGGGCCGAAGTCGCCAATATCCTGCGTTTTGAAAAGGATTTTCCTGGGGCGAAGATCGTCCGCCTGGAACAGAATTACCGTTCGACGCCCCACATATTGGGCGCGGCATCCGGGGTGATCGCCGAAAATGGCAATCGCCTGGGCAAGACATTGTGGACCGATGTCGACGTGGGGGACAAGGTCCGCGTCATCGGCGTATGGGATGGGCCGGAAGAAGCGCGGCGAGTCGGTGATGAGATTGAAACGATCCAGCGCGGTGGCCAATCGTTGGACGATATTGCCATATTGGTTCGCGCACAGCACCAGACCCGCGAGTTCGAAGATCGTTTTATCCAGATCGGCATGCCCTATCGCATCGTTGGGGGATTTCGCTTTTACGAACGCGCCGAAATTCGCGATGCGCTCGCCTATCTGCGCCTTGTCAACCAACCCGCCGACGATCTAGCCTTCGAACGGATCGTCAATGTTCCCAAACGCGGCCTTGGCGACAAGGCCGTGGAGAAGCTCCACCGCCTGGCGCGGGCGGAAGGCATAGCGTTGACGCTGGCGGCTGCGCGCATTTTGGACACGGACGAACTGACGCCGCAGGCGCGCCGCTCGCTGGGCACGTTTATCGGCGACCTTGCCCGCTGGCGCGATCGCGCGGCGCAACTGCCCCATGCGGAGCTGGCCCGCCAGATTCTGGACGAAAGCGGCTATACCGCGATGCTCCAGGCCGAACGCACGACCGAAAGCGCGGGGCGGCTCGAAAATCTGAGCGAACTTGCCCGCGCGATGGAGGAATATGAAACGCTGGGCGCGTTCCTGGAGCATGTCTCGCTCGTCATGGACAATGAAGCGCAGGCGGAGGAGCGCAAGGTCACGATCATGACCATCCATGCCGCCAAGGGGCTGGAATTCGACACGGTTTTCCTGGCGGGTTGGGAAGAAGGACTGTTCCCGTCGCAACGCGCTCTGGATGAAGGCGGCCTCAATTCCCTGGAGGAAGAACGCCGGCTCGCCTATGTCGCGCTCACCCGCGCGCGAAAGCGCTGCGTCGTCCTGCATGCGGCCAACCGCCGGATCTATGGCCAGTGGACCAGTTCCATCCCGTCACGCTTCGTGGGCGAACTTCCGCCCGAACATGTGGAGGAGGAAAGCAGCATGACCGGAGGCGCGTCGCTCTGGCGCGCGAACTGGTCGGAACGCGCCGATCCCTTCGCCAATGTTCAGCGCGGTTCCGGCCGTGGTCCCGGCTGGCAACGCGCCCAGCAAGGCGGCCATTTCGTGAAAGAGCCGGTGCGCATCGTCGAAGCGCGCGCTTCGGCGGTTTCGCTGGGCAACAAGGGCCGCAATGATGTGAGTCTGGGCCTGCGCGTCTTTCATCAGAAATTCGGCTATGGCACGATCGCCCAGATTGAAGGCAACAAGCTGGAAATCGATTTCGAAACGGCGGGGCGCAAGCGAGTGATGGACAGCTTCGTTCAACTGGCTTGATCCCCCCACATATCGCCCCTGCCACGGTCCTTTGCTTGAGACAGCCAGATGATGATCGGATGAAGAGACAATGAGCCAGTCAACCATTCTCCTTATCGGCGGAAACGGAAAGACGGGACGCCGGGTCGCGGAACGCCTGACAGCCATGGGCCACAATGTTCGCGTCGCATCGCGGAGCGCCGAATATAGATTCCTTTGGGATGATCCATCGACCTGGAAAGCCGTGCTGGAGGGGGTGGACGGCATCTACATCGCCCATCACGACAACACCCATCCCGACGCGGGCGAGCAGATTGGGAGCTTTTCCCAGCTGGCTCTGTCTTGCGGGGTGAGGCGTCAGGTCCTTCTGTCCGGGCGGGCCGACGCGCAATTCATGGCGTCCGTGGAAAGCGGCTTCAGGTCATCTGCCGCCGACTGGACCATCCTTCAACCCGCATGGTTCATGCAGAATTTTTCGGAGATGTCCTTTTACGAAGCCGTGCTGGCGGGCGAGATCAGCTTGCCCGTAGGGGACGCCACCGAACCGTTCATCGATATCGAAGATGTGGCCGCTGTGGCAGCGGAAGCGTTGTTCGATGACCGGCATATCGGACAAACCTATGAGTTGACCGGCCCAGCGCTGCTTGGCTTTGCCGAGGCGGCGGACGTACTGACGAAAGCGATCGGGCGAAACATCGTCTACAAGCCCATCACGCTGGACGAATTCCGCGACTTTCTGCGGTCCAACGGTTTGCCCGAAGAATATGACCAGACCTATTCCGGCATCGCCGATGGGAAATTGGCCTATGTCACGAATGATGTGGAACAAGTGCTGGGCCGCAAGCCGCGCACCTTCGCCGAATATGCGCGCGAGGCGGCCAGCACAGGGGTCTGGAGCATTTAAGGGTCGGGAACGCGTTGAGCCTATCTACGGCAGTCCCCAGATAGCCTTCTGCGATGCGCCTTCACGCTCGACGCGTTTCACCAAGGAACGCCAGGGAAAGTGGGCAGCCGACGGGCGGCTGCAAAACAGGCGGGTCGATGAAGGAGTGTCTATCGCGTTCTTCTATGGAAAATTGGTGGAGCCTAGCGGGATCGAACCGCTGACCTCCTGCATGCCATGCAGGCGCTCTCCCAGCTGAGCTAAGGCCCCATCATATTGCGGCATCATGCCGCATCCCAATGGTTCAGGCCATGTCCGGCAAGAAGCCGTCGGCCAAATATCTGAATGCCCATCGTTCGCACTACCGGTCAAGAAGGTCAGTTATGACCTTGCCAACCCCGCGCTTACATCAGGGAGCTTTACCGCGAACCGTCCGCCGGACGACATTCCTATCGGTAAAACTGGTGGAGCCTAGCGGGATCGAACCGCTGACCTCCTGCATGCCATGCAGGCGCTCTCCCAGCTGAGCTAAGGCCCCATCCACCATCAGCGCCATTTGGGTCCGGCGCTTCGGAGGCGCTGCAATTATGCCGCAGCAACCCCCTTGGCAAGTGCTAAATTCGCTTAATTGTCGATGTCATCGCCATCATTAGCCGCGGCGTCCACGCCCAGATCGTCGTCGCCACCAAGATCAACGTCATTGTCGGGCGAATCGCCGTCATCATCCACGTCCAGATCCAGATCCAGATCGTCGTCAGCCGTCTCACGCTCACCGTCGGCGGTCTCGATCACCTTTTTGGGCGCTTCCTCATAGGGCAGCGGCTGCTTGGATTTCAGGACCGGTTCGGGTTCCCATGCGGTGTTGCAACTGATGCAAACAACCGGGTCGTTCTTGCCCAGGTCATAGAAGCGCGTGGCGCATTTCGGGCAGGTACGCTTCGTACCCCATTCAGCCTTGACCATGTCCGGCCTTGTCCTTCTCGCGAATGCTCAAACAGAAATCACGCGGCACGACAACGTCGTCCGCAAAGCGTGGCGCGCCTTGCCATAGCGGAACCGCGCTGTCAAAAGCCGGGCGCAAATTTTCAGCTTTCGCAACGGATTCACGCGTGACCGCTTCTTCTGACCAACCCTGCCCGATGACTTTTTCCAGCGCGCCGCCGCTGTCCGGCCATGTGACCGTGCCGGGCGACAAGAGCATTTCGCATCGATCGCTAATGCTTTCGGCCCTTGCTGTAGGCGAAAGTCGGGTGGAAGGCCTGCTGGAAGGTGAAGATGTCCTTGCAACCGCAGCGGCCATGCGCGCCATGGGGGCCGACATCCGCCGCGATGAAAATGGCGTCTGGCACATAAATGGAGTGGGCGTCGGCGGCCTTCTTCAGCCCCAGACGGCGCTCGACATGGGAAATAGCGGCACATCGACCCGACTGCTCATGGGCCTGGTCGCCAGCCATGGCATCACCGCCACTTTTATCGGCGACGCTTCGCTGAGCAAACGGCCCATGGCCCGTGTGACCGAGCCGCTTTCGCGCATGGGCGCAAGCTTCATGACCAGCCCCGGCGACCGGTTGCCGCTTACCATGCGGGGCGCCTGTCCTGCCGTCCCGCTCGACTATCGCCTTCCGGTCGCTTCGGCTCAGGTGAAGTCCGCCATCCTCCTCGCCGGCCTGAATGCCCCCGGCATCACGCGCATGGTCGAGCCGGTTCCCACCCGCGACCATAGCGAACGCATGCTGAAAGGATTCGGCGCGGACCTGAAGGTCGAGGTTGAGGCCGATGGCACCCGCATCATCACCCTGACCGGAGAGGCAGAGCTTCGCCCCCAGGCCATCACTGTGCCCGGCGATCCATCGTCAGCCGCTTTCCCGATCGTCGCGGCGCTTATCACGCCCGGTTCGGAAATCACGGTGACCAATGTCGGCATGAACCCGACCAGGGCTGGCCTGTTCGGAATCCTGTCGGCGATGGGCGCTGACCTCAGCTTCTCCAATGAACGGGAAGTAGGCGGCGAACCGGTTGCCGACATTACCGCCCGCTATAGCAGGCTGTCGGGCATCGACGTGCCGCCCGAGGTCGCGCCCAGCATGATCGATGAATTTCCGGTCTTTTTCGTCGCGGCATCCTTTGCCCATGGCGCCACGCGGACCAGCGGCCTGGACGAATTGCGCGTCAAGGAATCCGATCGCATCGCCCTGATGGCGCGGGGCCTCACCCAGATCGGCGCACGGGTGCAAGAAGTCGAAGATGGCCTGATCATCGAAGGAACGGGCGGAGCGCCCCTGCCGGGCGGCAAATCCCCGCCAGTCATCGCGGCATCGCTCGACCATCGGATCGCGATGAGCTTTGCGGTTGCCGGTCTCGCTACGGCCGGCGGACTGACGGTCGATGACATGCGCCCCGTTGCGACGAGTTTCCCTGGCTTCACCGCCCTGCTCCAGACGCTGGGCGCGATCCCATGACGTTCGACCTTGCCAATATCATAGGCCTGATTGGGAGCGGTTTGATGGTCGGCGCCTTTGCCTACAGCAACATGGCGCGGACGTTGAACTTCGTGCTGTTCAACCTGTTGAACCTGATAGGCGCACTGCTGCTGATCGCGTCGCTCACCGTCCATTTCAACATGGCGTCGATGGCGCTGGAAGTCGTATGGGCGCTGATTGCTGTGGTCAGCCTGTGGAAGGCGCTAAGGAAAGGAAGGCGGATATGATCATTGCCGTCGACGGCCCCGCCGCTTCGGGCAAGGGCACTATCGCCCGCGCCTTGGCCGATCATTATGGCCTTCCATGCCTGGACACGGGTTTGCTTTACCGGGCCGTCGGGCTTTCCGTGCTGAAGGCGAGTGGGGACCCGGACCTTGAAGCGGACGCTCTTGCCGCATGCGATTTTCAGGATACGGTCCTGTCAGACCCTTCCCTGCGGACAGAGGCGGTCGGATCGCTCGCCTCTCGCGTATCCATCCACCCGACGGTACGGGAAGCGCTTATCCAGAGGCAGCGCGATTTCGCCGCTCAGCCAGGTGGCGCTATCCTGGATGGACGTGACATCGCCACCGTCATTGTGCCCGATGCCGATGCCAAGATTTTCGTGACCGCCAGCGTTCATGTGCGGGCGCAACGCCGCTATGACGATGGCATCGCTCATGGCGGCCACCCCGATATGGACAGCCTCATCGCCGACATCCAGGCCCGCGATACGCGCGACATGAGCCGCGACCATGCTCCATTGCGCGTGGCCGATGGCGCGGACTTGCTCGACACCAGCAATTTGACTATAGACGCCGCCGTCCAGCAAGCCATCGCGCTGGTGGACGCCCAGTTGGAACGTCGGCGTAAAGCCTGACACAGCGACGGCGCGTGGCATTTCCACGCGCCCTTTTCGCTTTTCTGCTGAGCGTCGACTCCCGATGGCTGATGGACGTTCGTGCGGCATTCGGTCGGGCGGACGTTTTGGCCTAAAGACCGCCGGATACAACCGGCAGGCCAGCAATGATGAGTGAAGGACTATTTATGGCCTCTACGGCATTCCCCTCGCGCGACGATTTCGCCGCGCTTCTCAATGAAGCTCTCGGTGGTGAAGATGGCGGCTTTGAAGGCCGCGTCGTCAAGGGCACTGTAACCGGCATCGAAAACGACATGGCGCTGATCGACGTCGGCCTGAAGTCGGAAGGCCGCGTGCCGCTGCGCGAATTCGCCGCGCCTGGCCAGAAGGCTGACCTGAAGGTCGGCGACGAAGTCGAAGTCTATGTCGATCGCGTCGAAAACGCCCATGGCGAAGCCATGCTGTCGCGCGACCGCGCGCGCCGCGAAGCCGCATGGGACAAGCTGGAATCCGAATTCACCGAAAGCGCCCGCGTCGAAGGCGTCATCTTCGGCCGCGTCAAGGGTGGCTTCACCGTCGACCTCGACGGCGCCGTGGCGTTCCTGCCCGGCAGCCAGGTCGACATCCGCCCGGTTCGCGACGTCACCCCGCTGATGGACATTCCGCAGCCTTTCCAGATCCTGAAGATGGATCGCCGCCGCGGCAACATCGTCGTGTCGCGCCGCGCCATCCTGGAAGAAACCCGCGCCGAACAGCGCAGCGGCCTTATCCAGACGCTGGCCGAAGGTCAGATCATCGAAGGCGTGGTCAAGAACATCACCGACTATGGTGCGTTCGTTGATCTGGGCGGCATCGATGGCCTGCTGCACGTCACCGACCTGTCGTACAAGCGCATCAACCACCCCAACGAGATGATCAACATCGGCGATACCGTCCGTGTCCAGATCATCCGCATCAACCGCGACACCCAGCGCATCAGCCTGGGCATGAAGCAGTTGGAAAGCGATCCGTGGGAAGGCGCCGCCGCCAAGTATCCGATCGGCGCGAAGCTGTCGGGCCGTGTCACGAACATCACCGAATATGGTGCGTTCGTCGAACTGGAAGCCGGCATCGAAGGCCTGGTCCATGTTTCGGAAATGTCCTGGACCAAGAAGAACGTGCATCCCGGCAAGATCGTTTCGACCAGCCAGGAAGTCGAAGTCCTGGTTCTGGAAGTCGATCCCGAAAAGCGCCGTATCTCGCTTGGCCTCAAGCAGGCCCAGAGCAATCCCTGGGACAGCTTTGCAGAACGCCACCCGATCGGTTCGACCGTCGAAGGCGAAGTCAAGAACGCGACCGAATTCGGTCTGTTCATCGGCCTGGACGGCGACGTGGACGGCATGGTCCACATGTCGGACATCGCATGGGGCATTTCGGGCGAAGACGCGCTGGCGCTGCACCGCAAGGGCGAGACTGTCGAAGCCGTTGTTCTGGACATCGACGTCGAGAAGGAACGCATCAGCCTTGGCATGAAGCAGCTTGAGCGTGGCGGCCCTGCCGCTGGCGGCACATCGGCCGCTGCAGCCGGTCTGAACAAGAACGCGATCGTCACCGTGACGGTCCTGGAAGTGCGCGACGGCGGCCTGGAAGTACAGGCCGGCGAAGATGGCGCCACTGGCTTCATCAAGCGCAGCGACCTTGGCCGCGACCGCGACGAACAGCGTTCGGAACGCTTCCAGCTGGGCCAGAAGTTCGACGCCATGGTTACCGGTTTCGACCGCGCCAAGAAGCCAACCTTCTCCGTCAAGGCGATGCAGATCGCTGAAGAGAAGCAGGCCGTGGCTCAGTACGGATCGTCCGACAGCGGCGCGTCGCTGGGCGACATTCTGGGCGAAGCGCTGAAGGCCAAGAGCGAAGGCTGAAACCCTTCGATATAGCTTTCGATATAGCGAAAGTAATAAGGCCCGCCGGAACTTCATTCCGGCGGGCTTTTTCTTATCCCAAAATAAGAAATGACTACCGACAATGGCCAATTGTCAGGGGTTTGCGGATTCAGTATGAATGCTATGGGAACCAGAAGGGGGAGCTGGAGGACCGATGATACGTTCAGAATTGATTCAGACGTTGGCGGATGAAAATCCGGACCTGGGCCTTCCAGAGGTCGAGAGGATCGTTGACCTTTTCTTCAAGGAAATTGTCGAGCAGCTGTCGGGCGGGGGCCGGGTCGAGCTGCGCGGTTTCGGGGCATTTACGACGCGTGCACGGGACGCGCGGACCGGGCGCAATCCGCGCACGGGGGAACAGGTGCCGGTGTCGGCCAAGCGCGTGCCCTATTTCAAACCGGGCAAAGAAATGCGTGAACGGCTGAACAGCAAGGTGACTTGATCGCCGCCGCGTCCTTGACGTCGAAGCGCGCAAGCGTCAGGGGGTAAAGCCATGCGGACGTGGCGAAATCGGTAGACGCAGCGGACTTAAAATCCGCCTCCCCCTGGGAATGCGGGTTCAAGTCCCGCCGTCCGCACCAGGTGGAAATCGATATGGCCAGGCAGGATCAGCTATAACGCTGGAAATTCGGCTGGCTTGCCGCGATGATGTGGCATGACCGGTGCGATCAATCCACAAAGTTTCAGCGATTCCCTCGTCATCCTGGGCGCGGCAGGATTGGTTATCCCGGCCTTCGCCAGATTTCGCGTCAGCCCGGTGATCGGTTTTATCTTGGTGGGCCTGGCGGTAGGGCCAGCAGGGCTTGGGTCGCTCGTAAGCCAATATCCGTGGCTTTTTCATGTCACTATTTCCAATCAGGAAGCCATAGAGCCGTTCGCGGAACTTGGCGTCATATTGCTGCTATTCTCGATCGGGTTGGAACTTAGTTTTCGGCGGCTGTGGACCATGAGGACCCAGGTGTTCGGCGTCGGCGCGACTGAACTGATCGGCAGCGCCACCCTGATAGCCGGGGGCCTTTATGCATTGGGGCAGTCGGCAGCGGGGGCTTTTGGCCTTGGCCTTGCGCTCGCCCTGTCGTCGACCGCCGTGGTGCTTCCTATCGTCGGCACCCAAAGCGCGGTCGGGCGCGCCGCCTTTTCCATGTTGTTGTTCGAAGATTTGGCGCTTGTGCCAATCATCTTCATGCTCGGTGCGCTCGCGCCATCGATTGCGACCAGCCCCGATGGTGCGTGGACGGAGTTGGCGAGCACTTTGTTCAAGGGCGGCGTGACCATCGCGGTCATGCTGGTGCTCGGCCGAATTTTCCTGCCACATATTTTTCGCCAGGCAGCTCGCACGAAGAGTCCTGAGGTGTTTCTGGCAGCCAGCCTGCTGGTCGTCATCGTATCCAGCCTCGCCACGTCGATCGCGGGGCTATCCCCCATTGTCGGGGCGCTGCTGGCGGGGCTTTTGATCGCCGAAACCGACTATCATGGCGAAGTCGAAGTCATGACCGCTCCGTTCAAGGGACTGGCGCTGGGCGTGTTCCTGATCACTGTCGGCATGAGCCTGGACGTTCGCGTCATCCTGGCCAACTGGCCATCGCTGGTCCTTGCCGTGTTGGGCGTTGTCGTCGCCAAGACGCTGGTTACAGCGGCGCTCCTGTATTTCTCCGGGGCACGCAAGGGAGTGGCCCTGGAGGTTGGCGTGCTTATGTCCAGCCCGTCGGAAACAACCCTCATCGTCCTGACGGCAGCGGCAGCGGCACAACTCATCCTGCCTTCGACCGCCGCATTCTGGCAAATCGTGACCGCAATCGGCCTGACCATCACGCCATTGCTGGCCCGTATCGGCCATGATTTCGCCCGCCGACTGGAAATGGCGCTGGGTGAGGAGATGACCGACGCCGAAGTGGAAAGCACCGAAGCCGCCGCCGTCGTCATTGGCTTCGGTCGGGTCGGGCGCATGGTTTGCGACCTTCTGCGGGTTCATAATCAGCGCTTCATCGTCGTGGAATCCGACGCGGATGTCGTCGCCGAAGCCCGGCGCGGCGGATATCCCATCCTTTTTGGCGACGTGTCGCGTGTCGAAATGATGGACAAGCTGCGTTTGGGCCATGCGCGCGCGCTGATCCTGACGATGGACGACCCGGTGCTGTCCATTCGCGTGACCAAGCGCGTCCGGGGATGGGTGCCCGACCTTCCGATCATCGCACGCGCCCGCGATACCAATCATGCCGCGCAGCTTTACCAGGCCGGGGCCAGCGACGCCGTGCCTGAAACGCTGGAAAGCTCGCTCCAACTCGCTGAAACAGCGCTTGTTGATCTGGGCGTGGCGATGGGCCCGGTGATCGCGTCCATCCACCAGACGCGCGAGGACCTGCGGATGGGGATCAAGGAGGCGGCGCATATGGAGACAGCGCCGAAACTGCGAAGGCTGCGGACAGATGAGGTGCCCTGACGCCGACGCATTCGCGACGGATTTTTGAGCTACTCCAGTGGCACGGGGAAGCAATTTCCCCTTAAGGAAAGCGCCCCCTGCGCACCTATGGCCAACGTCAAGCCGGGACGCTGGCCAGAGCGGCCTTCACGGCATCTAATGCGGCCTGCGCCTTGTCACCTTCGGGACCGCCGCCCTGCGCCATGTCCGGCCGACCGCCGCCGCCCTTGCCGCCCAGCGCTTCGACGCCTGCACGGACGAGATCGACAGCGCTGATGTTGCCCACCAAATCATCGGTCACGCCTACGGCGATGCTGGCGCGGCCTTCGACCACCGCAAGGACGGCGGAGACGCCGCTGCCAAGGGCCGCCTTGTTCTGATCGATCAGGCCGCGCAGTTCCTTGGGGTCGAGACCTTCGATCACCTGACCGATGAAGTTCACGTTGCCGACCTTTTCGGGACCCGCCGCTTGAGCGCTACCGCCACCGCCGAGAGCCAGCGCCTTCTTTGCTTCGGCGAGTTCACGTTCAATCTTGCGGGTCTGTTCGATCAGCGCGGCGATACGGGCCGGAACCTCATCCGGCGTCGTCTTGAGCGCGGCGGCGGACTGACGCAGGCGTTCCTCCCGATCAGTGAGCCAGAGCCGGGCGGATTCGCCGGTCAGTGCTTCGATACGACGGACGCCTGAGGAAACGGCGCTTTCCGAAATGATCTTGAAGATCGCGATGTCGCCCGTCGCGTGAACATGGGTGCCGCCGCACAGTTCGACCGAATAGCTGTTGGCGTCGCCCCTGCCCATGGACAGGACGCGAACTTCATCGCCATATTTCTCACCGAACAGAGCCATCGCTCCCGCCGAAATCGCGTCATCGGGCGTCATTAGCCGGGTCGTCACCGCCTCATTGTGGCGGATCTGCGCGTTCACATGCATTTCCACGGCGGCGATCTGGCTATGCGTCAGCGCTTCGGGGTGGGAAAAATCGAAACGCAGGCGATCCGGCGCGACAAGGCTGCCCTTTTGCGTGACGTGGGCGCCCAACTCATTGCGAAGGGCGGCATGCAACAGGTGCGTTGCGCTGTGATTGGCACGAATGCGGTCGCGGCGGCTGATATCGACCGCCATGTGGATCGTGTCGCCAACCTTGACGCTACCGGCGCCAACCTTTGCCCGGTGGGCGTGGATACGACCGAGCGGCTTTGACGTGTCCTCGACATCCGCGACCAGGCCCGATTGCGAGGTGATGGTGCCAGCATCGCCCATCTGGCCGCCGCTTTCACCGTAAAATGGCGTCTGGTTGGCAATGATGATGACCTCATCGCCCGGCCCCGCCGCGTCGATGCGCGCGCCGTCCTTGACCAGCGCGAGCACTTCGCCCTCACCTTCCGTGCCGTTATAGCCGATGAATTCGGTGCTGCCGGTGGTTTCGGCAATGTCGAACCAGATTTCGTCAGACGCCTTTTCCCCGGAGCCTTTCCACGCGGCGCGGGCAGCGGCCTTTTGTTCAGCCATCGCCTTGTCAAAGCCGCCCCGGTCAACGCCCAGCCCACGCGAGCGCAGCGCATCTTCGGTCAGGTCGTAGGGGAAGCCGTAGGTGTCGTAGAGCTTGAACGCAGTCTCACCGGGGAGCGTGCCGCCTTCGGAAAGGCCGACCGTCGCTTCGTCGAGCAGTTTCAACCCCTTTTCCAACGTCTGGCGGAAGCGGGTTTCTTCACGCAGCAGCGTTTCTTCGATCAGAGGCTGGGCGCGGACCAGTTCCTGATAGGCGCCGCCCATTTCGGACACCAGGCTGGGCACCAGACGGTGCATCAAGGGTTCCTTGGCACCGATGATGTGCGCGTGGCGCATGGCGCGGCGCATGATACGGCGCAGAACATAGCCGCGGCCTTCGTTCGCGGGGAGCACGCCGTCCGCGATCAGGAAGCTGGTCGACCGCAGATGGTCGGCAATGACGCGGTGGCTGGCCTGATGCTCGCCATCAATGGCGGTCCGGGTCAGTGCGCCCGATTCTTCGATCAGCGCCTTGAACGTGTCGGTGTCATAATTGTTATGGACGCCCTGAAGCACGGCGGCGACTCGCTCCAGCCCCATGCCGGTGTCGATGCTGGGCCGGGGCAATTCACCCACGATCTCGTTAGCTTCCTGCTCATATTGCATGAAGACGAGGTTCCAGATCTCAACGAAACGATCGCCGTCTTCCTCAGGCGATCCGGGAGGTCCGCCCCAGATATGATCGCCATGATCGTAGAAGATTTCCGAACAGGGGCCGCAGGGACCGCTGTCGCCCATCGCCCAGAAATTATCCTTGGTCGGGATGCGAATGATGCGCTGGTCAGGCAGGCCCGCAATTTTTTTCCACAGATCAAAGGCTTCGTCGTCGGTGTGATAGACCGTTGCCGTCAGTTTTTCAGCGGGCAGGCCCCACTCCTTTGTGAGCAGGGTCCAGGCGTGAACAATTGCCTGTTCCTTGAAATAATCGCCGAAGCTGAAATTGCCGAGCATTTCGAAGAAAGTATGGTGGCGCGCGGTGTAGCCGACATTGTCGAGGTCGTTATGCTTGCCGCCCGCGCGGACCGACTTCTGGCTGCTGGTCGCGGTGGAATAAGGCCGCGATTCCAATCCGGTAAAGACATTCTTGAACGGCACCATGCCCGCGTTGACGAACATCAGGGTCGGGTCGTTGTGCGGCACCAGAGGCGCGGACGGAACGATGGTGTGGCCGTTCGCCCCGAAATAGTCGAGGAAGGAGCGGCGAATGTCGTTTGTCGATGTCATGGGGGCGATTTAGTTGCAAGCGCCCCGGCGCACAAGCGGGGCTTTTCACCGCAGGGGTCAAGCGGGTTTTCTTATCCGACAGGCGGGGATGGCCTTTGGATGATGTCGCCATTGCCCCGGCGATGAATGGCCACTAATCCCCCAGCATGGACGAAAACACACGCCGCGCCGCACTGGACTATCACCGCCTGCCGCAACCGGGAAAGCTGCGGATCGAGCCGACCAAGCGAATGGTCAATCAGCGCGATCTGGCGTTGGCCTATTCTCCGGGCGTCGCCGCGCCATGCCTGGAGATCGCGCAAGACCCCGAAAAGGCGATGGACTATACCGCGCGCGGCAACCTGGTCGCGGTCATTTCCAATGGCACGGCGGTGCTTGGCCTGGGCGCCATCGGCGCGCTGGCGTCCAAGCCGGTGATGGAGGGCAAGGCGGTCCTGTTCAAGAAGTTCGCCGACATCGACGTGTTCGACCTGGAGGTCGATACCACCGATCCTGAAAAGTTCATCGAGGCCGTTTCGCTGCTGGAACCAAGTTTTGGCGGCATCAACCTGGAAGATATCAAGGCGCCCGAATGCTTCGCCATCGAGGCGGAACTGAAGAAGCGGATGAACATTCCCGTTTTTCACGACGACCAGCATGGCACCGCCATCGTCGTCGCGGCAGCGGTGCGTAACGCGCTGGTCCTGCAAGGCAAAAGCCTGGCCGAAGCCAGACTGGTAACGTCGGGCGCTGGCGCGGCGGCGCTCGCCTGCGTCGACTTGCTCGTGTCCATGGGACTGCAGGTGGACAATGTCACGCTGACCGACAAGGATGGAGTGATCCATTCCGGGCGCGAGGACATGCTGCCCAACATGGCGCGCTATGCACGCGATACGAACGCCCGGACTTTGCCGGAAGTGCTGCCGGGCGCGAACATCTTCCTGGGGCTATCCGCGCCGGGTGTGTTGAAGCCCGAATGGTTGCCGCTGCTGGCCGACAGGCCGCTGATCTTCGCGCTCGCCAATCCAGAGCCGGAAATTCGGCCAGAGGTGGCCAAGGCGGCGCGCCCTGACGCGATCATCGCGACTGGGCGATCCGACTATCCAAACCAGGTCAACAACGTCCTTTGTTTTCCCTATATTTTCAGGGGAGCGCTGGACGCGCGCGCGACCGAGATTAACGAAGCGATGAAAGCGGCGGCTGCCGAGGCGATTGCCGCGCTTGCCCGGCTGCCCGCACATGACAGCGTCGCCCAGGCCTATGGCGGCCGCAAGCTGGCCTTTGGCCCCGAATATATCATCCCGACTCCGTTCGATCCCCGCCTGATTGCCGAGATCGCTCCCGCTGTGGCGAAGGCGGCAATGGACAGCGGCGTTGCCAAGCGCGCCCTGGATATAGAGGCTTACCGGCGGTCCCTGGCACAGCAGAATACACGGTCGGCTCAGCTCATGCTGCCGGTGTTCGAAGCAGCGCGCGGCACGTGCCGACGGATCGCCTATGGCGAGGGCGAGGATGAACGTGTGCTCCGCGCGATTCAGGATGGGCTGGACGAAGGGATCGTGCGGCCAGTGATCGTGGCGCGCCGCAGGATATTGAAGGACAAGCTGCCCGAACTGGGGCTGAGCCTTGAACTGGACCGCGATGTCGAGGTCATCGATCCAGAAACCGATCATCTGGTCATGAACGAACTGGTGGAGGCTTATCGCCTGATCGCGGCGCGCAAGGGCGTGCCTGCCGCCGAAGTTCTTCGCCACGTTTATCGCCGCCCGACCGTGACGGCAGCCATGTTGCTGCGCACCGGGCGGGTCGATGCCGCAATCGTTGGAGGCAACAGTGAATATTGGGGCCAGGTGGAACATGTGCTGCGGATCGTCGAGCGCAGGCCGGGACATAGTCGCGTTTATGCGCTGACAGGCCTGATCCTTGATCCCGGCGCATTGTTCATCACCGACACGCATATGGTGCCTGATCCAACGCCTGAGCAGGTCGCGGAAATGGCGATCCTGGGTGCGACCGAGCTGAAGCATTTCGGCCTGTCACCCCGTGTCGCACTGTTGTCCCACTCCAATTTCGGCGCGTCACACAGCCCCAGCGCTCGCAAGATGCGCGCTGCGTTGCAAATCGTGAAGGCGGCAGCGCCCGACCTGAAGGTGGATGGTGAAATGCACGCGGATGCGGCGCTGAGCCAGCCCCTGCGCGAAAAGCTGATCCCCGACACCCGTTTCGAAGGACCGGCCAATCTGCTCATCATGCCCAATCTCGATTCGGCGAACATCACGCTGACGGCACTTTCCGCGTCATCCAGTTCGCCTACCGTGGGGCCGATGCTGATGGGACTGGCTCAACCGATCCACGTCCTGACACCAGGCGTGACGGCCAGAGGCATATTGAACCTGACCGCCATCGCTGCGGCGGAGGTCGACCGGGAAGGGTGACCTTAATCTTTTTCCGGCAAACCGTTGAGGCGATTGTCGGAAAAACGGGGTGAATGTGCGACTGATCACGGCATTGATGCGATTTGCAGGACCCAAGATCGCCGTAGGAGCGACCGCGGGAGCGGTCCTGCTGCTGGTCACCGCGTATCTGGAACGGGGCCGTGACCTGGAGCCGACCGCGAAGGCAGAGCAGGCGGTCGATACGGCCCCAAAATCTGTCGCCCCGGTTGCCCCCGTCGAACGCGCACGCACTCAGCCCGTGGCGGTCGATCCGCATACGCTGGCAGTCAAAAGCGTCCTGCCCATCCATGGCCCGTTCCGCCATGGGGACTATGCCTGGGACGAAAGCCGCGCGCCTGCGGTCGGCCCGGTGATCATCACCGTCGACCTGAAGGCCCAGACGCTATCCGTATTCCGCGCCGGGCATGAAATCGGCGCGGCCGTCATACTTTATGGTGCGGATGACAAGCCCAGCCCGCTGGGCGCGTTTCCGATCACGCAGAAGGATGCGGACCATGTGTCCTCAATCTATGGCGCGCCCATGCCCTACATGCTGCGCCTCACAAATGATGGCGTCGCGATCCACGGCAGCGATGTTCAATGGGGCAAAGCGACCCATGGCTGCATCGGCGTGCCAACGGCTTTTGCGCGCAAATTGTTCAACATAGCCAAACTGGGCGATCTGGTGATCATCACCAACGGCAAAATGCTGAATGTCGGTGCGGCCCTGCCCCACCCCTGAGTTGCGGTGCGCGACAGCGGTCAGGGCAACGGCTAGGCCGCCTTCTAGTCGGTGTCGACCGGGGTTAGACCGTCCGCCCCCACGCGCCGGAAAAAGCATGATCGCGCGCCCGTGTGACAGCTGGGGCCGGCGGGCGTCGCCTTCACCCACACGGCATCCTGGTCGCAATCTATGCGAATGTCGCGGACCTGCAGCATATGGCCTGACGTTTCGCCCTTTTTCCAAAGGGACTGGCGGCTTCTGGACCAGAAATGGGCGAGTCCGGTTTCGACCGTTAACGCGAACGCTTCAGCATTCATATGGGCGACCATCAAGACGTCGCCTCCATCCGCATCGGTGACGACGGCTGTGATCAGCCCGTCCCGGTCATATTTGGGATTGAGGGTCAGGCCCCGGTCGCGTGCATCATCCATCGCCGCTTTATAGAAGCCTATGATCGGGATGCGAAGGGGTGAATATGGAAAGTTGGCTTTCCCGCGCCGTTCGGCACGCGCCCAATTAATTGATGCAGAAGGGGAAATGGGGCGATCGAGGGGATCCGAACCCCCGACCTCTGGTACCACAAACCAGCGCTCTAACCAACTGAGCTACGATCGCCACAGGGCCATATGGCCCGAGAGAGAAGCGGCACATATGCGGCCATTTCCGCCTCGTCAAGCGCCCAGATGGGTCTCTTCAACGAAAAAGGAAAGGGGGACGAACCGTCTGGCCCTTCCCCCAATCCGCCTCAAACATACAGCGGGCGATGGATTATCCACCTGCCGCGCCGCTCTCCTAAAAACTTCCCACCAACTGTCGGCCAGATGCCGCTAAAAGGGGGCAGAACGATCCGGCGAACCGGATGCCGGATTTTAGTTTACCGAATCCTTCAGGCCCTTGCCAGCCTTGAACTTGGGCTGAGCCGAAGCCTTGATCGTCATGGTTTCGCCAGTGCGCGGGTTACGACCGGTGGACGCCTTGCGCTGCGAAACGGAAAAGGTGCCGAAGCCGACGAGGCGAACTTCATCGCCCTTCTTCAGCGCGGCGGAAATGGATTCGAACACACCCTCAACAGCCTTGGTCGTGTCGCTTTTGCTCAGGCCGCTCGTTTCAGCGACGGCGCTGATAAGATCCTGCTTATTCATGCCTTGGAACCCCCTTCTAGCTTTATGGATAAACGTCGGAATCGCGTAAGCGGCGCAATAAGGCGCAGCTTTTAATGACTGTCAAAGGGAAAACGACAAAAGAACCGGCATCGACAAGATTTTCTGATCCAGATCATCTCTCATCAAACCGGCTCTTAACAGCCACTTAACCCTTGTCAGTGACGCAAGGACCCATCCCCGTCCCGGCCATGTGCGGGGCTGGGTTGCGCGGCCAGGTCATCTTCTTCGGTCCAGGCAATCGCTTCGGGGGTGGAAACCAGTGCCCGCGCCAGCACTTCATCCACATGCGCGACCGGCACGATTTCCAGTCCCTCGCGGATATTGGCCGGAATCTCAGCGAGATCCTTTTCATTTTCCGCAGGGATCAGGACCGTCTTGATCCCGCCACGCAGCGCGGCGAGCAGCTTTTCCTTCAGCCCGCCGATGGGCAGCACCCGACCGCGCAGCGTCACCTCACCCGTCATCGCCACATCCTTGTGGACGGGGATGCCGGTCAGCGTCGATACGATGGTGGTCACCATGCCAATGCCAGCGGAAGGCCCATCCTTGGGCACCGCGCCTTCGGGAAGGTGAATGTGGATATCCTTGCGAATGAAGATGCTGGGCTTGATGCCATAGCCCGGTGAGCGCGCCTTCACATAGGAGAAGGCCGCCTGAACCGATTCGTTCATCACTTCGCCCAGCTTGCCGGTCGTCTTGATCTGTCCCTTGCCCGGCACTGTCACGGCTTCGATGGTCAGCAATTCCCCGCCGACCTCGGTCCAGGCGAGGCCGGTCACGGCGCCGATCTGGTTTTCTTCTTCACCCATGCCATGGCGGAATTTCCGTACACCGGCATAGTCCGCCAGATTGTCCGGCGTGATCGTCACCTTTTCGAACGCGCCTTCCAGGATCTTGCGCAGTGCCTTGCGCGCAAGCCGGGCGATTTCGCGCTCCAGCGTCCGCACACCGGCTTCCCGCGTATAATAGCGGATGAGGTCACGCACCGCCGCCTCGGTGACTTCCAGTTCGCCATCCTTGAGGCCATGGGCGTCGAACTGTTTGGGGAGCAGGTGCCGTTGGGCAATCTCCACCTTCTCATCCTCAGTATAGCCTTCGAGACGGATGATCTCCATGCGGTCGAGCAATGGCTGCGGCAGGTTCAGCGAGTTGGCCGTCGTCACGAACATGATGTCGGACAGATCGACGTCGATCTCCAGATAATGATCCTGGAACTTACTGTTCTGTTCCGGGTCCAGCACTTCCAACAGTGCCGAAGCGGGATCACCCCGGAAATCCTGGCCCAGCTTGTCAATTTCATCCAGCAGGAAAAGCGGGTTCATCGTCCCCGCCTTCTTCAAGTTGGTGACGATCTTGCCCGGCAGTGATCCGATATAGGTGCGGCGGTGGCCACGAATTTCGGCTTCATCGCGCACGCCGCCCAATGACTGGCGCACGAATTCACGGCCTGTCGCCTTGGCGATCGAGCGACCGAGCGACGTTTTGCCGACGCCCGGTGGCCCAACGAGGCACAGGATCGGACCTTTGAGCTTGTTGGTGCGCGCCTGAACAGCGAGATATTCGATGATCCGGTCCTTGACCTTCTCCAGCGCGAAATGATCTTCGTCCAAGATGGCCTGCGCCCGCTTCAGGTCATTCTTGACCTTGCCCTTCTTGCCCCAGGGAAGTCCCAGCAGCACGTCCAGATAATTGCGGACGACGGTCGCCTCGGCGGACATGGGTTGCATGCCCTTGAGCTTTTTCAGCTCCGCCGTCGCCTTGGAACGCGCTTCCTTGCTGAGCTTGGCCTTGGCTATCTTTTCGGTCAGTTCGGCGAGTTCGTCGCCTTCCTCACCCTCTCCATTACCCAGTTCACGCTGGATCGCCTTCAGCTGTTCGTTCAGATAATATTCGCGCTGAGTCTTTTCCATCTGGCGCTTCACGCGGCCCCGGATTTTCTTTTCGACCTGCAACACGCCCAGTTCGCCTTCCATGAAGGCAAAGACCATCTCCAGCCGCTTGACCGGATCAGCCTCAACCAGCAGCGACTGCTTGTCGGCGACCTTGACATTGATATTGGCGGACACGGCATCGGCCAGTCGTCCGGCGTCTTCGATCTCACGCAGTTGCACGGGCGTTTCGGCCGGCAGCTTCTTGTTGAGCTTGGCGTAATTTTCAAACTGTTCCGCAACCGAGCGCATCAATGCGGCGGCTTCGGGACCTTCCGCAGCGATCTCTTCAATCGGGCTGACATCCGCCACCAGATGCGTGCCGTCCGCGTCGATCGATACGAGTTGAGCGCGGCTCTTTCCTTCGACCAGCACGCGCACCGTGCCGTCGGGCAGTTTGAGCAATTGCAGGACGACGGCGATGACGCCCGTGTCGTACAGCGAATCCCGGCTGGGATCATCCTCCGCAGGGTCAAGCTGCGAAACGAGGAAGATTTCTTTATTGCCTTCCATAGCCGATTCAAGGGCGGCGACGCTTTTGTCGCGGCCAACGAACAGCGGCACGATCATCTGCGGGAAAACAACAATGTCGCGCAGTGGAAGAAGGGGATATTGCGTGTTCATTCAATCTCCGATGCCGCCGGTCTCTTGGCCGCCATGCAGTTCATCGCTTTATGGGGACAGTCATCCCGCCATTCAATCGCGCCAGCCTATTAAAGGAACCATGAACGGCGACTGAGGACGTGCCCATATTCTTCAGAAAGGCAGCTTGAAGCCGGGAGGCAGGGGCAAACCGCTGGTCATCTTGGCCATTTCAGCAGAGCTTACCTCGTCTGCCTTTTTGCGCGCGTCGTTGAACGCGGCGGCGACGAGATCTTCCAGCATCTGCTTTTCCGAAGGGGCGAGCAGGCTGTCGTCGATCGACACGCCCACGATCCGACCCTTGGCCGATGCGCGCACCTTGACCAGGCCGCCGCCAGCAGCGCCTTCAACCTCAATCTTGTCCAGATTATCCTGCGCGCGTTGCAGTTCCTCCTGCACGCGGTTGGCCATGCCCAGTATCTCGTTCAGATCCTTCATCGCTCTGCGCTCCATTGTTCCAGCTCATCGCTAAGCTGCGCATGCGGGAAGGCCGCCATTGCCGCCTTCACCACGGGTGTTTCCAATATTTCCGCTCGCTCATCAGCGCGCCGTTGCTGTTCCTGTTCCAACAGGGATGGCGCAGCGGGGCCATCGCTGATCCGCACCTGCCAGCGAACCTTTGTCGCCTGATGCAGCGCGCCTTCCAGCGTCTTTGCAAAATTCGCGTCGAGCGGCGGGGCAAGCTGCATTTCCAGCGATTGCGGCGCGTAGCTGACCAGGCGCACGCAGTCCCTGATCTGCCCTGCGATCATGTGCCGCCCGCCATCCTCCAGCATGACGATCATCTGTTCGAATGTTGCGGGAAGCGAAGCGGCGGGGCCTTCGCTTGCCGGTGCGTCGGGGGCGCCCGAAATCGGCGCGCCCGGCGCGGCCGACGGTCCATCGCGCAGCAGACGGGCGATCTCACCCGGATCAGGCATGGTCGCGGCATGCATCACCCGTAAAAGCGCCATTTCGCAAGTTTCGATGGGAAAGGCAGCGCTCGCCACCTCGTCATGTCCCTTGAGCAGCAACTGCCACAGACGATGGAGCGGCGCGAAGCCGATTTGCGAGGCCCAGTTGGCCAACGCTTCCCTCTCTTCCGCCGACTGCCCCGGACTGGCGATGTCGCGCCCGGCCTTCAACAACGTCACGGCATGGACCAATTCCAACAGGCCACGAACCAGTGCAAGCGGTTCGACCCCCAGCGCATATTGATCGCGCACCGCCCCCAATAGAGCGCCAGTGTCGCCTTCCAGCAGCAGGGCCAGCAAGCGCCGCACAGCAGCGCGATCCGACAGGCCCAGCATCTCACGCACCTGGGCGGCGGTGACCCGCGGCGCACCTTCACCCATTTCCGCATGGGCGATGGCCTGATCCAGAATGGACAGGCCATCGCGTGCTGAGCCTTCAGCCGCCTGCGCGATCAGCGCGAGCGCGTCGTCTTCCGCAGCGACGCCTTCGGCTTCGACGACATGGGCGAAATGCGCGGAAAGCATTTCCGCCGGGATGCGCCGCAGGTCAAAGCGCTGACAGCGGGACAGGACGGTGACCGGCACTTTGTTCACTTCAGTCGTGGCGAACAGGAACTTCACATGCGCGGGAGGTTCCTCCAGCGTCTTGAGAAGCGCGTTGAACGCGTTCTTCGACAGCATGTGAACTTCGTCGATGATGTAGATTTTGTATCGCGCGGAAACGGCTGCGTAACGCACCGCCTCAATAATCTCTCGCACGTCATCGACGCCGGTGTGGCTGGCAGCGTCCATTTCCACGACATCGATATGCCGACCTTCGGCAATTGCAGTGCACGGTTCGCACTGACCGCACGGGTCAATCGTAGGGCCGCCCCGTTCGTCTGGACCAACGCAATTGAGCGCTTTGGCGATCAACCGCGCCGTGGATGTCTTGCCCACGCCGCGAACGCCCGTCATCAGGAAGGCATGAGCCAGCCGCCCGCGACGAATGGCGTTGCCCAGCGTCTGGACCATCGCATCCTGCCCGATCAGCTCATTGAAATTGCGCGGCCGGTATTTGCGCGCAAGCACGCGATAAGGCTGAGGTGAATCGGACATAAGGATCAACCTAGCGGCTTAGCGGGCGGCTGTCGAAGCCGGAAAGCCGGATAAGGGTGGGAGCCGGAACGACCCGCGGCGAAATCGTTGTGGCTGCTTCCGTCAGGACCTGACCAAGTTGGCGACGACCACGTCCGCCCGACTCCCGCGGCGCATATGGCGAAAGGGATCGGCGATGGCAAGGGCGCAAAGTGCGCGCGTCCTTACTCCAGCCCCGTGCGCTGCGCCTTGCCGATCAGCCCAAGCGCCGCCCGTGCCGCTTGCGCAATCGCGCTGTCAGCTGCCTTGGCATCGACCGTGGGCCGATCGAGAAAGATTGCGAGGACATATTCTTCGCCAGACGGCGCCTTGACCAGGGCGACATCATTGAACGCCGTGCCGCAGCTGCCTGTCTTGCCTCCCGATGTCCAGCCTTCGGGCAGTCCGGCCTTGATGCGACGGTCGCCCGTGCTGCTGCCGTTCAGCCATTCACGCAGTCGCTTGGTGCTGTCGGGTTGCATGTCCTGAAATATCAGGCGCGCCATGAGTCCAGCCATCGCCGCGGGGCTGGTCGTGTCGCGCACGTCCCCTTCCGCATTTTCGTTCAGGTCGGGTTCGTTGCGGTCCAGCCTGCTGACCGCATCGCCATGCGAGCGCATGAACGCCGTCAGTCCTTCTGGTCCACCCACGAAGGGAAGCAGCAGATTGGCGGCGCTATTGTCGCTCACTTCCACCGCCGCTTCGGCGAGTTCGGCCATCGACATGCGCCCGCGCTTCATGTTCGCCTTTACGACTGGCGCATATTCCTGGAGGTCGGTTTTGGAAAAGGCGACCTGCCCGTCCAGCCCGAACTTGCCTGCTTCCGCACCCATCAGCACGGCAGCCGCGAGAGGCGCCTTGAAGGTAGAGCACATCGCGAAACGGTCGTCCCGGTTGAAGCCGAGCAGCAAAGCGCCCTTGCTGTCGATCAGCGCCACACCCAGCCGTCCGCCAGTCTCTTTTTCGATTTCGCGAGGATTGCGCGCGGCTTCCATTGCCGACTGGCTGACCATGTAACGCGGCGCGGGCGGCAGGAGCGACTGGCGTTCCTGGGCAACCGCGCTGCCGATCGTCACAAGCATCGCCGTAGCCAGCAAAGCGGCGGGCAGGACCAAGCGCATCTGCTTACATGCCCTGCATATTGTGGGATTGGCCGGGAATGCGGACGACAAGGCCGTCCAGCGTGTCATCAAGGACGATCTGGCAGGACAGACGACTGGTCCGCGTGGCCGCCGCCGCAAGGTCGAGCATATCCTCCTCCGCTTCGCTGGCGATAGTCAGCCTGTCAAAATGATCCCGATCCACGATCACATGGCAAGTGGAACAAGCCATCTGACCTTCGCAGGTCCCTTCCAAAGGCTGGCCCGCCGCCTGGGCGACGTCCAGCAGGACCGATCCGCTGGCGGCGTCGATTTCCTGTCGATGTTCGCCATCGGCGCTGATGAAGGTGACCCTGACCATATTGCGACTTCCCTTGGCTTTATGGCGCCGCTTGTGCGGCTGCCGCTTTATTTATGATTGCCGCCGCATCCTCCAATTCGGCCAGTGTCGTGTATCGACCAAAGCCGATCCGAACCGATCCACGCGCCTCTCCGTCCGGCAGTCCCAGGGCGCGCAGCACATGGCTAGGACGCCCGGACCCGCTCGCGCAAGCACTGCCGAGCGAAAAAGCGACATTGCGGCAATCCGACAACAGGCGCGCGCCATCAATGGCTTCGCGGCGCAGATTGATATTTCCATGATAGCGGCAGTCCGCGCTGCCGTTCAGGGTCCAGTCGGCGAACAGCGCCCGCGCCAGGTCCCAGAGCGCTTCGACATGGGATCGGTCAGCGTCCGCCCTTTCCCGCATCAACCGGGCAGCGACGCCGAAACCCGCGCACAGGGCAGGCGATAGAGTGCCCGAACGCAGCCCCCCTTCCTGCCCTCCACCATGGATGACGGTTTGAAGCTGCACCCTATCGCGCAGCCAGAGTGCGCCCACGCCCTTGGGTCCGTGGATCTTGTGCGCGCTAATCGCGATCATATCGGCATTTTGAGGCAGCGGCACGCGGCCATAGCCCTGCACGGCATCGCATAGAAACAGCGCGCCCGCTTCATGCGCCATATCGGCGAGTTGGGCGACAGGCTGGATCACGCCGATCTCATTATTGACCAGCATCGCCGCGACCAGCGCCACACCGGGTCGAATTGCGCGCGCGGCTGCATCCATATCGACCAGGCCATCCGGCCCGACGGGTAGAATGGCCATGTCGCGTCCGTTGCCCTGCTGAGCCAGCACGGTATCCAGCACCGCCGCATGTTCCGTCGCGATGGTAACGATGCCGCCAGCAGGAGCGCCCTGAATGGCGATGTTAAGCGCTTCGGTCGCGCCTGATGTGAAGAGAAGCTGGCCGCCGGGCGGCAACAACGTCCCAACTTCCGCCCGTGCATGCTCGACATGGGCCGCGGCTGCCCGGCCCAGCCTGTGCGCACTATGAGGATTGGCGAACTGTTCGCGGAGCAGCGGCACCATGGCGTCAAACACTTCGGGCGCGAGCGGCGTTGTCGCCTGATAGTCGAGATAGATGGTCATCGCCGTCCACGTTCCATCAGGCCCGTCCACTGGCGCAGGAAGCGATCCACATCCGCCTCATCCGTAGCCGGACCAAAGCTGACGCGTACAACTTCGGATGCGGCGACATCGTCCCAGCCCATGGCATGCAGCACATGGCTGGTCTTTAGCGAACCGGATGAGCAGGCGCTACCCGCCGACACCGATATGCCCGCCATGTCGAACTGGATCAGTTGCGCACGGGCCGACACGCCCGGCATGCGATAGCTGGCAATCGAAGCGATGCGTGGAGCGTCCCGCGCAACCACTTCGCCCCCAGCCGCCTCTATTCCACTGTCTAGCCTTGCCCGCAGTCGTTCAGCCTCCGCCAGCCAGTTCCGCCGCTCCTCCAGCGCAGCCATCATGGCGATCACGCCCGGCAGATTTTCCGTTCCGGCCCGGTAGCCTTGTTCCTGCCCGCCACTGGGGCGCAAAAGGGCAAGGTTCTTGACCAGCAGTGCGCCGATTCCCGGCGGGCCGCCGAATTTATGTGCGCTGATCGCGATCATGTCCGCGTCCGGCAGGGGGAGCTTGCCCGCGCTTTGGGCGCAATCGGCGAACAGCCACGTGTCGGCGCGATCGATTTTATCAAGCGGCTGGATGACGCCGGTTTCGTTATTGACGTGCTGGACCGCAATCACGCGCGGAAGCACGGAGTTAGACTTGGTGTCGACGCGCCCGTCGCGACCGACCGGCAGCCGACCGACTCCAGGCGTGACGCGCAGGACGGAATCATGTTCTACCGGCGAGGTCGCAATATCGTCGGCAGGTACGTGGCCCAGCGCCATGGAGATCGCTTCGGTCGCGCCGGAGGTGAAGATGACATGCGCCTGCCAGCCCAGCGCACGCGCAATCCTGCCCCGCGCGTCTTCCAACACAGCGCGCGCCGCACGCCCTTCGGCATGGGGGCTGGACGGGTTGGCCCAGCGGTTCATCGCTTCGATCATCGCCGCTTTCGCTTCGGCCATCATCGGCGTCGTTGCGGCATGATCCAGGTAAAGGCGATCGGCGGCCACTAGGCGGCTATACTCATTGATTGCGGAAACGGCGGTGACTTCTATATAGGCGGTCTGCCGCGCAACGCCAGCAAAGGCTTGCGCCCCCGCATCCAGTCAGCCGTTCGCGGCCATAACCATAATAAGGTGCCATGCCCGACGTTATCTTTCCTGGCCCTGAAGGCCGCCTTGAAGGGCGTTTCAGCCCTCCGCCCCGCCCTCGCGCCCCTGTCGCGATGATCCTTCATCCCCACCCGCAAGGCGGGGGCACGATGAACGATCGCATCACCCAGGCGCTTTACAAGACGTTCGTGAAACGCGGATTCGCGGTTTTGCGCTTCAACTTCCGGGGCGTGGGACGTAGCCAGGGGACATTCGACAACGGCGTCGGTGAATTGAGCGATGCAGCCGCAGCGCTGGATTGGGTGCAGAGCTTCCATCCCGAAGCGCAGACCACCTGGATCGCCGGATTTTCATTCGGCGCGTGGATCGGCATGCAATTGCTGATGCGCCGTCCTGAAATTCGCGGCTTCATCTCGGTCGCTCCGCCCGCGAACATGTACGACTTTTCCTTCCTGGCGCCTTGCCCTTCGTCCGGCATCATCGTCCAGGGAACGGGCGATGAGGTAGTGACCGCCAGCGCCGTGCAGAAGCTGGTCGACAAGCTGCGCACACAAAAGGGCATCACAATCCATCATGACGAAATCCGTGGCGCGAACCACTTTTTCGAACATGAGCTGGACCAGTTGATGAAGTCCGTCGACAATTATCTCGACATGCGGCTCGCCCCCGACTCTCCGATCCGCTGATCCTGATGGGCAGGCGGATTGATGGGCTCGCCCCTTCGATCCGCCAGCACCCCCGCAAAGCGCAGCTTGCCCAGGCGGGTGAAATTCCTGCTTGGCCTTGTCACCCTTCGCGGCTAGCCGCCACGCCTGATGACCGAACCGAAAAATGACGCCCGCCTGATCTGGAGCCGCTATTACAGCGCCTTCATACCCGCTCCGCCGGGGCCGGCCTTTGTCGATCGATTGAAGGCCGCGAGCGGGGCTATTGGCGGCATCGCCATCACGGGCCTGTTGTGCGGCCTGATGTTGGGAAATGGCATCACCCATCCCTTGCTGGTCGCGCCAATGGGGGCATCCGCCGTCCTGCTGTTCGCCGTGCCTGCAAGCCCGCTGGCCCAACCCTGGTCAGTGTTCGGCGGTAATGTGATTTCTGCGGTCGTCGGCATCGCCATTGCCAGAGCGATCCCCGATCCTACCGTCGCCGCCGCGCTGGCCGTGGGCTGCGCCATCGCGGCCATGTCGCTGCTGCGCTGCCTTCATCCACCGGGAGGTGCGGTTGCGCTGTCGGCTGTGCTTGGCGCGAGTGGAGCGGCCCCCAGCTTCATGTTCGCGTTGGTGCCGGTTGCGGTGAATACCGCCCTGCTGCTCGTCGTGGCGATAATCTTCCACCGGATTGCCGGGCACAGCTATCCACATGTCGCGCCCAAGGCACCTAGCCCGCATGGAACGCAGGATAGCGCTCCGCCGCTGCGCACCCCGTCGGAGCGTGATGTGGAAGAAGCCCTGGAAGCCTATGGCGACGCTCTGGATGTGGATGCTGCCGACTTGCATGTCGTGCTGCACGACGCCGAAATACGCGCCGCCGAGCGGGTTCATGGCGACCTTACCTGCGGAGAGATCATGTCCCGGGACGTTATCGCGATAGGCGAAGGGCAGCCGGTTTCAGAGGCGCGGCAGTTGCTCTACACCCGGCGGCTCTTGTCGTTGCCGGTGCTTGACGAAGCCGGGCGCGTGCGCGGCCTGGTCGGGCCGCTCGACCTGGCGAAAGCTGGCGAGAGGGTAAGGGACATTGCGTCCGAACCCCTGCTGGTCACTTCCGCGACCCCGGTGGCCCAGCTGCTGCGGCCACTGACCAGCGGAACGCGCCGCGAAGCGATTGTCGTGGATGATGATCGCCGGTTACGCGGCCTGGTGACGCAGACCGACCTTCTGGCGGCGATAGCATTGCATCCCTGATCAGTTACCGCCATCCAGTAGGGCGACATCAGGTCCCGGAATGGCGGAAATGCCGACGTTGGCGAACATCACCAATCCGGCTATGATCATCAGGATACCGCGTTTGCGATCCCCCTTCCTGACGATCGCGTAAATGCCGCCGCCGGTCAGGAACAGGCCCGCCAGCATCAGGATGGATAATATCGTACCAGTCATGATGCAGGCCATAAGGCGGCAGCTGGACTGTGGCAATTGATCAGCGCACCCCCTATGAGGCGCGGGACGAATCACCCCCATATGATGCAGGGGACGGCATATGAAAATCGCAATCGCTTCCGATCACGCCGCTGTCGATCTGAAGGCGGAACTGACAGACTGGCTGCGTGCTGAAGGACATGAGGTAAACGACCTTGGCCCGGCGACCGCCGACCGCGTCGATTATCCTGATTATGGTTACAAGCTTGCAGCCGTTGTGGCCGCTGGCGACGCCGATCGCGGCATTGCGCTGTGCGGATCGGGCATAGGGATTTCGATTGCCGTGAATCGCAACCCCGCATGCCGCGCCGCCTTGGTATCCGAACCTCTGTCGGCCGCGCTCGCCCGCGAACATAATGATGCCAACGTTCTCGCCCTGGGCGCCCGCCTGACCGGCGTCGACATGGCCCGTGCCTGCATCACAGCATTTCTTTCCACCGAATTCGGCGGTGGCCGCCATAGTGGCCGCGTCGAAAAACTGTCCCAGCCCGCGCTTCAAGGAGCCAGCCGATGAGCACAGCCGCCCTCGCCCAGCCTGACCTGTCCGACATCCGGGCCGAAGGATATTTCACCCGCGGCCTGGCCGAAGCCGATCCGGCAGTCTTTGCGGGCGTCGCCAGCGAACTGATGCGCGAACAGGCCCAGATCGAACTGATCGCGTCCGAAAATATCGTGTCAAAGGCAGTGCTGGAGGCGCAGGGCAGCGTCTTCACCAACAAATATGCCGAAGGCTATCCGGGCAAGCGCTACTATCAGGGCTGCGCGCCGTCGGATACGGTCGAACAGCTGGCCATCGACCGGGCCAAGCAGATATTCAACTGCGGCTTCGTCAATGTGCAGCCCCATTCGGGCGCGCAGGCGAACGGCGCGGTGATGCTGGCGCTGACCAAGCCGGGCGACACCATCATGGGCCTGTCGCTCGACGCTGGTGGCCACCTGACGCATGGCGCAAAGCCCGCCCTGTCGGGCAAGTGGTACAATGCCGTACAATATGGCGTGCGCGAAGATACGCATCTGATCGACTATGACGCTTTGGAAGCGCAGGCGATCGAGGCCAAGCCGACGCTCATCATCGCGGGCGGATCGGCCTATCCCCGCCACCTCGACTTCGCCCGCTTCCGCGCGATCGCTGACAAGGTCGGCGCGCTGCTGATGGTCGATATGGCGCATTTCGCTGGGTTGGTCGCTGGCGGTGCGCATCCCACGCCCTTCGGCTTCGCCGATGTCGTGACCACGACCACGCACAAGACCCTGCGCGGTCCGCGCGGCGGCATGATCCTGACCAATGATGAAGCCATTGCGAAGAAGATCAATTCGGCTGTGTTCCCCGGCCTGCAGGGCGGGCCGCTGATGCACGTCATCGCCGCCAAGGCGGTTGCATTCGGCGAAGCGCTGCGGCCCGAATTCAAGACCTATGCCCAGGCGATCGTCACCAATGCCAAGGCGCTGGCCGCCAAGCTGGAGCAGCGCGGCCTGGCCGTGGTTTCCGGCGGCACCGACACGCATCTGGCGCTCATCGACCTGCGCCCCTACGGCATTTCGGGCAAGGATGCTGACGAGGCGCTGGAGCGCAGCTTCATCACCTGCAACAAGAATGGCGTGCCGGGCGATCCGTTGCCGCCGACCAAGACCAGCGGCATTCGCGTGGGTTCGCCCGCAGGCACGACCCGCGGCTTCGGCGTCGCGGAATTCGAAGCGATTGGCGATATGATCGCCGACGTTCTGGAAGGTCTGCGCGATACCCAGCGTTCCGGCGGCGAGCATGGCGACGCGGCGGTCGAGGCCAATGTGCGTGACCGGGTGACGGCGCTTTGCGCCCGCTTCCCGATTTACGAAGGTTGATCGCCTCCGTTCGTTTCAAGGGGTGGTCGAGGCGCGGCGGCTGTGCCATCCCGTGTCTCGAATCGCCTGAAACGAACGGAGCTAATCACTGAATGCGTTGCCCCTTCTGTGCCCATGACGACAGTCAGGTAAAGGACAGCCGCCCCACCGAAGATGGCGCCGCCATTCGCCGCAGGCGGCAGTGTGAAGCCTGTGGGGCACGTTTCACTACATTCGAACGCATTCAGTTGCGCGACATCTGGGTGGGCAAGAGCGAGGGACGCAAGGAAGCGTTCGACCGGGACAAGCTCGCCCGGTCAATCGACATTGCCTGCCGCAAACGGCAGATCGACCCCAGCCGGTTGGAAAAGATGATTTCGGGCATCCAGCGCCAGCTGGAAACGAGTGGTGAAGGGGAAATTCCTGCGCGCGCGATTGGCGAAATGGTGATGGAGGGCCTCAAACGGCTCGACAGCGTCGCGTACATCCGCTTCGCGAGCGTGTACAAGGACTTCACCGACGCGCGGGACTTTGAGGATTTTGCCGGGTCGGTGAAAGAGGTGGGGAGTGAGTGAGGCCGATAGCCCTGCTCCTTGCATTTCCTCGTCTGTCCTGAATAGCCATTAAGCCTTCGAAATGGCGGATCAGCCCCCACCCAGGACTAACGAAATGACAGCCAGCACCACATCCCGCCCCGTCATCGTTCTGGTCCGGCCACAGCTGGGCGAGAATATCGGCAAGGCCGCGCGCGCCATGCTGAATTTCGGCCTGACCGAAATGCGGCTGGTCAGCCCGCGTGACGGCTGGCCCAACCCTGACGCCGGTCCATCTGCGGCGGGGGCGGATGTCGTCCTGGATCAGGCGCAGGTTTTCGGCACGCTGGCCGAGGCTGTGGCGGATTGCGCGCATGTCTATGCCACTACGGTGCGCAAGCGGGGGGTAACCAAGCCAGTGGTCACGCCTGAAGAGGCCGCGCGCGAAGTGCATCAGGCAGTTGGCCGCTGCGCCTATGTCTTCGGACCGGAAAGGTCAGGACTGGAAACGGAAGATGTTGCGCTCGCCCGCAAGATATTGACGGTTCCAATCAACCCGGAATTCGGATCACTAAACCTGGCCCAGGCGGTGATCCTGTGCGCCTATGAATGGTCGAAACAGGCGGGGCTGGAGCAGCCCACTCTCAACGATCTTGGCGAGCCCGCCCCGCAAATCGAGCTGGAAGGCATGTTGGACCAGTTCGAAGCGCTTTTGGAGGATGCTGGCTATTTCTTCCCGCCCGACCGCGCCACCGCGACCAAGCGGACGTTGCGCAATCTGTTGACGAAGCCGGGTTGGAATCATTTTGAAGTGCGAACGCTGCGCGGCGTTCTGTCCACCCTGTCCCGCCCTCGGCGTCGCTAAGGGTGGGTTCAGGCCCTGAGCCGTTCAAACTCGTTCAGTTCGTAAGCAATGGACGCTTCGACCAGCCGGTCCCACAGGTCCGCGACGATGTCGGCAGGCACGCCCAGGCGTTCCGCTTCGGAGCGCGCGTTGGCGATGACTTGCGCCTTGCGCGCTTCGTCCCGCACATCGGCACGATCGGGCTTGATCCGTGCCGCCGCCCGCATATGAGCAAAGCGCTGGTCCAGCAGCGCGACGAGTTGCCGGTCGATAGTGTCGACGCCCGCGCGGACTTGCGCCATGCTGGTGTAGTTTTCCGGGTTCATGGGCAGCTGCCTAAGCCCGCATAACCGCCCTGTCGAGGGTTGACATGAGCCAGGCCCTTCTTCATAGGCGCGCCTTCGCGATTGGTCCCGCACTCCGGTGAAGCGGTGGCCCTGCCCCTTGTTTGAGGCAAGCAGGCGACGACCGGAAACAACGTTGTTAGCATATCGAAGGAAATATCATGTCGAAGCGTTCCAGCGCCAAGCATAAACTCGACCGCCGCATGGGCGAAAACATCTGGGGTCGCCCCAAGAGCCCGGTCAACAAGCGTGAATATGGCCCCGGCCAGCATGGTCAGCGCCGCAAGGGCAAGATGTCCGACTACGGCATCCAGCTGCGCGCCAAGCAAAAGCTGAAGGGCTATTACGGCGACATCACCGAAAAGCAGTTCAAGAAGAACTATATCGAAGCCGCGCGCATGAAGGGCGATACCGGCCAGAACCTGATCGGCCTGCTTGAGCGCCGCCTGGACGCTGTCGTTTATCGCGCCAAGTTCGCTCCCACCATCTTTTCGGCGCGTCAGGTCGTTTCCCACGGTCACATCTATGTGAACGGCGTGAAGTGCAACATCGCGTCGCGTCTGGTGAAGCCGGGCGACGAAATCACTTTGGGCAAGAAGGCGCAGGAGATGGCGCTGGTTCTGGAGGCGCAGAGCCTGCCAGAGCGCGAAATTCCTGACTATGTCGCTCCCGATGGCGCCACCAAGGTAACTTATGTCCGCGTTCCGACGCTCGACGAAGTACCTTATCCGGTCAAGATGGAGCCGAATCTGGTCGTCGAATTCTATTCGCGCTGATCGATCCAGACTTTTGCATTTTTCGGAAAGGCGGTCCTTATGGGCCGCCTTTTCTTTTGCGCTCCATGCCTTGCTCAGTATCGCGCGCCCTCCCCAAACAGCGGGCTGGGCCGATCAATCCCGGCGCAGATATGATTCGGGCTGGGATGGGATCAGGTGGAGAGCGATCCTGAACTTTATTTTGATGCAGGACGTGCACTCGCGAGCATGACCGGCAGGTCCAGCCGACCCCAGGCGATGAATTCCGTAACAGAAGCGACGGATCATTAATCGGCACATTTCCGCCAGTCCGTCACCGCGCGAACCCCGCTAACACCTAAAACCATGTCCCCGCTGGTGACAAAGGGCTGCTCGCAACTGTCCCCTTTTCGTACATGAGGCAGGAGTCGTTTCCACTTCCGCTACGGAATCCATAGGTTTAACTGCCCCCCATAAAAGAAACGCGGTCGCAACGAAGGGTGGATGCTCCATGGAGATCAAAAACGCAGTCACAATATTGCATGTAGGCAAGCTGGTCACGGCGGATAGGGAACGCTTATGCGTCGTGCATTCCCTCGCATCCAAGGAAGCGTTGATACGGACCACCCTGCCCCTGGATTCGGGGCAAAGCGTCACGCTGGCGCTGCGGAACGGCTTTACCATCGCTGCCGTGGTTGGTTTTGTTCAGGGCGACCAGGTCTTGCTGTTGTTCGAAGGGCAGATGTCCACCTCTGCCATGCTGGCGGAGCAGCGCGACGGACGTGGCGGACGAGAAGCCATACGCCTCCATTTCACCATGCCAGTTTCCGTCACGACGCCCGATGGCGACTGCAGTTGTGTGATGCAGGACATCTCCCTGTCCGGCGTCAAGGTCATCGACGAAACCGCATCATTGGCCGTAGGGACGGACGTCCAGATATCGATCGAAGGCCTTGGCAAGCGCGATGCAAGCGTTTGTTGGCGACAGGACCGCAGTTTCGGGCTGCAATTCCATGTACCGCTGGGATTCAAGCTGTTGGATCAATGGACCGCGCAGATGCAGGGCTGATGGGTGCGCCTCGGCGCATTTGCCACTTTCATGCAGGCTGTGATCCTGTAGAGGGCAGAAAGGATCCGCATCGTCAGGAGAAAGCCCATGACCTTCCATATGCCTGCCGAATGGGCGCCGCATGAATGGACGTGGATCGGCTTTCCGGCAAATGCCGAAGAATGGCCCGGCGCTTTTGACGACGCGCGGCGGCAGATCGCCGATTTCGCCAACGCCCTGCACGCAGGCGGGCGTGGCGAGGAAGTGCGGCTGGTCGCCGCCAGCGAAACGGATGCACAGGCTGCCCGATCGCTGATCGATCCGGGCGCCGAAGTCGTCGTCCAGAAGCTGGGTGACGTCTGGCTGCGGGATACCGCCCCGATTGCAGTCATGCGCGGCAAGGAGCGTGCGCTCGTCGATTTCGGCTTCAACGGCTGGGGCGGCAAATACCGGATGGAGGGCGATGAGGATATCGGGGCGCGATTGGCCGCCACCACCGGCCTGCCCACATCCACACAGCAATGGGTGTTCGAAGGGGGAGCGGTGGATACCGATGGCACCGGCCTGTTCGTCACGACCGAACAGTGCCTGCTCAATCCCAATCGCAATCCCGACCTGGATCGGGGCAAGATCGAAACGCTGCTGGCGGGCGCCCTGGGGCTGTCGGATATGTTGTGGCTGGGCGACGGGCTGCTGAATGATCACACCGATGGCCATGTCGATAATCTGGCCCGCTTCCTGGCGCCAGGCCTTCTGGCACTGCCAGAAGCGACGACAGCCGACGATCCCAACGCCGCCATCTATGCCGATGCCCTTGCCAGGGCCAAGGCGTTCGGGATCGAGGTAGCGTCCATTCCCTCCCCCGGCCGGGTCGTCGTGGATGGCGAGGTCGTCCCCGCCAGCTACATGAATTTCTACATCGGCAATGCGGTGGTCATCGTCCCATTATATGGCTGCCCCAACGATCGGGCCGCCGTTGATGCGCTGCGCCCCTTCTTTCCCGGTCGTGAGGTTGTGGGATTGCCCAGCAACGCGATCCTTTCGGGCGGGGGCAGCTTCCATTGCACGAGTCAGCAAATGCCATCTGCCTGAACCTTGCACCGGCACTTTCCTGCCCTATTTGCTGATCGTTGCCTCTGCCGCCCCTATGGGCACTCGTCTCCAGGGACCATGAACCAATGACCAAAGTGACTGTCGCCGCGCTTCAACTCGCCTTTTCCGAAGACATGGCGAGCAATATCGAAATGGTTGCTGGCCAGGTCGTGAAGGCGGCGGCACGGGGCGCGAAGATCGTGCTGCCCCCCGAACTGTTCGAAGGCCCCTATTTCTGCAAGGTGGAGGATGAGGCCTTGTTCTCTCAGGCGCTGCCGGTGGGACAACATCCCGCCGTTCAGGAAATGCGCAAGGTCGCCAAGGCGCATGGCGTCTACATTCCCACCAGCTTTTTCGAACGGGACGGCCAGCATTATTACAACTCCCTCGCCATGATCGATGACGAAGGGGAGATTATGGGCATCTACCGCAAGAGCCACATCCCCGATGGGCCGGGTTATGAGGAAAAATATTATTTCCGGCCCGGTAATTCGGGATTCAAGGTCTGGAATACGCGGCATGGGGTCATCGGCGTCGGCATCTGCTGGGACCAATGGTATCCCGAAACGGCCCGCGTCATGGCCCTGATGGGGGCTGAAATGCTTTTCTATCCCACCGCCATCGGTTCGGAACCCTATGACGCCGACCTGGACACCAGCCGGATGTGGCGGCGCGCGATGATCGGCCATGCGGTCAGTAATTGCATGCCCGTGATCGCCGCCAACCGCATAGGTGAGGAACAGGGGCAGAAATTCTACGGACACAGCTTCATCACGGACGAATGGGGCGATTTTGCAGCGGAAGCCGACAGCAAGGATAATGGCGCACTGGTGGCGACACTGGATCTGGACCAGGCGCGCAAGCACCGCGCAGGCATGGGATTCTTTCGCGACCGACGGCCAGAGCTTTATGGCCGGATCGCGCAGGACATTTGATGCCGCAAGGCCGACGCTTTGCAGCGCCAGTGTGACACGGCAAACGCTGGTTCCATGACGGCCCATCGCGCCCTTCACCTCTATGCCTTGGCGCTCGGCTCGAACCGTGCCTTGTCCGCCGGGCGCACGCCTGCCCGCCTACTGCAGGAGGCCGCTTTACGGATCAGCGCGCTGGGATATGTCCGCGCGATGGCGCCGGTCCTGGCAACCCGCCCGCTTGGCCCTTCCGCCCGGCAATTCGCCAACAGCGCCCTGATTGTTGAAAGCGCGCTGACGCCTGACGAGATGCTGAAAGCCCTGCAGGGAATCGAAGACAAGCTCGGTCGCCGCCGTCATCGGCGCTGGGGCGCGCGCAGCATGGATATCGACATCATTCTGTGGTCGGGGGGATGTTGGCAAAGCCGCTCGCTCACCATTCCCCACCCCGCTTTCCACCTGCGGGAATTCGTGCTGGACCCGCTTCGCCAGATCGCGCCCGGCTGGCGACACCCGGTTTCCGGTCGCTTTGTCCGCCACCTTCATGCGCGGCTGCGAAAAGCGACACCAATCCCGCTTCCTAGAGGTTGACCCGCCGCATCGCCGCCTTTAGGGCGTGCAGACCTCGCAGCGTGAGGGCCCTTAGCTCAGTCGGTAGAGCAACTGACTTTTAATCAGTAGGTCGCTGGTTCGAACCCAGCAGGGCTCACCATATATCTCAGATATATAGGTGGTGCTGCCGCCGTCGGTGGCCTGGCCGGGTAGCACATAGGCCACCTACAACGACATTTCTGTCGCAGCACAATCATGCGTCTGGCGCTTGCGCTCCGATGATCGACGCTTTGATCCCGTCGCGGAACTCGCGGCGTATGGGGTATGTGTTGGATGGAAAATGCTGCGTCAGCAATATGCCGATCGTGCGTTGAGCAGGATGAACGACAAAAAAAGTCGAAAACACGCCGCCCCAGAAAAACTCACCAGTCGCCAGATCGGTGGCGAATCCCAGGCCAAAGCCCACGCCCGCATAATCCGCCTCGCTGAACATCGAGGAGGAAAGGCTGGCGAGGTCGGCGCCACCGGGCAACTGATTGGCGTGCATCATCGACAGCGTGTCTGGCCGCAGCAGCCGGGCCCCGTCCAGTTCGCCGCCACGCAGGAGCATGAGGGCGAACCGGTGATAGTCCTGCGCGCTGGAAACCAGGCCGCCTCCGCCCGATCGGAAGCGCGAAGCACGTCGCCAGCTACTCCGTTCGCCACGGTCATATAGTGACAGCCGCCCGCCCGGCCCCAGCTGCCAGGCATCGGTCATCCGGCCCACTTTGTCATCGGGCAGGTCGAAGAATGTGTCGTGCATGCCAAGCGGCTGGAATATCCGTTCAGCGAAGAAACTTGCCAAATCCATTCCGCTCAGTCGTTCGACCACGACCCCCAGCACGTCGGTGGAGATGGAATAATTCCAACGGTCGCCGGGAGAAAATTCCAGCGGGAGGCTCGCCACCGCTTGGATAAACTCCTCGGAGCTTCGTTTCTGGTGAAACTCATCGAGGCCAAGGTCACGGTAACGCGCATCTATCGCCGTTCGCTGTTGCAAGCCATAAGTCAGGCCGGACATGTGCCGCAGCAGATCAATCATCCGAATCGGGTGTCGCAGCGGCTCTCCGTTCAAGCCGACGCGCAGGTCCGCAAATTCCGGCAACACCGTCGTGACCGGGTCGTCGAGCGCCACCAACCCCTGCTCCGCCAGCATCATGAAAGCGATGGACGTTACCGGCTTGGTCATCGAAGCGATGCGGAACAGGGCATCGTCCTGCAACGGCTCACCGGTCGCGCGAGCCTTGCCGCTAATGTGGCTCAGGAGCAGCTTTTCGTCACGCGACACAAGCAAGTGCAAATGCGGCAGCTTGCCTGACGCAACATAGGTGCGGTCCAGCCCTTCCGCCAACGCGCGAAGGCGCCCGGCGTCCATGCCCACTGACTCCGCAGCCGCTTCGTTCACCCACATTGTCGCCTGCATCCTGCCTCCAGCCGTTGAGACTTCAGCTAGGACAGCGAAATTGCGCCGATGTCCATATGACCGGCTTCATTCCGGCTGGATTGCAAAGTCGAAGATTCGCGCAGAGCCTGTCCCGCTGCCCCACATGCCCGGTCCCGCACCTGCGCTAACCGAATAGAGGAAGCCATATTCACCCGCCGCCAGTTCCCCCGCCGGTGTCACCTTGAACACGCCTGGCGTTATCTGTTCATAGTCGAAGGCGATCCGGTCCTTGTCCATGACACCAGACTTTGCGCCAGCCAAGTTCATGCTGCCGACCCGCGTTTCGCGCCGGTCCTTCTTCACGTCGAAGCGGATCAAGGTGAATTCATTAGGCGATGTGATCGCCGTGGCAGGCCCCGACAGCCAGAGCGAAGGTGCGCCGGACTGCGACAGACCCCGGCTGCTCTCATCGAAATAGAAATAGAATGTTGGGCGCGACTTCGGGGTCCGTGTCCTTGCGCTGGTGTTTGGAATAACCGCCTTGATGCTGAGGGACGCGATGCCGCCGGTGAAGGCATAGCCCAAAATGCCTCCGGTCTTGCTCTGGTTCGAAGTCGTCGGGTCGATCCGCGCCATCCTGACCTGCGGCGCGCCATCCATCAGCATGTAGATGCCCGATGGATGGGGCACCAATGGATCAGGGGAATCAGCCGAAAATGCCGCTTTCGCCGAAACGGAGCCAGATGTTCCCGCATCGATCATGGCGGCGATGACGGTGCCCGGCACGCCTCGTTTCTTGAGCGAAATCAGGTCATCCGTCGACAGCGCATAATGAGCGGCCGAAGCCCTGACCTTGGCAATGACGGCTTCGTCGCCAAGGCCAGCCTGCACCAGCGCCACCACCATGTCGTTGGTCAGCGTTTCTGCCCGAACGCCGCCCGGCAAGGTACAAGCGCCCATCAGCGCCACTGCCGCCAGCCTGCTCCATGATTTCATAGTCGCCCCCCATACGCTGAAAGCCCCCCGCTTCCAGCTTTTCAGGGGCTTAGACGCCGCATGACAGTTCAGGCAAGCGCCTTGCGGACCAATTCGTTCACGACCTGCGGGTTGGCTTTGCCCTGCATCGCCTTCATCGTCTGTCCGACGAAGAAGCCGAACAGTGCTTCCTTGCCCGCCCTATATTGATCGACCTTGTCGCCATTGTCGGCCAGCACCTTGGCTACCGCCGCCTCGATCGCGCCGGTATCGGAAGTCTGCTTCAGCCCCTTTTCCTCGACGATTTTGGGTGCGCGATCGCCGGTTTCGAGCATGATTTCGAACACCTGCTTGGCAATGGTGCCGCTGATCGTGCCATCGGCGACCAGCGCCAGCAGTTCCGCGCCTTCCTCAGGGCCGACGGGGCTGTCCTCCAGGCTTTTGCCGAGCCGGTTGAGCGCGCCATAAAGCTCCGACAGCAGCCAGTTGGCCGACGCCTTGGCTACTTCGCCCTCGCTCTTTTTCTGGATGCGCGCCGCTTCGGCCAGCAGCGCCTCGAACCAGCGTGCGGTATCCGCGTCAGCGGTCAGGGTCGCGGCATTATAGGCGGAAAGGCCCAACTGCTCTTCATAACGGTGGCGTTTGACATCGGGGAGTTCGGGCAGCGATCGGCGACATTCCTCCAGGAAAGCATCGTCCAGTTCGAGCGGCAACAGATCGGGATCGGGGAAGTAGCGATAATCATGCGCATCTTCCTTCGACCGCATGGACCGCGTTTCATTCTTGTCCGGGTCGTAAAGGCGCGTTTCCTGAACGATCTTGCCGCCAGCTTCCAGCACGTCGACCTGACGGCTCGCCTCATATTCGACCACCGCCATGACGAATCGGACCGAGTTCACATTCTTTGTTTCCGTGCGCGTGCCGAATTCATGCCCCGGCTTGCGGACGGAAACATTGACGTCGGCGCGCATCGAACCCTGGTCCATATTGCCGTCGCAGGAGCCGACATAGCGAAGGATGGTTCGCAGCTTCGACAGATACGCCCCTGCTTCTGCGGGAGAACGCATGTCCGGCTTCGACACGATTTCCATCAGCGCCACGCCGGAACGGTTAAGATCGACATAGGAACGCGTGGGATGCTGGTCATGCATCAGCTTGCCCGCATCCTGCTCGACATGGATGCGTTCAATGCCGATCCGCTTGGTTTCCGCATCGGGGTTTTTCTCGTCGAGATTGATCTCAATCTCTCCCTCGCCCACGAGCGGGTGATAGAGCTGGCTGATCTGATAGCCCTGCGGCAGATCGGCGTAGAAATAATTCTTGCGATCAAAGCGCGACCATTTGTTGATCTTCGCATTGATCGCCATGCCGGTGCGCACTGCCTGGCGGATGCATTCCCGGTTCGGCACGGGCAGCATGCCGGGCATGGCCGCATCCACCAGCGAAACCTGCGTGTTCGGCTCCGCACCGAAAGCCGTCGCGGCGCCGGAAAAGAGCTTCGCCTGGCTCGTCACCTGCGCATGGACTTCCAGGCCGATCACGACCTCCCACTCGCCGGTTGCGCCCTGAATGCGATATGCTGTGTCGGTCATTTTCTTGTCCTCAAGTGTTCCTGCGAAGGCAAGAACCCAGGGTGAGTGCAGAGCCAAGTGGCCCTGGGCTCCGGCCTTCGCCGGAGCACGGTTCATTTTACCACCACTTCGCCGGCCGTGCCGTGAAGCCCGCGCGTTCCTCGATAGCGAGCCCCGCGTTTAGCACCGTCTGCTCATCGAGCGCCTTGCCGATGATCTGCAACCCAAGCGGCAAGCCCTGCGAGTCCAGCCCGCCCGGAACCGCCATGGCAGGCAATCCGGCCAGCGAGGCAGGCACGGTGAAGACATCGTTCAGATACATGGCCAACGGATCGGCCTGTTTCTCTCCCAACGCGAAGGAGGCGCTCGGTGCGGTCGGCGTCAGCAGCAGGTCGCATTTTTCGAAAGCCTGTTCGAAGTCACGCGCGATCAGCGCCCGGACCTTCTGCGCCTGCGTATAATAGGCGTCGTAGAAGCCCGCTGACAGCACATAGGTGCCGATCATGATGCGGCGCTTGACCTCTGGTCCAAAGCCCAAGGCGCGGGTCGCGGCATACATGTCCTGCAATCCCGCCCCATCGGGCAGGTCGCGCTGGCCGTAACGCACACCATCATAACGGGCGAGGTTCGAAGAAGCCTCTGCCGGGGCGATGATATAATAGGTCGGCAGCGCATATTTGGTATGAGGCAGCGATACCTCCACCACCTCGGCGCCCGCGTCCTTTAGCCAATCAATGCCGCGATCCCACATGGCGGAGATTTCCGCGTTCAGGCCATCGGGACGATATTCCTTGGGAATGCCGACCTTTTTGCCCTTGAGATTGCTCGATAAATTAGCTTCCCACTGCGGCACCGCCAGATCGAGCGAGGTGGAATCCTTGGGGTCAAAGCCCGCCATCGTCTCCAGCAGGATCGCGTTGTCGCGCACCGTCCGCGCCATCGGCCCGGCCTGATCCAGCGAGCTTGCGAACGCCACGATGCCCCAGCGCGAGCAACGCCCGTAAGTCGGCTTGATGCCCGAAATGCCGGTGAAGGCAGCGGGCTGACGGATAGAACCGCCCGTATCGGTCCCGGTGGCCGCCGGACACAGCCGCGCAGCGATGGCAGAGGATGAACCGCCCGAAGAACCACCCGGTGCCAGCGCGGCGTTATCGCCACCGCCACGCCGCCAAGGCGAAATGACATTGCCGAAATAGCTGGTTTCGTTGGACGACCCCATGGCGAACTGATCAAGGTTCAGCTTGCCCAGCATCCCCGCGCCCGCGTCCCACAGCTTCTTCGACACGGTGGACTCATAGGTCGGCTTGAACCCTTCCAGCATGTGGCTGGCCGCGGTCGTCTGTACGCCTTCCGTGCAAAACAGGTCCTTCATGCCGATCGGCACGCCCGAAAGCGGCTTTAGCGGTTCACCGGCAGCCTTCGCCTTGTCGGCCGCATCGGCAGCTTCCAGCGCCTTTTCCGGGGTTTCGACGATGAATGCGTTCAGCGCCTGGGCAGCGGCGACATTGGCGTTGAACGCCTCGGCCACTTCGCGCGCGGAAAAATCGCCCGCGCGAAAGCCGTCGCGGATTTCCGCAACCGTCAGGTCAGTCAGATTGCTCATCATTCGATCACCTTGGGCACGGCGAAGAAGCCGTGTTCAGCCTGTGGCGCATTGGCCAGCACCTTGTCGCGGACATTGCCGTCGGTGACAGCATCTTCGCGCAGGCGCAGCTTGTTAGGGATGACGGCGGTCATCGGCTCAACGCCGGTCACATCCACCTCGCCCAATTGCTCCACCCAGCCAAGGATGTTGTTGAGTTCCGGCACCATTGCTTCGGCTTCGGCATCCGTCACCGAAATGCGCGAGAGGCTGGCGATCTTTTTCACGGTCTGAAGGTCTATCGACATGGGCCGCCGCTACCACCCGCTCACGCCCGCTTCAAGTCCGCACTTGCGCGCCACATTCACCTGCGCCAGACAGCGCCGCCAGAAGCAGGCTGTAAGGCGCTGCCAACTGATGGAGAGCAAAGCCTTGGCCCGCAAGTTTCTTTACGTCGTCGCCAGCCTGATCGTGCTGGTCCTGGCGGCGTTGCTGGCATATCGCATCTGGGGCATGCAGATGATCCGCGCGGTCATGGTTCCGCGTGAAGCCTTCACCCCCCTCGCCCCTCTCCCCGTAAATGCCTATGACGACCGGGGAATGTGGATCGCACGGCCCGACATCGTCAGGGATAATCCGGCGCTTTGGCGGCCCGAAGGCTTGAAGGACGAACCCGTTGCGCAAAAGGCCGCAGTCTTCTTCATCCATCCCACATCCTATATCACCACCTTCAGCGGCGCGCATTGGAACATGCGGCTGAACGATAAGGGGTCCCTCGCGACCGCGCGGATTTTTGTGCGGGATCAGGCCAGCGCGTTCAACGGCATCGGCGACATTTGGGTTCCGCGATATCGCCAGGCCAATTTCGGCGCATTCCTGACCAGCGAGCCCGCCGGGGATCGAGCGCTGTCCGCTGCTTATGGCGATGTCGTTCTGGCCTTCGCCGCCTTCCTTAAGGCCAATCCCACCGGGCCGCTGATCCTTGCCGGGCATAGCCAAGGATCGCGTCATTTGCTCCAGGTGCTGCGCGAACAGGTGGCGGGCAAGCCGGTCGCGGAACGGGTGGTCGCAGCCTATGCGGTCGGGTGGCCCGTATCGGTAGAGGCGGACCTGCCCGCGCTGGGCCTACCCGCCTGTGCGCGCCGCGATCAGGCGCATTGCCTGGTCAGTTGGCAGAGCTATGCCGATCCCGCCGACCCTTCGCCCATGATTGAAAGCTTCGAGCGTCAGAAGGGCTTCACCGGGATGACGCGCAAGGGCACGAACATGCTGTGCACAAACCCGATTACGGGCGTTCTTAACGGTGCTGCCGCAGCGAACGCCAATCAGGGAACGCTGGACAGCCGCGACGAGAAGGGGGCACCGCGACTGCTCAAAGGGATCGTGCCTGCCAAGTGCGATGGCAGAGGCATATTGATGATCGGCGAGCCAATCGACATGGGGCCGTTCACCTTGCCCGGCAACAATTATCACGTCTATGACTACAGCCTCTTTTGGGGCGACGTGCGGGAAGACGCGCGACATCGACTGGCGGCTTTTCTGAAATCATGACTTCATCCCTGATCACCAATCACCGCGCTGATTTTCGCCAAGCCCTGCCCCAGGGTGGAAGGCTGCTCGGCATGGACGTGGGGACCAAGACGATCGGCCTGGCCCTGTGCGACGCTGGCTGGTCCATCGCCAGCCCCGCTCATACTGTTGCCCGCGGCAAGTTCAGCAAGGACAAGATCGCGCTGACCGCCTTTATCGATCAGCAGCAGGTGAAGGGGATCGTCATTGGCCTGCCCCTGAACCTTGACGGCGGCGAAAGTCCGCGCAGTCAGGCCAGCCGGGCTTTCGCCCGCAACATCGCCGACCTGGGCCGACCAATCCTGCTATGGGATGAACGCTGGTCGACGCAAGCCGTCACGCGCACATTATTGGAAGCCGACGCCAGCCGCGCCCGGCGCAGTGAACTGGTCGACAAGCTAGCCGCCAGCTACATATTGCAGGGCGCGATCGATGGGTTAATGGCGAGCTTTTAAGCCTGACCGGACCTTCGCGCGATCAACATGCAGCCAGCCGTGACGTCCCGAAAACTTCAATCATGCACCCAATGAGCGGCCGCTATGCCCTGGGCGTAGAGCAGCACCGACAGGTCACCATGGACAATCTCGGCTGCTGCTGCTTCCCTGGTCTTGGGCTTGGCATGATAGGCAACGCCCAAGCCGGCTGCCTGGATCATGGGAATGTCGTTCGCCCCATCACCGACCGCCAGGGTAAGAGCGCGATCAATGCCGCCCGCGATGGCCTGCTCCAACTCGGCCCGCTTGCGCGCCGCATCCACGATGGGCAGGGCAACCGTTCCAGCCAGCGTGCCGTCGATTATGTCCAGCACATTGGCCACCGCACTGTCGAAGCCGATTTCTTCGGCTACCGGCCCGGTGAAGCGAGTGAAACCGCCTGAAACCAGCAGCGCTCGCGCACCGCGCGCCTTCATCGTGCGGACCAGCACCTTGGCGCCAGGCATGATCTTCACCCGCTCCACACGGCAGCGATCGATCGCGGAATCGTCAAGGCCCTTGAGCAACGCGACCCGCTCATGCAGCGCCCCGGCAAAGTCCAGCTCGCCGCGCATGGCCCGTTCGGTAATGTCCGCAATCTGCGTCTTTATCCCGGCATAGTCAGCCAGCTCGTCGATACATTCCACGGTGATCATGGTGGAATCCATGTCGGCGATCAGCAGCTTCTTTTCACGGTTGTCCGCAGGCTGAACGATTATGTCCACCCCCTGCCCCAGCCCGGCAAGCGCGGCACGCGCGACCGTCGGCTCTGCATTGAAGAAAATGTCGGCTGCCTTGCCTTCGTCCAGCCAGACGCTATCGCCCGGCGCGCAGCCGGCTTGGGCCAGCCGACGAACCGCCTCTACAATATCTTCCTGACTCAAGGCCGCACTTGCCACTAAGGTCGCGACGAACATGGACACTCCCGAAACAAACTGGGCCGAAACAAACTGGCCCGAAACACATAAAGGCGAATCCCGCCCGCGCGTGGCGCTTATTGCCGGACCCACCGCCAGCGGCAAGAGCGCGCTCGCCATCGCATTGGCCAAGGCAGCGAACGGGGTCGTCATCAATGCCGATGCCAGCCAGGTCTATGCCGACCTTCAAATCCTGTCCGCCCGTCCCAATGCGCAGGAAATGGGGGGCGTTCCCCACCGCCTCTTTGGCCATATTGATGGCGCGCAGGCGTGTACCGCCGCCCGCTGGGCAGCCGAAGCGCGAGCTGAAATCCGGCGAGCGCATGAAGGCGGGCAGCTACCGATCCTGGTTGGCGGCACCGGCCTTTATATTCGCACGTTGCTCGATGGAATTGCGCCGGTGCCGGACATTGACCCGGCCATACGCGCCGAAGTGCGCGCCTTGCCCGTGGCTGAGGCGCATGCGGCCCTGACCCGTGAAGATCCGCCTGCTGCGGCACGTCTGGCCGCTGCCGACACAAGCCGGGTCGCCCGCGCGCTTGAGGTCGTGCGATCCACCGGACGAACACTCGCCGAATGGCAGCAACATAAGCGCGGCGGGATCGCAGAGCAGATCAGGCTATCGCCGCTAATCCTGCTGCCGCCACGCGACTGGCTGATCGACCGATGTGACAGCCGCTTTGAACAGATGGTAACAGGCGGGGCCGTGGGGGAGGTGGAAGCCCTGCTGGCCCGCAATCTTTCCCCCGACCTCCCGGTCATGCGGGCGATCGGCGTGCCAGAGATTGCGGCCTGGCTGCGGGGAGAGATGGAACAGGCAACGATGCTGGAGCGCGGTCGCATCGCCACCCGGCAATATGCCAAACGCCAGTATACCTGGTTTTCCCGACAACCCCCCAGCGACTGGCCGCGAGAAATTGAGTATATTGATAACAATATCATCGACGATATCGTAATTAAGTTACGTGCATAGCTATTGACTAGGCATTTTATGTCTAATAGAGGCACCCTCCTTGCCTTCGCTCCTCATCTGGAGCAGAGGGCGCAACCTGCATAGCGGAAGGATTTCATCGTGGCCGAAAAGAGCGGCGCGGACATATTGGTTGAGTGCCTGATCGACTTGGGGGTCGAGGTCGTGTTCGGTTATCCGGGCGGGGCTGTGTTGCCCATTTACGATGCGCTCTACAATCATCCGAAAATCCGCCACGTCCTTGTCCGTCATGAACAGGGCGCGACCCATATGGCGGAAGGCTATGCCCGTTCGACCGGCAAGCCCGGCGTCGTGCTGGTCACGTCCGGCCCCGGCGCTACAAATGCCGTCACCGGCATCACCGACGCGCTGATGGATTCCATCCCGATGGTCGTCATCACCGGCCAGGTCGCAACGCAGCTGATCGGCACCGACGCTTTCCAGGAAGCGGACACCATCGGCATCACGCGCCATTGTTCGAAGCATAATTATCTGGTGAAGGACCCGGCCAAGTTGGCAGGCGTCGTTCATGAGGCGTTTCATATCGCCACCACCGGTCGGCCCGGTCCGGTCGTCGTGGACATTCCCAAGAATGTCCAGGTCGCGACCGCGCGTTATGAACGTCCCGAACGGCTGGAACATGCCAGCTACCGCCCGCAGACAAAGGCGGACCCTGCGGTCATCGCCAAGGCTGTCGAGTTGCTCGCAAATGCTGAGCGTCCGGTTCTGTATACCGGCGGCGGCGTGATCAATTCCGGGCCGGAAGCATCCACGCTGCTGCGGGAACTGGCAGCGCTGACCGGTGCGCCGGTGACTTCCACGCTGATGGGCCTGGGCGCCTATCCCGCATCCGGGCCGCAATGGCTGGGCATGTTGGGCATGCATGGGACTTACGAAGCCAATTGGGCGATGAACAAGGCCGATGTCATCCTGTGCGTCGGCGCCCGGTTCGACGACCGGGTCACGGGGCGTCTGGATGCTTTCGCGCCCAACAGCACGAAAATCCACATCGACATCGATCGGAGCTCCATCAACAAGACGGTCGCCGTCGACTTGCCCGTCATTGCGGACGTCGGCAGCGCCCTGACCGACATGATCGCATGCTGGAAGGATCGCGGGCACAAGACAGCTGACCTGTCCGAATGGTGGGCCCGAATCGAAGGATGGCGCGCCCGCAACAGCCTGGCCTATCCCGAAAGCCGCGAAGAGATCATGCCGCAAGAGGCGATTGCCCAACTCTACAAGGCGTCACGTTCGGCGGAAGATGTGATCATCACCACCGAAGTCGGCCAGCATCAAATGTGGGCGGCCCAGCATTTCGGCTTTGACGCGCCCAACAAGTGGCTGACCTCCGGCGGCCTTGGCACCATGGGCTATGGCTTCCCCGCCGCCATCGGCGCGCAGGTCGGCAACCCCGACAGCCTGGTCGTCTGCGTCGCGGGCGATGCATCGATCCAGATGAACATCCAGGAAATGGGGACGGCCAGCCAATATCGCCTGCCGGTCAAGATTTTCATCCTGAACAATGAATATATGGGCATGGTTCGCCAGTGGCAGGAACTGACCTATGAAAGCCGCTATTCGAACAGCTATTCGGATAGCTTGCCCGACTTCGTAAAGCTGGCCGAAGCCTATGGCTGGACTGGCATACGCATCGAAGGACCACAGGAACTGGAAGCAGGCATTCGTCAGATGATCGACACGCCCGGCCCCGTGATCGTGGACTGCCGCGTGGCGAAGCTGTCCAATTGTTTCCCGATGATCCCGTCCGGCGCGGCGCATACCGACATGCTGCTCGACCCCAGCCAGGTGGAAGGTATCATGTCCGACGAGGCGAAGGCGCTGGTGTGAAGGTGATGGCGTGACCGGACATCTGAAGCTGCGCATTCATGTGAGCGAACCCTTCGATTTCGAACGGATCGCGGGTACGGCCGAACTGACGGGCTGGACCGTGGACCATGGTGATCCAGAAAATGAAGAGTGGGAAGTTCATCTGGATGACGGATTTGATTTCCACGGACGCCGGGTGAGCCGCCTGCTCGCCTCTCCACGCTATGTGGGCGAACATATCGCGCGCATGTTCGACGCGATTGCGGGCTTTCCAGTCCGCCTCGCTCATCAGGACGAAGGCAGTTGGCACTACGCCTTCACAGGCATGATTTCCGAGCGTCGCGAACGCGACAAGGAACCGGATAACGGGGCAAGCATCTGATGCATATCCAGGAAGAATATAGCGAGCGACACGTCCTGTCGCTGATGGTCGCCAATGAAGCGGGCATTCTGGCCCGCATCGCAGGCCTGTTCACCGCGCGCGGCTATAATATCGACAGTTTGACCGTGGCGGACATCACAGCCGATCACGCGATCAGCCGCATCACCATCGTCACCAATGGCCCGCCAAAGGTGATCGACCAGATCATCGCCCAACTGGACCGGCTGGTGCCCGTACATAAGGTCACCGACCTTACGGAGAATGGCCCGTTCGTGGAACGCGAACTGGCGCTGGTCAAGGTTTCGGGCACTGGGGAAGACCGGATAGAGGCGCTGCGCCTTGCCGACGTGTTCCGCGCCAAGGTGGTGGATACGACGATCGAAAGCTTCATCTTCGAAATCACCGGCACCACCGAAAAGATCGACAATTTCGTCGGCCTGATGCGCCAGATCGGCCTGGTCGAAGTCGGTCGCACCGGCGTCGTCGGCCTGATCCGCGGCAAGGAGCCGAACTGACCGAATTTCCCTCTCCCCTGCAGGGGAGAGGGCAGCGAGACTTGGCGGCTCGCCGCCTAGTCGCAGCGGGAGAGGGGCCAGCGCCCTCACGGGAACGAAAGCCCCTCTCCTACTCCATCTAGGCCCGGCTTGGTCGAGCCAAGATTTCGTATCCTCTCCCCGTGGCGGGGTGAGGACAATGGCACGATTGAGGGAATTGGAAACATGAAGGTTTATTACGATCGCGACGCCGACATCGGCCTCATCAAGGGCAAGAAGGTCGCCATCCTCGGCTACGGCTCGCAGGGCCACGCCCACGCCCAGAACCTGCGCGACAGCGGCGTTGCCGAAGTCGCCATTGCGCTCCGCCCCGGCTCAGCCAGCGCCAAGAAGGCGGAAGGCGCAGGCTTCAAGGTTCTGCCGAACGCCGAAGCTGCCGCATGGGCCGACGTCCTCATGATCCTCGCCCCCGACGAGCATCAGGCCGCCATCTACGCCGACGACATTCACGCCAACCTGAAGCCGGGCGCGGCGCTCGCCTTCGCGCACGGTCTCAACGTCCATTTCGGCCTGATCGAGCCGCGCAAGGACGTGGACGTGATCATGATCGCGCCGAAGGGCCCCGGCCACACTGTTCGCAGCGAATATCAGCGCGGCGGCGGCGTCCCCTGCCTGATCGCCATCGCGCAGGACGCAACCGGCAACGCCCATGACATCGCCCTGTCCTACGCCAGCGGCGTCGGCGGCGGCCGTTCGGGCATCATTGAAACCAACTTCCGCGAGGAATGCGAAACCGACCTGTTCGGTGAACAGGCCGTGCTGTGCGGCGGCGCGACCGCGCTGGTCCAGGCGGGCTTCGAAACCCTGGTAGAAGCTGGTTACGCGCCGGAAATGGCCTATTTCGAATGCCTCCACGAACTGAAGCTGATCGTCGATCTGATGTATGAAGGCGGCATCGCCAACATGCGCTACTCGATCTCGAACACCGCCGAATATGGCGATATCAAGACCGGCCCGCGCATCATCACCGAAGAAACGAAGAAGGAAATGAAGCGCGTTCTCGCCGACATCCAGTCGGGCCGCTTCGTGAAGGACTTCGTGCTCGACAACCGCGCCGGCCAGCCTGAACTGAAGGCCAGCCGCATCGCCGCCCAGCGTCACCCGATCGAAGAAACCGGCGCAAAGCTGCGTGCCATGATGCCCTGGATCGCCGCCAACAAGCTGGTGGATCAGGAAAAGAACTAAGGCTGGCGCGGGAGGGCTATCCGGCCCGCCCCCCTGACCACTTTTCCATTCGTTCGCGCAGAGGCGCAGAGGACGCAGGGAGAATTACTCCTGCGACCTTTGCGCCTCTCGCATATGCAAGGTTGATCCTGCGCCCTCCCGCAGACGGTAAGCCCCCCAGCAGCAACACACCACCCCGTCACTCCAGCGAAAGCTGGGATCTAAAGCCCCAGTCCCATCCCGCGCCACGCGCGCAGCCCCCCTCCAAAAATCCACATCCGGTAACCCTCTGTTTCCGGTTACACCTCTGGAACAATGAAATGATGCCGCTATGGTGTCGCGTCTTTTGCTTCTGGAGAACCACCGATGCGCAAGTTGCTGATTTCCGCTGCTGCCTTCACCGCGATCGCAGGCGGCACCGTCGTCATCGCCCAGCAAACGCCCGCCGTACCCGGCGCAAAGGATCCCGCCCGCGTCACCGGTGGCACGTATCAGATTGATCCCGGCCACACGCAGATCGTGTTTGCCTATGACCATATGGGCTTTTCCAACAATGTCGGCGTCATCTCCGAATCCACTGGCACGCTGACCCTCGATCCCAAGAATGTCGCCGCTGCCAAGGTCTCCGTGGACGTCCCCATCGCCAACATCCGCACCGGCGTCGCCAAACTCGACGAACATCTGATGAAGGCCGACTTCTTCGACGCCGCAAAATTCCCCAAGGCGACGTTCGTCTCGACCAGCGTAAAGGCTGACGGCCCCACCGGCGCGGAAATCACCGGCAACCTCACCATCAAGGGCATCACCAAGCCCGTGACGCTCGAAGCCGAATTCTATGGCGCGGGCAAGGCTCCCGCGATGATGGGCGGCAAGGAAAATGTCGGCTTCGTAGCGACCGGCGCGGTGAAGCGCAGCGACTTCGACATGGGCTATGGCGTGCCCATGGTCGGCGACACCATCGAACTGAAAATCGTGGCGGCATTTCAGAAATAACGCCGGCCAACACACGGCATCACCCCGGACCTTATCCGGGGTGATGCAGCTAAGCATGGTCTCGAACCGACCAGTTGTTGCCCTTCAGAGTTGGCCCAAGGTCATCCGATAACAGACACTCGAACGGGCTGGAAATCCAGTCTTCTGCTCATCGAGCAATCTCGATTTGCGATGCAATCAAGGCCCGTTACGCCATCAGAACCAACTGAGGCGCATTTGACCCCAAGCAGATGCCCCTCATCTCTGAATTCTATCTCGCGGCATTGCTTCGCCCGGATATACTTCCCGAAATTCCAAGTCCCGGTATGTTGTATGTAGCCATCGGGAACGGAGATGTCCCCGTTGAACGTCCCGTTCACAAGAATACTCATTTTAATTAGGCGAGGGCCAGGGACTATGCCTGAATAGCCTGTACCCCGATATTCTCCGACAGCGTCACGCGTCGTTATTCTCGTTTCATCGTCGGCTGAGCAAGCAACAGATATTGAACTCGCCGCGAAGAGGAGGGCAAATGCTCGGGCAGATGACATAGGCCGAGAATAGAGCATCGCTTTGCTGCTTTAGCAATGTCTCCTTTCCGCTTCACCACTTCACGAACCCGTCTGTCGGCTTCCCACCCTAAGCCGCTATTCCGCCTTCCCCCCAACAAACACTAGACGCGCACCCCCAAAAAAGGTTAAGCCGTCTCCATCATGCAGCGCGCGCTCCTTTCCCTGCTACGACTTACACGCCCTTAGGCGTGCTTTTGTGCTGCTCTTCGCTTGAATGACGCAGCGATACGCCTAAGGGCATTTCCAAGCAGATAGTCGTTTCACCGGGCAGGCCGTGCCGCCGCCCGTTTGCAGAAGAAGTAGCTTTCCCATGATGCTGACCGACCCTTCGCAGAAATACCGTCCCTTCCCCCAGGTGGATCTGCCCAACCGCCAGTGGCCGAGCGCCACCATCACATCGCCCCCGCGCTGGCTGTCCACTGACATGCGCGATGGCAACCAGTCGCTGATCGACCCGATGAACGCGGAAAAGAAGCGCCGTTTCTTTGACCTGCTGCTGAAAGTGGGCGTCAAGGAAATAGAGGTCGGCTTCCCCAGCGCTGGCGCAACCGAGTTCGATTTCATTTCCGGCCTGGTGCGCGATGGCGCGATCCCGGACGATGTGTTCCCGCAGGTTCTGACCCAGGCCCGCGAAGACCTGATCGCTACCACCTTTGAAAGCCTGCGCGGCGCGAAAAAGGCGATCGTCCATGTCTACAACGCCGTGTCGCCCGCCTGGCGCAACATCGTGTTCCAGATGGACCGCCCCCAGATCAAGGACATCGCGATCAACGCGGCCAAACTGCTGCGCGATAATGCGGCCAAGCAGCCCAATACCGACTGGCATTTCGAATATTCGCCAGAAACCTTCTCTACCGCTGAGCTGGATTTCAGCCTCGAATGTTGCGAAGCAGTGATGGAAATCCTGCAGCCTACGCCTAATCGTCCGCTGATCCTGAACCTGCCTGCCACGGTCGAAGCCGCGACGCCCAACATCTATGCCGACCAGATCGAATGGATGTGCCGCAATATTTCGCGCCGCGATAGCGTCGTGATTTCGCTGCACACCCATAATGACCGCGGCACGGGCGTGGCGGCGGCCGAACTGGGCCTGATGGCGGGCGCGGATCGCGTCGAAGGATGCCTGTTCGGCAATGGCGAGCGCACTGGCAATTGCGATCTGGTGACGGTGGCGCTGAACATGTACACGCAGGGCATCAATCCGGGCCTCGATTTTTCCGATATCGATGAAGTCATTCAGACCGTCGAATATTGCAACCAGCTGCCAGTGCATCAGCGTCATCCCTATGCAGGCGAACTGGTCTTCACCGCATTTTCGGGATCGCATCAGGACGCGATCAAGAAGGGCTTTGCCGCCCAGGAAACGCGCAACGACCAGATTTGGGACGTGCCCTATCTGCCTATCGATCCCAAGGATCTGGGGCGCGATTACGAAGCGGTGATCCGCGTCAATTCGCAATCGGGCAAGGGCGGCGTGGCCTGGGTGCTGCAGCAGGACAAGGGGCTGAAGCTGCCAAAGCGGATGCAGGCTGACTTCTCCCGCGTGGTGCAGGCGCTGGCCGACCAGACCAGTCGGGAATTGAACGCGTCCGACATATGGACCGCGTTTGAAGACCATTACCGCCTGTCGGGCGACCAGGCCTACAGGCTGATCGACTATAATGAGACGGGCCAGGCGGGCGACCGCATCTTTACCGGAAAGATTGCGCACGCGGGCGGGGAACGGTCTATTTCCGGGCGCGGCAACGGTCTCATTTCGTCCGTGCTGGCCGCGTTGCGCGATGATCTGGGTATCGATCTGGAGGTCGCCGACTATAGCGAGCATGCAATCGGCGCAGGCACCAATGTCGCCGCCGCCGCCTATGTCGAATGCCGCACGCCCGATGGCCGCACCATTTTTGGCATAGGCACCGACACCGACATTGCGACCGCGTCGGTTCAGGCCGTCCTGTCGGCGGCGAACAGCGTGGCCGCGGCCTGACCGATAAAGCAGGCTGACGAATAATGAGCAAAGCAGCGGACCATCAGGTTCATGTCATCGGCGGCGGCCTCGCCGGGACCGAAGCCGCCTGGCAGTTGGCGCAGGCGGGGGTGAAAGTCCGCCTGTCGGAGATGCGGGGCGCTGGTGACATGACCCCGGCCCATCAGACGGATGGGCTGGCCGAACTGGTCTGCTCCAACAGTTTCCGGTCGGACGATGCGGACAAGAATGCCGTCGGCCTGCTCCATCAGGAAATGCGGCGGCTCGGATCGCTCATCATGACGCAGGCAGAACTTGCCAAGGTGCCGGCGGGATCGGCGCTCGCCGTCGATCGGGATGTCTTTTCGCAAGGCGTGACCAGTGCGCTGGCCGAACACCCCAATGTCGAAGTCGTTCGGGAACGTATCGATACCCTACCGTCCAGCGGCATGACAATCATCGCGACCGGCCCGCTGACTGCGCCCGCGCTGGCGGCCAGTATCGGCCAGGCGGCAGGCATGGACCATCTCGCCTTTTTCGACGCCATCGCGCCGGTCCTACACTTCGACAGCATCGACATGGACAAATGCTGGATGGCCAATCGCTGGGACAAAATTGGTCCGGGCGGCGGCGAGGGCAAGGATTACATCAACTGCCCGATGAACCGCGAACAATATCAGACCTTTGTCCAGGGACTGATCGACGGTGAAAAGACCGAGTTCAAGGAATGGGAAACCAACACGCCCTATTTCGAAGGCTGCATGCCGATTGAAGTGATGGCGTCGCGCGGTCCCGAAACATTGCGGCACGGCCCGATGAAGCCGATGGGACTGGACGACCCTCGCACGGGACGCTGGCCTTATGCGGTGGTGCAACTGCGGCAGGACAATGCGTCCGGCACATTATGGAACATGGTCGGCTTTCAGACAAAGCTGAAGCACGGCGCGCAGGTGGAACTGTTCCGTACGATTCCAGGGTTGGAAAAGGCTGAGTTCGCGCGCCTGGGCGGGCTGCACCGCAATACCTTCATCCAAAGCCCCAAGCTGCTCGACGCAACCCTGCGTCTGAAAAGCGCGCCGCACATCCGCTTCGCCGGTCAAATGACGGGCTGTGAAGGCTATGTCGAGAGTGCGGCCATCGGGTTGCTGGCCGGGCGTTTCGCCGCCGCAGAACTGTTGGGGCATCCTCTACCCGCACCGCCTCCAGAAACGGCGCTCGGCGCTCTGCTGGGCCATGTCACCGGTAATGAAGCGACCGCAGATTATCAGCCGATGAACGTCAATTTCGGCCTGTTCCCTCCATTGGACGATGTGAAGAAAAAGCAGCGCAAGGAAGCCATGACATCCCGCGCGCGGGCAGCGCTGGGGGAATGGCTGGGGACGCTTCAGCCTGCCTGATCGTTTATAGCTTCGTTAGGGCATAAGGACCCTAGCATCTGCACTTTGGCGCCGCCTTCCGCTTAGGGGCGGTGGTCGCGAATTCGGCGGGCGTCAGCTTGCCGTCGGCATTCCCATCGGCCTTGCCGAACCTGTCAGACGTGGCGACGGCCCACTCTTCAAATGAGAGTAGATTATCGCCATCCTTGTCGAGCGCCTTGAACGCCTTTACCCGGCTGCCCATCATCTCGATCCGCGTGATCGCCCCGTCGCGATTGCGGTCATAGCGGGCGAAGCGCTTTTGCTCGCGACTTTCCGGGCTGGCCTCACCCGGCATGGGCAAGGCCTTTCCAACAGCGCCAGGATCGCCTTCGGGCAAAGACGCGATGGGCGGCGGTGGCGGTGGCGCCACTAGAGCTTGCGAAACAGGTTCACTCGTCGCGCGCCCTTGCCACCAGAATAGACCCCCCGCCACCAACAGCAGCGAACCCGCCGCACCTGCCAGAAATCGCCCCAATGCCTTCTCTCCCTTAACGCGCCATCAAAGCCGTGCGGACCAACCGCATATAAAGGCGCAGCGTCAGCCCGTGCGGCGCTGGTCGTCCCCGCATAATGTCATGACAGGCCAAGGTATAGGCGATCCGCATCGGGCGCCACTTACGCGGCCAGTGCGGCTGCCCGGACAACAGCCGATCGCGGCCCATCGCCACGGCCTGGGAGGCAGTTGCGACGTCGCTCACATGGCCTGACAGGTCCCACAGCGCCCAGACCGCTCCCGCATCGATCAGCCAGTCCGGCACGTCATCTTCGCCTGCGAGGGACCGGAAAAGCCCGCCGCCGCGCCCAACAGCATAGCCAACAAGATCAGGCTCGCCGATCAGCGACTCCCAACCGTCCAACCAGTCGCTCAATCCCGTCGGCGGCGCTATCCCCGCTTCGCGCAAGGCGTCGACCAGCGGCTCTCCCCTTCCCTTCACGCCGCTCTCATCCGTCAACGCATCGCTCCACCAGGCGAGCCGGATCTGCCCGATCATCGGCTCCGTTGTGGAGGCCACCAGACGAGCGAGCCGCGCGTCCAGCGTCCAGAGCAGTCGGTGCCGCGCAGCATCGCGCCCGGCATAGGCGCTCAACAGGGATGCTACAGCGGTAGGACCTTCATCATTATCAGCCATGTGGGATTGCTTCAGTTCTAGGCATTATCACCATTTTAACTGCTGTCCGCATATCGATCCTCATGATTGCGCCTGTCAGGCGATGGGACGCCCCGCCACGGCAAGGCGGGGTCAACAGGGTGGAAGAACATGGGCGAACGGATCAAGCGGGGACTGTTTATCCTGATGCGGCTTTATTACAACCAGGCTGGCAATACGCTCGCCATGGTTGCAGCCGCGATTTTTCCTCTGGCGGCGCTGATCGGCGGCGGCGTTGAAATGAGCCGGATCTACCTGACCAAGACGCGGCTGCAACAAGCCTGCGATGCTGGCGCGCTTGCCGGGCGGCGATCCATGTCGGGCATCACCTGGACGACCACCGGTGCCGACAACAGCAAGGAAACGGCTGAAAAGTTTTTCAGCATCAACTTTCCTGCGCACAGATATGGCACCAATTCATCGACGGTGGACTATACGGCATCGAACACAGGCGCGGTCACCGGCGTGGCGAGTGCCGTCGTGCCCATGACGCTGATGTCGCTGTTCAGCATGCCTGACAAGACTGTCACAGTCGAATGCACCGCCGACCTTCAGTTGCCCAATACCGACGTCATGTTCGTTCTCGACACCACGCTGTCCATGAATGACATCAATCCAGGCGACAGCCAGAGCCGCATCACAGTGCTGCGCAGCGCCGTCACCGACTTCTACAACACGCTTCAAAGCGTGAAGCCCGCGGGCAGCCATATCCGTTATGGATTCGTACCCTATTCCTCAACGGTCAATGTCGGCATGCTTCTGAAGCGCGACTGGGTGGCCGACAAATGGAAATATGATTCCCGGGAATTTCATGAGGCCGACAAAGTCCCCAGGGACGGAGGCATCCAAGGGGATACTATATCAGGTAGCGACCCGTGGCAGAAGGTGAGTGGTTCTTCGGGCGCAGGAACGAAATATCAAGGCGCATCGGAAAACTGCAAGGCGCCTGCGAACACGCTGAGCGATACAAGCACTTATACGGCTTGGACGCCTTCGAACACGGCGGTACCTCGCGAACGAACCCGTACGCGCACCCGCAATGGGACAACCTATTCTGCGGGCCTGTCGAACGGAGTCTGCTGGATCACCCCCACCAATTACAACAATCTCATCGAAACGCAGCGGTCGTGGGTAAAGGAAAATCCGAATGCTGGGCAGGAAAACGCAGATAGCTACGACTACCCTTGGCGTTATCGGCAGATCGAATATCCCCTTACCGATCTCAAGGGCACGGGCGACGGCAATGCCACGGTGAGCGGCGGGGAACTAAAGAACCCCGTCCCGTTGGTCGGCAACATTTCCAATGGGAAGCCAACAACGCGCAAGGTCGTATGGAATCAGACAAACGCCTGCATCGAAGAGCGTGCTACCCGGCGGACGGACGAAAGTAATGACTTCAAGCGCTACGACATGGATGTCGATTTGATACCCGACAAGAATGACGTGACGACCCAGTGGAAGCCATTCCTGCCGGGTCTTGTTTACGGGCGCGGTAGCACCTCGCCTACGGCTACGAGCGGATGGATTTTCAGCGAAACACAACCTTACACAAAGTCCACATCCAACTATGTCACGCCATTTTCGGATCTGACCCAATATGGCGCGTGTCCGACCTATGCGCGCAAGTTGGCCGAAATCGATGCAAGCGCTCTGGCAACCTATCTGGCTGCGCTGAAGCCGGCGGGCTTTACCTATCATGATATCGGGATGCTGTGGGGCCTGCGCCTTATGTCGCGAGAAGGTCTGTTCGCTGCCGAACATAGCGCGGCGGAAGCAACCGGCAAATATGCCCGCAACCTCATATTCATGACGGATGGCCAGACCGATACTCGCATCGGCGCCTATGACGCCTGGGGCCAGTCGGCAGTCGCACGCCGCCGCACGCCCAAGACATCGATCCCGACGGACGCGACGCAGAACGGCATTACCGAAGCCCGTCTGACGGAGCTATGTAACATCGCGAAAAACAACAAGAATATCACCGTCTGGGTAATCGCCTTCGGCACAGAGCTGACCAGCCTGCTGTCCAGCTGTGCTTCCCCAGGCCGTGCTTTCCAGGCAAACAATGCCTCCCAGTTGACTGAAACCTTCGCGGAAATCGCCTCCCAAATCGCTCAGCTGCGGGTCACAAAATGACCGGTCCAGCTACCACCGAAGAATCGAGGACACTGCTCCGCGATGCACGGGGGGCTACGATCGTAGAGTTCGCTTTCGTCGCTCCTGTGCTCATTCTGCTGCTGATGTTCCTGTTCGACGTCGGCTATTATCTCTACGCAAAGTCGATCCTGACTGGAGAGGTACTGGCGGCGGGGCGATCATCGGCATTGGAAACCGCCACCCAAGCGAACCGCGATTTGTTGGACAATAACGTGGAAACGTCCGTGAAGCGGCTGGTCAACAGCGGTACGTTAAGCTTCGACCGCATGGCCTATAAATCCTACGGGCGCGCCCAAGCAAAGGCGGAAGCATTCATCGACGGCAACAACAACAATATCTGCGACGCAAATGAAAGTTTCGATGATGCCAATGGTAATGGCGTCCGTGATCTCGATTCCGGGACGTCGGGCCAGGGCGGCGCGAAGGACGTGACAATCTACACCGTTACGCTTCGCTACGACCGCATGTTCCCCATGGCTTCCCTGCTTGGTTGGGGACAGGAGGTAACGATGCGATCGAGCACCCTGTTGCGGAATCAGCCTTTCGACAAACAGGCAGAGGCCGTCATCGGCCATTGCACCTGAGGATCAGTTGATGAACGGACGATCATTCCTGCGAGGCTTAGCCCGAATGGGGCGGTATTCAATTGCCTCAACAAATAAGCTCAACCAATGCCAAAGCGGATTGGCGTTGACCGAATTCGCCTTTTCCCTTCCATTTCTTCTGATCATGGCGACATCAGGCCTTGAGCTGACCAACTACGCCCTGACTGTGAAGCAGATAGGCGAACTTTCGGTGATGGTTGCCGACAACGCTTCGCGTATGGGAGCCCAAAGCGCGATTAACAACAAGCCGGTGAGCGAAGCGGAAATCAACGATGTATTCATCGGCGCGGATTTGCAGGCTCCCGGTCTGGCTCTTGGCACAAACAGCCGGATCATCCTGTCCAGCCTGCAGGAGAATGATGACGGTGGCCAGACAATAGCCTGGCAGCGTTGTTTTGGCGGCGTCGATTATTCCTCAGCCTATGGTCCAGAAAAAACCGGTGAAACGGGAACCAGCTTTCCCGGAGTGGGACCAACCGGCGCAGAATTGAAGGCCGCATCGGGAACGGCAGTCATGGTCGTGGAAATCCGCTACCGCTATCAGCGGCTGATGCCGCTCATTTGGTTGCCGCTCCATGACATCACCGAAATGTCAGCATTCAACGTCCGTGACAGCCGGGATATCACCGACGTATATAATACCGAAAATGTTACGAAATCGGCCTGCGCTTGATGCAGGATGACAACATGGGGGAAGGCGTCCATCGCGCCTCCCCCATGCGTGTCAGCCGCGATAGCAAACCTTTTTCACGGTAGCCACGACTCGGTCCGCGTCGATCAGCGCCGCCTTTTCCAGATTGGCGGCGTAGGGTAGCGGGACATCTTCGTTCGTCACGCGCAGCACCGGGGCGTCGAGGTCGTCGAAGCCCTGTTCCATCGCCACCGCCGCGATTTCCGACGCGATTGAACAGACCGGCCAGCCTTCTTCGACCACCACAATGCGGTTGGTCTTCTTCAGGCTTTCCAGCACCGTCGCCGTGTCCAGCGGCCGCAAGGTGCGAAGGTCGATGACTTCAGCATCGATGCCTTCGGACGCGAGCGTCTCCGCCGCTTCCAGCGCGACGCCGACGCCGATCGAATAGCTGACCAGCGTTACGTCCGCGCCCTGCCGCACAATCCGCGCCTTGCCGATCGGCAGGACATAATCATCCAGCTTGGGCACGTCGAAGCTGCGGCCGTAGACCAGCTCATTTTCCAGGAATACGACTGGATCTTCCGACCGGATCGCAGCCTTGAGAAGGCCTTTGGCATCCGCTGCATCATAGGGCGCGATGACGATCAGGCCGGGAACCGCCGCATACCAGGGACCGTAATTCTGGCTATGCTGGGCACCGACGCGGCTGGCCGCGCCATTGGGACCACGGAATACGATCGGGCAACGCATCTGACCGCCCGACATATAGTTGGTCTTGGCCGCGGAGTTAATGATGTGATCGATCGCCTGCATCGCGAAGTTGAACGTCATGAATTCAATCACCGGACGCAAACCACCCATGGCGGCGCCCGCACCAACGCCGGCAAAGCCATATTCGGTAATCGGCGTATCGATGACGCGCTTGGCTCCAAATTCGTCCAGCAGGCCCTGCGTGACCTTATAGGCGCCTTGATATTCGGCAACCTCTTCGCCCATTACGAAGACCCGCTCGTCTCGGCGCATCTCTTCCGCCATCGCGTCGCGCAGAGCTTCGCGAACGGTCGTCTTCACCATTTCGGTGCCTTCGGGCAAGTCGGCGTCCTGAACGGCTGGCCGGACTTGGGTTGTCAGCTTGGACGTGCCGCTTTCCGCCTTCTTCGGCGTGCTTTCAGGCTCGGTCTTGCTGTCCTTGGGAGCCGGAACAGACGGCTGCTCGCCTTCTTCACCCGCCATGGTCGCGATGACGGTTCCGACCTTCACGCCTTCCGACCCCTCTGGCACGACAATCGAACCGATCTTGCCCTCATCGACGGCTTCGAATTCCATCGTCGCCTTGTCCGTTTCAATCTCGGCCAGAATGTCGCCGGAACGGACCTCATCGCCTTCCTTGACGAGCCACTTGGCAAGCGTGCCTTCCTCCATAGTCGGCGACAGCGCCGGCATCTTGATTTCGATACCCATTAATATTGCTCCACCAGCACGTCGGTATAAAGTTCCGACATTTCCGGTTCAGGGGAAGTTTCAGCGAAGTCGGCAGAGTCACTCACGATCTTGCGGATGTCTTGATCGACCTTCTTGAGTTCGTCTTCGCCAACGCCCATTTCGGTGAGATATTTCTTCGCGCCTTCGATCGGATCGGATTTCTCGCGCATCGCCTGCACTTCCTCACGCGACCGGTATTTGGCAGGGTCCGACATGGAGTGGCCCCGATAGCGGTATGTTTTCATTTCCAGAAGGATCGGCCCGTTGCCCCCCTGCACCCATTTCAGCGCTTCCTCAGTCGCGCCGCGCACGGCCAGCACGTCCATGCCATCGACCTGCAGCCCCGGAATGCGGAAGCTTTCGCCTCGGCGATAAAGCTGATCTTCGGCCGATGACCGGTTGACGCTGGTGCCCATGGCATATTGGTTGTTTTCGATCACGAAGATGATCGGCAGCTTCCATAGCTCGGCCATGTTGAAGCTCTCATAGACCTGGCCCTGGTTAGCAGCCCCGTCACCGAAATAAGCGACGCACACGCCACCGTCATCATTATATTTATGCGCAAAGCCAAGCCCCGCGCCCAATGATACCTGCGCACCGACGATGCCATGGCCGCCGAAAAATCTATGTTCGACGCTGAACATGTGCATCGAACCGCCCTTGCCCCTTGAAATGCCAGCTTCGCGCCCGGTCAGTTCGGCCATGATGACTTTGGGATCGATGCCATAAGCCAGCATGTGCCCATGGTCGCGATAGCCGGTGATCACGCTGTCCTTGCCTGGCTGAAGGGCGGATTGAATGCCGACCGCGACGGCTTCCTGGCCGATATAAAGGTGACAAAATCCACCGATCAGGCCCAAGCCGTAGAGTTGACCCGCTTTTTCCTCAAACCGGCGGATGAGGACCATCTGTCGGTAGAACTCCATCAGTTCTTCCTTGGATGCCTTGTATACGGACGGTGTGTCAGGGCGAGGCCGGTTATGGTCGGCGCTAGCAGGGTTTGCCCCCTTTGCTTTAGCGCGCGATGGACGCGGCGTCGTTGGTTTCGCCAAGGCTCTTATCCTTTTGCGTGGACATGGATGGAAGGAACGCCGGTATAGCGGCACAAGTCCGCCAAATGCAACGTTTGAGGACTGCGAATAGCGGCGCGGACCGCCTTCCGGTCAGTTCAGCGGAACGACCACTTCGTCATTATGGATGACGCCCAGTTGGCGCCTGATCAGCTCATCGCTGAGGTCCGGATCGACCCGGCGCGGATTGAGCAGGTCGACGCGGTTTTTCAGTTCAGTGCGATGCGCCGCGACCTGTGCCAACTCCACCTTGGCATGGTGCAGTTGCCGCGTGTAATCACCCCACGCCAGAATCCCGTTTGACCCCAGCACGACATATCCCGCGAAGAACAGAAGAAGAAGCACCGCAATTGCTGGCCCAAGAGCAGACCATAACAATATGCGAAGCTTAGCAATGTGCGCCATAGGTAAGTTGAATCACAGCTGAACGCTGGCCGCAAGGGAATTCTGTTCCCCGACGGCCGGTCCTTGAAAGAATATCAGCGGAAGATGGAACGCCCCGCATAAACGGCGACGTCCCCCAGTTCCTCTTCGATCCGGATCAATTGATTATATTTGGCGAGCCGGTCGGAACGAGCCAGCGAGCCAGTCTTGATCTGCCCACAATTGGTGGCAACGGCCAGGTCTGCAATGGTCGCATCCTCGGTCTCGCCGGAACGGTGGGACATGACGGCGGTGTAGCGCGCGCGGTGCGCCATATCCACCGCTGCCAGCGTTTCGGTCAATGAACCAATCTGATTCACCTTCACTAGCAGCGAATTGGCCAGCCCCTTGTCGATGCCCATGCCCAGACGCTTGGGGTTGGTGACGAACAGGTCGTCGCCCACCAACTGGCATTTATCGCCGATCTTGTCAGTCAGGATCTTCCAGCCTTCAAAATCATCCTCGCCCATGCCGTCTTCGATCGACTTGATCGGATAACGGGCCACCAGATCAGCAAGGTAATCGGCCATCTCTGCAGAGGTCAGGCTCTTGCCCTCGCCCACCATCTCATATTTTCCGTTCTTGAAGAATTCCGTGGATGCGCAATCCAGCGCCAGCATCACGTCGTCACCCGGCTTGTAACCCGCCTTTTCAATGGAGGCGAGGATGAAGTCCAGAGCGTCCGTGGTCGACGACAGGTTCGGCGCAAAGCCGCCTTCGTCGCCCACCGCCGTCGCCAGCCCCTTGTCATGCAGGCCTTTTTTAAGCGTGTGGAATATCTCGGCCCCCACGCGCACGGCATCGGCCAGGCTTTCCGCGCCCACCGGCATGATCATGAATTCCTGGAAATCGATTGGATTGTCGGCATGCTCACCACCGTTGATGATATTCATCATCGGCACCGGCAACACATGGGCGGAAACGCCGCCGACATAGCGATAGAGCGGCAGGCCGCGCGCGTCCGCCGCAGCCTTCGCCGTGGCCAGGCTGACGCCCAGGATGGCATTGGCGCCGAGCCGCGCCTTATTCTCGGTCCCGTCCAGTGAGATCATCGCCGCATCGACTTCAGCCTGATCTTCCGCGTCGAAACCGATGAGCTGTTCGGCAATTTCGTCATTTACTGCCGCCACGGCAGCGAGCACACCCTTGCCCAGATATTTGGTGGCGTCCCCGTCGCGCTTTTCGACCGCTTCATAGGCGCCGGTCGAAGCACCCGATGGCACCGCCGCGCGACCGAAGCTGCCGTCCTCCAGCATGACATCGACTTCGACAGTGGGATTGCCCCGGCTGTCTAGGATTTGCCGAGCGTGGATATCGAGAATAGCGGTCATGGTCGCTCCCTGAAATACTGCATTGGGCCTGCTTTGCGCATCGCTTAGACAGCAGCTTTGGGAATGGCAATGCAGGGGCTTGCAAGGACTCGAAAAATGCCGATGTTCAAAATTGTAACGGCAACGGAACTGTGGCGCGCCGCAAAGCATTAGGACGGATACCCATCCGGCCGCATCGCGACCCCACCATATCTGAGGAGACATAGGACGATGGTCGATACACCGGACACCCCGCCCGCAAAGCGCGCAAAAAAAGCGCCCAATCCGAAGCCGAGGAAGAGCGCTGGAGCAGCACCTGCCGCACCTTTGAAGACCGCCGCCACGGCAAGTGCGCCTGTCGCCCCGGTGGACAAGGCCGCTGCAAGCTGGACATCACAGATTGAGCCGGTCAAGGCGCAGGCAGAAAAGGTGGTCAAGACCGCCACCGAAAAGTTGAACGCCGTCGACTGGAGAACACATATCGATCCGTTAAAGGAACAGGCATCAAAGACGGCCATGTCGGCTGCTGGCGCGGCCAAGGATCGGACCGGATCAGCGATGCAGAGCCTGGCCAAGCTGATTTCCGATACGGCCGGAACAGTCGATGCGAAACTGGGCCCCCAATATGGCGACTATGCTCGGCAGGCCGCCGAGTCGGTGGCCGGCGCTGCGGACAAACTGGACAGCAAGGATGTCGATCAGTTGATGACTGAAGCACGCGATTTCGTACGCAAGAGTCCCGCGGTCGCCATCGGAGCGGCGGCTGTCGTTGGCTTCGTACTCATGCGCCTGGCCAAGGGATCCGATGACGAGGCGTAGCGCGATTTTCATTTCATTAAACAAGACCCCGGCCTGGGGTGGAGGGGCGTTTGAGTAAACAGCCAACTCTTGCGGCGAATCCGGAAACGGAGGAAGATCAGGACACCGTTCGTGCGGCATTCGCCCGGCTGTATTCCGACGGACGCGCCTATGCCGATGCGGAGATCGAGCGACAGAAGCTGCGCGCGGGCATTGTCGGGTCGGGTGTCAAGGATGCCGTCATTTTTGGCGCGGCGGGCTTTCTGATCGCGATATCAGGACTGATCGCTTTTCTTGTGGGACTTATCATCACGCTCCAACCTCATGTCGGTGCGGGATGGGCGACCATCATTATATTCGGGTCATCCCTGCTTGTGGCTTTACTGTTGTTGCTGTTGGCAAAGACGCGCATCGCCCGCATGAAGAAGGCGGTCCAGTCATGACGCCGGAAGAACAATATAAAAGGGCAAATATCGAGGCAGAATCGAAAAAGGCGGCGTTTCGGTCTAGCGCCACGACGGTAAAGGCCCGGCTGTCGCCTGCCCGGTTGAAGCGGGATGTTCAGCAAAAGGTGGCCGACCGGTTTCACAAGGTGAGTTCAACAGCCTTGGCACAAGTTAGTGAGCGCCCAGTCGCCACAGTTGCGGCTGCCGGGGCGTTAGGCATCTATTTGTTCCGCCGCCCGCTTTCGGCACTTTTCCGGCGTATATACGTTCGAGCTACCAACCGCACCCCGGATCAATCGGAGAAAGACGATGGCTGACATTCGCGCCCAGATCACTCGCGTACGCGACGCTGCAAACGATATTGCAGAAACTACGACGGAAAAGTTGCGCGATACCACGGGCAAGGCACGCGACAGCGCCAGCGACCTCATTCAAAACGGCCGTGAACGTGCCGAAGATGTCTATAGCGACGCGCGCGCACGCACCCAACGAGTCGCGACGCGCGCGAATGAAATCGTGCAAGAGCATCCGATAGTCGCAGTGGCTGGCGCCGTCGCGGCAGGTGCGATGATCGCGTGGATGTTCCCAAAAAGCCGCGCTGCGCTCAAGGCCCTGCCCGCCATTGCCACGACGGCAGGCAGCCGAGTGGTGGAAGCCGCCCTGGCCGCGCGTAACGCCGCCGCAGAGGGAGCAGTGAGCGTTAAATCCAGCGCGAGCGATGCGTTCCACCAAGCTCGCGAAGGGGCCAGTCATGCTGCTGCGTCTGCGCGGGACACCGCTGCTTCCGCTGACATCAGCGGTACAGCGTCGCGCTTGGCCGACAACCTCGTCACTCTTGTCGCCAGCAAGATCGATACGGTCAGCGAAACGCTCAAGGCCAGGCTGCCCAAACACTGATACTGTCGCTCCTTCCGCTTGGACACGGGCGGCCTCACTGCTAAGGCTGCCCGTTCCTTCCGAGGGAGATTATAAAATATATGAGCAAGCTCCACCTGGTCATGGGCGGTCGCGTCAAAGACCCTCAAACGCTGGAATTTGAAGATCTGGACTCGATCGACGTCGTAGGGATTTTCCCTGACTTTGCGTCGGCGGAAAACGCCTGGCGCGGGGCGGCACAGCGCACGGTTGACGACGCCGAAATGCGCTATGTCATCGTGCACCTGCACCGCCTGCTGGAACCTGACCTACCCCAGACCCAATAATGCCGCGGCGGCGGCGTCAGATCAGCGACTGAGGTCTTTTGCGAAAGCGCCACCAGAGCAACGGGCGCGTAAGCAGCAGACCAACCAAAAAGCCCCCGATATGCGCCGCCACCGCGATCTGTCCCAGATCTCCGATGCCGCCTGCGGTCGCCACGCCGATCATCAGTTGGATCACTATCCATCCTGCAGCCAACCACAGAATGCGGAGGAGGTTTGCCGAAAAAGGCCCGATGCTGCGCACCGATTGCTGGCTGAAGAGCAGTGCATATGTCGCGATCACGGCCGAGATAGCGCCGCTGGCCCCTATCATTGGGTTAAGCGCATCCGGCTGCATCGCCCACTGCAACGCTGCTGCGCCGTAGGCACCCGCGATGTAAAGGGTCAGAAAAGCACCCTTCTGAAGCACCTGTTCGACCTGTCGGCCGCAAAAGATCAGCATCAGCAGATTGAAGCCGATATGCAGCCAACCCGCATGGATCAGTGCACAACTAAGCGGTGTCAGCCATGCTGGCACAGCCGCCACGCCTGCGAACAAGCCTGGATCCCCGAACCGCGCAGCTATGAACCCACCCAGAACTGCCGCATTGTCGGTCTGCCCCGACAGCAACAGAATCAGGAACGCGGCAAAGGTGATCGCCGCGATCGAACTAGTCATTCGGCCTGCGGGCAGCTGCACCTCGTTCAGATGAATTCTATTTTGTCGACGACGTAGAATTTGTCACCCGACGGTACAGAGACTTCAACCTCTTCGCCGACCTGACGGCCGATAAGCGCCCGTCCCAGCGGACTGTTGTAGCTGATCATGCCCAGCTTCGCGTCAGCTTCTGCCTGGCCAACAATCTGATAACGGACGGGCTTTTCGTCCTCATCCTGCAAAGTGACCGTCGCGCCAAAGACGACCTTGTCACCTGACAGCGACGTAGGATCGATGATCTGCGCGCGCGACAGCTTGTCTTCCAGGTCGCCGATGGTCGCTTCCACCTGACCCTGCCGTTCCTTTGCCGCATGATATTCGGCATTTTCCGACAGGTCGCCATGGGCGCGCGCTTCTTCGATAGCGTCCACAATCAAAGGCCGCTCGGCCTTGAGTTCGCGAAGCTGCGCGGTCAGCTTGTCATAGCCCGTCTGCAGCATCGGCATCTTTTCGACGGTCGCCATTATCGAAGATCCTTTGTCAAAACTTCCCTTTGGCAGCCTCTTTGGTCGAGGCCGCCCGCAGCATGGTTCCTAATGCAGGGGGTCAGGCTTGCGGCCTAGGATAATAGGACTGGAGGGACCGCACTTCAAGTGCATGGCCAAGCAATGCTTCTATCGCGTCCGCTGCCGCAACGCTGGCGGCCGCCGTGGTGAAACTCGCAACCTTCGCCCGAAGCGCGCTGGTGCGAATCGCTTTGCTGTCCTTCAACGACTGCCAGCCTTCGGTGGTGTTGAAAATTAGATCGATGTCCCCATCAGTAATTTTATCCACGATGTGCGGACGACCTTCCGCCACCTTGTTCACCGATTGAACGGATATGCCCTGCTCTTCCAGATATCGAGCCGTGCCCCCGGTAGCGGCGATGATGAAGCCCAGCCCCGCCAGCTTATGCACTGCTGGGAGAACCACCGATTTGTCGCTGTCCTTGACCGACACGAACACCGTACCGCTGGTCGGCAATATTGTACCTGCGCCGATCTGTGCTTTGGCAAAGGCGGTCGCAAAATTACTATCGATACCCATGACTTCGCCGGTACTTTTCATTTCCGGTGAGAGAACGGGATCGACGCCGGGGAAGCGGCCGAAGGGGAATACAGCTTCCTTGACTGCAACATGCGAGATCGCGTGGCGATCGATCTTCGGCAGATCCTTGATCTTTTCACCCGCCATGACGCGCGACGCGATCTTGGCGATGGGCGTGCCGATGGCCTTGGCGACGAAGGGGACGGTGCGGCTGGCACGGGGGTTAACCTCAATTAGATAAACGACCCCGTCCTTGACGGCGAACTGGATGTTCATAAGGCCGCGCACCGACAGGGCACGAGCCAGAACTTCCGTCTGACGTTCGATCTCCGCGATCACTTCGTCCGATAGGCTATAGGGCGGCAGCGAGCAGGCGCTGTCCCCGGAATGGACGCCCGCTTCTTCGATATGCTGGAGCACACCTGCCACGACCACATCGTCGCCGTCACAGAGCGCGTCGACGTCCACTTCGGTCGCGTCGCGCAGATATTGGTCGATCAGCACCGGAGAGTCGCCGGACACCTGGACGGCGGTGGCGATATATTCCTCCAGCTGGGCCTGGCCGTCGACAATCTCCATGGCGCGGCCTCCAAGGACGTAGGACGGGCGCATCAGAACCGGGTAGCCGATACGGTTGGCGACCGCGATCGCTTCCTCGCGGCTGCGGGCGATGCCGTTGGCGGGCTGCTTGAGCTTGAGCTTATCGATGAGGGCCGCGAAACGCTCGCGGTCTTCTGCAAGGTCGATCGCATCGGGCGAGGTGCCGAGGATGGGAACGCCCGCATCTTCCAGAGCCTGCGCGAGCTTGAGCGGGGTCTGGCCGCCGAACTGGACGATAACGCCCGCAAGGGTGCCGTTCGACATTTCAACGCTCAGGATTTCCAGAACGTCCTCGGCAGTCAGCGGCTCGAAATAGAGGCGATCGGAGGTATCATAATCGGTCGAAACCGTTTCCGGGTTGCAGTTGATCATGATCGTCTCATAGCCCGCGTCCGACAGCGCGAAGCAGGCGTGGACGCAGCAATAGTCGAACTCGATCCCCTGCCCGATCCGGTTGGGACCGCCGCCCAGGATCACGACCTTCTTGCGGTCGCTGGGCTGCGCCTCATTCTCCGCCTCGCCGAAGAGCGGCGCTTCGTAGGTCGAATACATGTAGGGCGTCTTCGCCTCGAACTCTGCGGCGCAGGTGTCGATGCGCTTGAAGACCGGACGCACGCCAAGCTTGTGGCGCAGGCTGCGTACTTCCGCTTCGGTGACGCCGCCGGTCATCGCCTTGACCGCTTCGTGGATCAGGCCCGAACCGCGTGCGATTCCGCGTTCCATGCCGCGCAGATTGGCGGACTTGAGCGCCAGATGGGCGAGGCGCTGGTCGGAGAAGCCCATCGCCTTCAGGCGGCGCATGCCGTCTGCGTCCTGCGGCAGGCCATTCGCCAGCACTTCGGCTTCCGCGTCGATGACTTCCTTGATCCGCTCCAGGAACCACGGATCGAACTTGGCGATGTTGTGGATTTCGGCGACGGTTAGCTCTTCGCGCAGGGCTTGCGCGGCGACGAGCAGACGGTCAGGCGTCGGTGAGGCAAGCGCCGCGACGATGTCGTCCTTGGGCGCGCCGACCAGATGCTGGACCTCATCGAAGCCGCAGAGGCCGGTTTCGAGGCCGCGCAGCGCCTTCTGCATCGATTCATGGATGTTGCGGCCGATCGCCATCACCTCACCCACCGACTTCATCGCGGTGCCGAGCAGCGGCTCGCTGCCCTTGAACTTTTCGAAGGCGAAGCGCGGGATCTTGGTCACGACATAGTCGATGGTGGGTTCGAACGAGGCCGGGGTCGCGCCGGTGATGTCATTCTCGATCTCGTCCAGCGTGTAGCCGACGGCGAGCTTCGCCGCGACCTTGGCGATCGGGAAGCCAGTCGCTTTCGACGCTAACGCCGAAGAGCGGGAGACACGCGGGTTCATCTCGATGACGATCAGGCGACCGTCCTTCGGATTGACTGCGAACTGTACGTTCGAACCGCCTGTTTCCACGCCAATTTCACGCAGCACCGCGATGCTCGCGTTGCGCATGATCTGATATTCCTTGTCCGTCAGCGTCAGCGCGGGCGCGACAGTGATGGAGTCGCCGGTGTGGACGCCCATCGGATCGACATTTTCGATCGAGCAGATGATGATGGCGTTGTCGTTGCGGTCGCGCACGACTTCCATCTCATATTCTTTCCAGCCGAGCAGCGATTCCTCGATCAGGACCTCGGTCGTGGGGGAAGCGTCGAGACCGCCGCGCACGATATTGACGAACTCTTCGCGATTATAGGCGATGCCGCCGCCGGTGCCGCCCATGGTGAAGCTGGGGCGGATGATCGAGGGAAGGCCGGTGAATTCCAGAGCCTCCAACGCCTCTTCCATCGTGTGGGCGATGCGCGAGCGAGCGGATTCCAGCCCGATCTTGTCCATGGCGTCGCGGAACTTGATCCGGTCCTCCGCCTTGTCGATGGCCTCTGCGTCGGCGCCGATCATCTGAACGCCGAACTTTTCCAGCGTGCCGTCGTTGAAGAGCGCGAGCGCGGTGTTGAGCGCCGTCTGGCCGCCCATGGTCGGCAGCACCGCGTCGGGGCGTTCCTTCTCGATGATCTTCGCCACGATTTCGGGCGTGATCGGCTCGACATAGGTGGCGTCGGCAAATTCCGGGTCGGTCATGATGGTGGCCGGGTTGGAATTCACCAGGATGATGCGATAGCCCTCTTCCTTGAGCGCCTTCACCGCCTGCGTGCCCGAATAGTCGAACTCGCAAGCCTGGCCGATGATGATCGGGCCAGCGCCGATGATGAGGATGGAGGAGATGTCGGTGCGTTTGGGCATTAGTGGGTAGCCTGCGAAAAAATCGTGTAGAATAGGCCGATAAGGCCGACGACATCAGCAGCCCTGCTGATGAGTTGCCAGATCAACTCTGACGGTGGTTCAGGTGCGTTGACCAGTTCCTGAGCAGCTTTTAGATATGCAGCGGCCTGCATGACCTCGACATTGCCGCGTTCCTCACCGGGTAACTCGTCCAGCGCCTTAGTAATCAATTTGCTTATAACGGCGGCATTTCGAGCATCAACAATGGTTCGTGTAAGACCTGTCCATGCTGAGCTATTTGCAGTGATCGCCTGTCCAACTGCGGTTGCGCCATCTTGTGGGTCGAGAAAGTAGCCTTCATCAGCGTACTCCCCCTCAACGTATTCATTTCTGGCCATCAATGCACGCCCCCCGTCCGAGCCTCGCAACCCCAGCCGTCATATTCGACGCCGCAGAGGATTTCGATCTGGAGGCACTTCTTCGTCAGGGCGCGGATCGACTGTTCATCGACCGGTTGCTCGCATTCGAGGAATAGGAACAGGTCGCCATCTTCATCCTCTTCACGGTCGAGTTCGACGAAGCCGAACTGGCTGGCGATGGCGAGAACGCGCTCGAAATCCTTTTCGCTGCCCTTGAAGCTGACATCGACCGGGCGCGACAAACGCGCCACGTCGCCATTGGCAGCGAGGTTGGCGAGGACTTCCTTGTCCGCCTCCCACTCTGCCGCGAGGCGGGCTTCGTCAACCGGGGGGAGGTTTTGGCTCACTTAAGCCCCTCAACGAAGCGCTGGAACAGGTAGAAACTGTCCTGCGGGCCGGGCGAGGCTTCGGGGTGATACTGTACCGAGAAAGCCTTTTTGTCCGTCAGTTCGATGCCGCAGTTGCTGCCGTCGAAGAGCGACACATGGGTCGGCTTCACATTGGCGGGCAGTGTGTCGCTGTCGACTGCAAAGCCGTGGTTCATCGAGGTGATCTCGACCAGCCCGTCGGACAGACGCTTGACCGGGTGGTTCGCGCCGCGATGCCCCTGGTGCATCTTGATGGTCTTGGCACCGGCGGCGAGCGCCAGCATTTGGTGGCCGAGGCAGATGCCGAAGACGGGCTTGTCAGCTTCCAGCACTTTTTTGATGACGGGCACGGCATATTCGCCAGTCGCGGCCGGATCGCCGGGGCCGTTGGAGAGGAACACGCCATCGGGCTTTTGCTCCATCACCTGCTCGTAAGTGGCGGTGGCGGGAAGCACGGTGACGCGAGCGCCCGCCTTTACCAGGTTGCGGAAGATGTTGTTCTTCGCGCCATAGTCAATGGCGACGACATGCGGACGTTCATCAGCGGCCTCATCCTTGCCGTAGCCGAAGCCGAGCTTCCACACGCCATCCTTCCAGAGGCGGCTTTCCTTCCCCGTGACTTCGATGGCGAGGTCCATGCCTTCAAGGCCGGGCCAGCTGGCGGCCTTGTCCGCTAAGGCGGCGAGGTCGAAATTGCCTTCCGGATTATGGGCGATGACGACGTTGGGCGCGCCCCTCAGGCGGATCCTGCGGGTGAGCGCGCGGGTGTCCACGCCGGAAAGGCCGATGCGGCCGTTTTCCTTCATCCACTGGTCGAAGGGTTCGACGTTACGGAAGTTGCTGGGCTCCGTCACGTCCTGCCGCACGACGCAGCCCAATGCGAAGGGGTTGTCCGCTTCGACGTCGTCCAGGTTCGTGCCGACATTGCCGATATGCGGGAAGGTGAAGGTGACGATCTGCCCGGCATAGCTGGGGTCGGTCATCACTTCCTGATAGCCGGTCATGGCGGTGTTGAAGCAGAGTTCGCCCACTGCATCGCCTACAGCGCCGAAGCCGCGGCCAAAGACGGCGGATCCGTCGGCGAAAACCAATACCCCTGTCGCTCCTTTGGGCACGGTGAGGGTCTTGGCATCAGCCATGGTCGTAGCGTCCTTTATGCTTTTAGCGGGAACCCGTCTGCAGCGGGTTAAACGGCCGGTCACCTATGCCTGTGAGGCCCCGCGGTCAACCACTGTAAAAAATCTCTTTTGGCGTTATATCTGGTCTTTTCCGGCAGAACAGGATTCGTATCGCCATGATTCGCGAGCAGGTTAAGAGCGCCCAGGTCGAAGCCATGAAGGCGGGGGACAAGGAACGCCTGGCCGCTGTGCGTTTGATCATGGCGAAGCTGAAGGATCGGGATATCGAACTGCGTACGGCGTCGAACGTGCCGGATGACGATACGGTCGTTGTCGAAGTGCTCCAGAAAATGGTGAAGCAGCGGCGCGAATCGATCGAGATGTTCAAGAGCGGCGGGCGCGACGAGCTGGCCGCGAAGGAACAGGCCGAGCTGGGCGTGATCGAAAGCTTCCTGCCCCAGCAGCTGAGCGAGGATGAAACGCGCGCCGCGATCGAAGGCATCAAGGCGGAAGTTGGCGCGAGCAGCGTCAAGGATATGGGCAAGGTCATGGCCGTGCTGAAGGATCGGCATGGGTCGGTGATCGATATGAGCAAGGCCAGTGGGCTGGTTAAGGCTGCGCTTAGCTGACAAGAAGAGGCTATGAGCCTCTCCCCCGCCTTTCTTGATGAACTGCGCATGCGGACTTCGCTGTCTACGCTGATCGGGCGGACGGTGAAGGTGCAGAAGGCTGGGCGCGAGTATAAGGCGTGCTGTCCTTTCCATAATGAGAAGACGCCGAGCTTCACCATCAATGATGAAAAGGGCTTCTACCACTGCTTTGGCTGTGGGGCGCATGGGGACGCGATCCGGTGGATGACGGACCAGCGCGGCCTGCCCTTCATGGAGGCGGTGAAGGAACTGGCTGCGGCGGCGGGCATGGATGTGCCCGCGCCCGATCCGCGTGCGGCGAAGCGGGCCGAGCAGGCGAAGGGACTGCATGACGTCATGGCGGCGGCGCAGGCTTTGTTCGAGGCGCAGCTTGGCGGGATCGAGGGTGCGGAGGCGCGGGATTATCTTGTCCGGCGTGGGGTCAGTGAGGCGACGCGGCGGGCTTTTGGTTTTGGTTTCTCGGCGGATTCGAAGGGGAAGCTCAAGGGCGCGCTGAGCGAGTTTGGCGATCCGATGCTGATCGAGGCGGGGTTGCTGATCGACCCGGATGGCGAGCGCGATTCTTACGACCGCTTCCGGGGGCGGCTGATGCTGCCGATCCGGGACATTCGCGGGCGGGTGATCGCTTTTGGCGGACGGATACTTGGGACTGGCGAGCCTAAATATCTGAACTCGCCAGACACGCCGCTCTTCGACAAGGGGCGGACGCTTTACAATATCGATCGCGCCTCCCCTGCCAGCCGCCAGAGCGGGCGGGTGATCGTGGTCGAAGGCTATATGGACGTGATCGCGCTCGCGCAGGCGGGCTTTGGCGAGGCGGTGGCGCCGCTGGGCACGGCGCTGACGGAGCATCAGATCGAGCGGCTGTGGAAGATGGTCGATGTGCCTATCCTCTGCTTCGATGGTGATGCCGCCGGGCAGAAGGCAGCTATGCGCGCTGCTACCCGCGCCCTGCCGCTGCTGCGCCCCGGCATGAGCCTGGCCTTTGCAACCCTGCCCGCCGGGAAGGACCCGGACGATCTGGTCCGGGCGGAAGGATCGGCGGCCATGGAAGCCGTGCTCGCCTCGGCCGAATCGCTGGTCGATCGGCTGTGGACTCATGAACAAAACGCCGTTCCGCTGGACACGCCGGAACAACGGGCCGCTCTGAAGCAGCGGCTGTCTGCGATAACCGACACCATCGCTCATCCCGATGTTCGCGCACATTACGTCCAGGTGTTTCGGCAGCGATATGATGCACTGTTCTTCGCGCGGACCACATCCGGCGGCCCGCGGGGCGCGCGCGGAAGCGGATCGCGCCCAGGCTGGCAAAAGGATCGGCGCGGCAACTGGAAGGCTCCCCTGCCCCCTGCAGGCAGCGAGGCGCGAGCGATCGGCGTCAGCGGGATGGAGCAACGTCTGCTGCGCGCGGTCCTCGCCAGTCTCCTCCGCCATCCCGATCAAATTGCGGTGCATCGGGAACTGTTGGCCGCGCTCCATATCGGTGATCCGCTGCTGAACGCACTGACGCGCGCGATGATCACTGCGTCCTTCTCGCAAGAAACAGTTGAAACCGATGGCCTCCTTACCATATTGGGCCAAGGTGAAGTGTATAATATGGCGAAGGGAATGCTCCGGGCCGACACGTTCACATTCACCTCCCACAGGACGAAGGCCGATTCGGGTCGCGTTCAGCGCGATCTGGAAGAGGCTATGCGGGTGATGGCACAGGGACCGGAGTTGGAGGCGGCGCTGGCGGAAGCTACCAGACGAGCAAGGGAAGACCTCAACGAGGAGAGCTTCGCCGAGCAGCAGCGTGTCCACCGAATGAAGTTGGATCATGACCAGCGCTTGGCGGAACTGGCGCAGTCCGAAGATATTATCTGATGATTTGCCCCGCCGTGCGGGGTGACGAGAGCTAAGGCGAATAAATGGCGAGCAAGGCAACAGGCAAGGGTGCGGGCGAGGATATGGATAGCGGCGATGCGCCGCTGCTTGATCTGAATGAGGCGTCAGTCAAAAAGCTGATCGCTCGCGCCAAAAAGCGTGGCTACATCACCTATGACGAGCTGAACGATGCCCTGCCGCAGGACCAGATGTCCTCCGAACAGATTGAAGACATCATGGCCGCGCTCAATGAAATGGGCGTGAATATCGTCGAGAATGAAGAAGCCAGCGAGGACAGCGAAGAGCAGCGCGAGCGCGAGGATGCTGAAGACGCCGAGGATGATTCGAGCGACGATGACGGCGCGCCCAAGCTTGTCACCGAAAAGAAGAAAGAAACCGTAGACCGGACGGACGATCCCGTACGGATGTATCTGCGCGAAATGGGCGCGGTCGAGCTGCTCAGTCGCGAAGGTGAAATCGCTATTGCCAAGCGGATCGAGGCCGGTCGCGACACGATGATTCTGGGCCTGTGCGAAAGCCCGACGACATTTAATGCGATCATTGAATGGTCGACCGCCCTCAATAATGGTGAAATGCAGCTGCGCGAGATACTGGATCTCGACGCGATGCTATCCAAGGACCCTGCCCCCGAAAATCTGGAGGAAGGCGCTGAGGATGATGATGGCGAGATCAGCGAAAAGACCGCTGGACCCAGCTTCAAGGAAGAAGAAGAGCCGGAAGAGGAAGCCGCCGATTCCGATGAGGACGAGGATGGCCTGACCGAACGCCGCGCGCGCCGTGTGGAAGAGGAAGAAGAGGAGGACAACACCCTCTCACTCGCCCAGATGGAAGAGACGCTCAAGCCGATGGCGCTGGAGAAGTTCGCGACCATCACCGAGATTTTTCGAGCGTTTTCAAAGGTTCAGGAATCGCGCATGGCCGCGATGGGAACCGGCGAGAGCCTGAGCCAGAAGAGCGAGGACGAGTATCAGGAACTGCGTGAAAAGCTGACCGCAGAGGTGGAAAGCGTCCAGTTTCATCAGCAGAAGATCGAATATCTCGTCGATCAGCTTTATGCCTATAACCGCCGCCTGACCGCGCTGGGCGGGCAGATGCTGCGCCTGGCCGAGCGCCACAAGGTCAGCCGCAAGGATTTCCTTGACCGCTATGTGAACCATGAGCTGGACGATGGCTGGATGGACCGAGCGGCCGGTATCGACAAGAAGTGGGCGGCCTTCGCGGCGGCCGAAAGCCGTGCCGTCGAACGCATCCGTAATGAGGTGAGTGAGATCGCCCAGGCGACCGGCATGTCGCTATCTGAATTCCGCCGTATCGTGAACATGGTCCAGAAGGGCGAGCGTGAGGCGCGGATCGCGAAGAAGGAAATGGTGGAGGCAAATCTTCGCCTCGTCATCTCTATCGCTAAAAAATATACGAACCGCGGCCTGCAATTCCTTGATCTTATTCAGGAAGGCAATATCGGCCTGATGAAGGCAGTCGATAAATTCGAGTATCGCCGCGGCTACAAGTTCAGCACCTATGCGACCTGGTGGATTCGGCAAGCGATCACCCGTTCGATCGCGGATCAGGCGCGCACCATTCGTATTCCGGTCCATATGATCGAAACGATCAACAAGCTGGTGCGCACCAGCCGCCAATTCCTGCACGAACAGGGCCGTGAGCCGACTCCAGAGGAAATGGCCGAGCGCCTATCCATGCCGCTGGAGAAGGTGCGCAAGGTGATGAAGATCGCCAAGGAGCCGATTTCGCTCGAAACGCCGATCGGCGACGAAGAAGATTCGCACCTGGGTGATTTCATTGAGGACAAGAATGCGATCATCCCGGTGGATGCGGCAATACAGGCCAATTTGAAGGAAACCGTCACTCGCGTCCTGGCTTCACTCACCCCGCGTGAAGAACGCGTGCTACGCATGCGCTTTGGCATCGGTATGAACACCGACCATACATTGGAGGAAGTGGGCCAGCAGTTCAGCGTGACGCGCGAACGTATCCGCCAGATCGAAGCGAAGGCGCTGCGCAAGTTGAAGCACCCCAGCCGCAGCCGCAAGATGCGCAGCTTCCTCGACCAATAGTGGCTGGCAAGCGGCAGAATGATCCGAAAGGGCGGCTTTAGGGCCGCTCTTTTTTTGTCGCGTAAACCGCTCTTTTACCCCGATTTCCTATTCTTCTGTTTCGGCGGCAAAGGGTCGCGCCGCACAGGAATTGATCATGAGCCAAACAGCAGCGCGCGTTCCCGCGGGCGATATCTCCCAAGTCATGGAAGCGCTGGTCACAGCAGACGGGACAGCGAGCCACGCCCATGCAGATAACATCCGCGCAGGCATTGACCGCAACGCCGTACTGACGCTGGCCGACCTGGCGGACGCGGCGCATTATCTCTGCCTGCTGCACGGCCGCCATCCGGGCGTCATCGATCACGCCGCGAATCGGTCAGCGGACAGTGCGGGCCAGGCATGGCTTGCCCAGGCGGCAGAAGCGTTCGCGCGGGAACGCACCTATATGACCCAGGTCACCGTTGCGACCGGTCCCGCCCCCAGCACTGCCGGGCAAAGCGATTGCGAAACGGTCGTCAGTCAACAGCGCCACGCCCTCGACATGCTCGCCCAATCGGACAGGCGCGGATGCGCCATGGGCGCCGCCATCGCGCTGGTCCTCGACTGGCGCGCGGTTCGTCACGGGTTGGACGTAGCGGCGATCCGCGTGGGGCTGGAACCCTATGCCTGCGAACTGCCTGACCGGGCAGAGACTATTGCCCTTGCGCGCACCATTGGCGGCGATAGCGCAACCGACCGGGCAATCCAGTTCGGCGCCCGGCAGCTGCTGACTCAACAGCGTGGCCTATGGGACCTGTTGAAGGCACGGGCGGAGATACGCCGCCACAAGCGGTGACAGCGTAGCGCAACGGCCTAGACAAACGCATTGCGGGCGCGTGCCGCTTTCCCTAGGTCGGTGACGAACAGGATAAGCGGACGAAGCGATGCGGTTTGAAGGTACTGAAGATTATGTTGCGACCGACGATCTGAAGGTCGCGGTCAACGCTGCGGTGTTGCTGCGCCGCCCCTTGCTGATAAAGGGGGAACCCGGCACCGGCAAAACGGTGTTGGCACAGGAAATCGCCAAGGCTCTCGATGCGCCACTGATCGAATGGAACGTCAAATCTACCACCAAAGCGCATCAGGGCCTGTACGAGTATGACGCCGTCGCTCGCCTGCGCGACGGTCAGTTGGGCGATCCTCGCGTTCACGAAATCGGCAATTATATCCGCAAGGGCAAGCTGTGGGAGGCATTCACATCCCCCACCCTGCCAGTCCTGCTGATTGACGAGATCGACAAGGCCGACATCGAATTTCCCAACGATCTGTTGCAGGAACTCGATCGCATGGCATTCCACGTCTATGAGACGGGCGAAACCGTCGCCGCGAAGGACCGGCCTGTCGTTGTCATCACGTCGAACAATGAAAAAGAACTGCCCGACGCCTTTCTGCGTCGCTGCTTCTTCCATTATATCAAGTTCCCGGACCGGGACACGATGCAGGCCATCGTCGATGTCCACTTTCCAGGCATTCAGAAGATATTGGTCAGCCGGGCGCTGGAAATATTTTATGAAATCCGTGAAGTCCCAGGCCTGAAGAAAAAGCCTTCAACCAGCGAATTACTGGATTGGCTAAAGCTGATCCTGGCAGAGGACATGCCGCTGGACGTGCTGCAAGACCGTGATCCGACCAAGGCTATCCCGCCGCTTCACGGCGCACTGCTTAAGAATGAGCAGGATATCATGATGTTCGAACGGCTGGCTTTCATGGCCCGGCGTCAGGGTCGATAAAGGAGCAGGCGGTAGAGGACGCCACTGGTCGCCCTGCCAACCTGTGAAAATCTCACTGCTATCCTGACGGGCTACTTGCACCAGCCCCGATTGCTCGTCATCCTGCCTGCCAGAAACAAGATCGCACGAAAACGATCTGGATCAGGAAGGATGCCGGTGCGGATTCATGCTTTGTCGTTGATATCGGCGGCCTTCGCCTCTGCTTTTCCCATGGCGGGCCAAGCCACAGCCTCCACTCCAGTCCCGGAGGCCTGGATGGCCGTTGATGGCATGCTGCGTTCCGGGACCGCAGGCATCAGCATTACTCAGAATGCCGGCAGCCTGTCCCTCGCAAAGAGCGGTGAGGCGTCGCGCGGCGGCAGCGGCGTCGACAATTACGCCCAGTTTCTTTCGCAGGATGGCGCAGTTCAAGCCACGCTCTACATCTATTTGCCCAGCTATGCCGACGCGTCTCTGGCAGCGTACATGACCGATAAGGCAATCATGGACAGGTTCGGAGCGAAAACCCGACTTTCCGCATATGAGGCGGTGGATGTTGCGGGGCAGAATAATGGAGCGATCCGCGCAGTCTATGATGATGCAGCCGATGGCGCGCTCACCACCGCAGCCGCTTTTGTGCATGCGGGACGATGGCTCGCGAAAATCCGCATCACCGGTCCGACCGAGCGCCGCGATGAGGTATTGGCCGGAATTGACGCCATGCTGTCATCCCTGCGCTTTGACGATGTAGCTTTGATCCACAGCAGCCGCATTGCGAACTATGCCGCATGTGGGCAGGGGGGACATATTCCGCAGCAAGGCAGTGAGCGGTTCTGCGTACGAAACCGGATTGAGACTGCCGATGGTTCTTATGAAATGTTGCAGGCACAAGGCGTGAAGGATGGATCGGTCATCGTTCCTGTCGATGATATGGGCACCGTGCTGGCTTTCGACCGCTCGACAGGCGACAAGGGCTTTCGACTGTCGATCCACTCCATCGGGCAAACCGACATTTACGGCGTCTATGACCGCCTTCCCGGCGCGAAGCAAATCGCAGCTATCTTGGATGGCAAGGACCCCAGGATCGCTCAGGCGAGCAGGACAATGGACCATGCCGCCAATGGCGACGTTACCGTGCGGCAGCCCCGCGCGAAGGCCCGCTGATCACGACAGCTGTTGGTCCTCAGATCAGATATCCGACTTCGTAGAGACCCCAGCGTCGACCCCGGAAAGAAAGCGGCACAAATACGCTTCGCAGCGCCCGATAGCGGCCTTCCCCCAGATCCTGCCGGTAGGTAAAGAGGAAGAAGTCCCCTTCCCCATTCAAAGCGCGGCGAGTCTGGCCATCCATGAAAATCTGCCGGTTGCGCGAATGCTCCATGTTCCATCGCGCTTGGCCCGGTCGCTGTGGAAGGCTGCGCGCGCTGATATGTGTCGGCAAATAGCCGTTCATGTCGATGAGGCAGCAGCCGACGATGGCATCATCCTGCTCCGTCCTGCGGTCCAGTATCGGCTGGATGAAACGATCAGCAAAGGCGGTAAAGCCATTTTCATATTGGACCGGATCAGAACCGGGAAGCGGACGGTAGCCTGTGTCAAACAGCCCCGCTGTAGTGAGCTCACCCCCGTCCATCGCCCAGCTGATCAGCTCCACCACTTCTTCGGCGCCTTCTTCCGCGAAAGCGATATAGCGGCTGTTGCGGGTCTTGTTACCACCATGTGCCGCCGCGTTCAGCATGTCGTTCGCCATGCCTTCCAACGTTTCCAACTGGCCGCGCGCCGCTTCCACGCGTGATGCGCTTTCGACAGCCGATCCGCTGAAAGTCGTCAGCCCCTGGCGAAGCGCTGCTACGTCGCCGTCCGCTTCGTTGGTGCACGTCATGATCGCATCCGACCTTTCGCCGAATTGGGCGACCAGGGACGCGATTTCAGCCATAGTTTTATTGAGCGTATCGATATGTGCGCGCACGTCCCGACCGCGAACAATATTAGCCTCTACCCCATTGATAAGATGGCGGGCGTCCCGATCCAGCAGTCCCAGTTTTTCACCTACCGAAGCGGCTGAATCCCCGGCCTGACCAGCCAGTCTGCGGATTTCTTCAGCGACGACCGCAAAGCCCTGAGTCGCCTCGCCGCCGCGCGCGGCTTCTATCGCCGCGTTGACGCCCAGCATGCGGGTTTGGCGTGCAATCCCCGCCAACTGATCCGATATGCCTCCGACCGTTTCAATGACGCCCAGAAATTGTCGTAAATGCCCTTCCAGACCCGTGACATGTTCGACAAGGCCACTGAGTTGCGTCAGCGAAAGGGTGATCGCCTCATGTCCCTCCGCAATGATGCGTCCAGCGCGCCGTGCGGTGAGACTGAGTTCCTGCGCGGCGGCGACGCTTTCATTCTGGCTGGCCGCCAGCATTTCCATATTGGACTGCAGTTGGACTAGGCGAGTAGAATCGTCGCGGATACGAAGGGTGAGCTCACCTAGAAAGCCAGCAGTTTCGCTGCATTGCAACGCCAGATCACCTGATCTCTCCCCCAGGCCGGTCAATAAATCGCTGTTGTCCAAAGAATTCTTACCCCGCTGATATGGGGGATAGTGCCGCATTTTTGATGCGACGCAACAATTATCGCGTTGTTTGCCAGTCCCATCCTGCTTGCATCCCATGGCTGACTGTCAGACAAGGGCCACGTCATGATGCTCAATTTTCTGGATGCGCTCCGCGCAGCTGGCATTCCAGCTGGCATCAAGGAGCATTTGCTGTTGCTCGAAGCGCTTGATCACGACGTGATCGCTTGGAAGCCGGAGGAATTCTACTACCTCGCCCGCGCCACCTATGTGAAGGACGAAGGCCTGCTCGACCGTTTCGACCAGGTCTTTTCCCGCGTGTTCAGGGGCGTGCTGGACGCTGAGACAATCGAGGCGGAAATCCCGGAAGACTGGCTACGGCTGATCGCAGAAAAATATCTGTCGGCGGAAGAGATGGAGAATGTCAAGTCGCTGGGGTCCTGGGACGAAATTATGGACACGCTCAAAAAACGGCTAGAGGAGCAGAAGGGACGCCATCAAGGCGGTAGCAAATGGATCGGCACGGGCGGCACGTCGCCTTTCGGCCATGGCGGATACAACCCGGAAGGCGTCCGGATCGGCGGCGAAAGTCGGCACAAGCGCGCGATCAAGGTTTGGGAGAAGCGCGAGTTCCAGAATCTGGACAATGACAAGGAACTGGGCACTCGCAACATCAAGGTCGCGCTGCGCCGCCTTCGTCGTTTTGCGCGCGAAGGCGCGGCCAGCGAGTTGGACTTGGAGGAAACAATCCGTGGCACGGCTCGTCAGGGATGGCTGGACATCCGCATGAGGCCGGAACGGCACAACGCGGTCAAGTTGCTGATCTTTTTCGACGTAGGCGGATCCATGGACCCGTTCATCAGCCTGTGCGAGGACTTGTTTTCCGCAGCCACCAGCGAATTCAAGAATATGGAGTTCTTTTACTTCCACAATTGCCTTTATGAAGGGGTGTGGAAGGACAATCGCCGCCGCTTTACAGAACGACTGCCCACCTGGGACATACTTCACAAATATGGGCATGATTATAAGGTGATCCTGGTCGGCGACGCGACCATGAGCCCCTATGAGATCATGCATCCCGGCGGATCGGTAGAGCATATGAATGATGAGGCTGGGTCGGTCTGGATGACCCGCCTGCTACATACCTACCCGGCCGCTGTGTGGCTGAATCCGCTTCCCCGCGCCCAGTGGGACTATAGCCAATCGAACCGGATGATGCGGGAAATCATGAGCGATCGCATGTATCCCCTGACGATCGAGGGTATCGATGGGGCGATGCGGGAACTGACCCGCAAGCGCTGACGATCAGGCAGGTGGGAACAACACTCCGCCGCGCAAGGGATGGGGCGCGCCCGTCGTGCCAGGGAAACTGATCGGTAATCCCTCCAGATGGCGCACGGCCATATAGGCAAACCCCTGCGCTTCCAGCGCGTCTCCGTCCCAGCCCAGTTCATCTACCGAACGCACGTCGATGCCGGTGCGGGCGCGGAGCATAGTCATCAGCGTAGCATTATGGCGCCCTCCTCCCGCGACATAGATGCACCGAGGCCGTTCAGGCAGATGCTCCATCCCTCTCGCCACCGCCTCCGCCGAAAAGGCGGTGAGCGTCGCCGCGCCATTGTCCAGTTCCAGGCCGCGAACGGCGTCGATGGAAAATGCCTCCCGGTCGATGCTCTTGGGTGGTGCCAAACCGAACCAGGGATCGGCCATCATATCGGCCAGCCGCGCTTCGTCGACCGCGCCGCGCGCCGCCGCTTGCCCATCCGCATCGAAGGCAACATCGCCATGCGTCTGCATCCAGTTGTCGATCAGACCGCTCGCCATGCCGGTGTCGAATGCCACCAGTGCGCCGTCGGACCCGATGGCCGTAATGTTGGCGACCCCTCCCAGATTCAGGATGGCAAGAGGCTTGGGCAGCATTTGCGCAAGCGCACGATGGTAGACCGGCATCAAAGGAGCGCCCTGCCCCCCGGCGCGCACATCTTCGCTGCGCAGAGACCCGACCACCGGAATCCCGAATGCGCCCGCGAGTGCTGCGCCATCACCAATTTGCCACGTCCATCCCCGATCCGGGCGGTGCGCTACCGTGTGGCCATGGAAACCGATGACGGAAATATCCTGTGCTACATGCCCGCTACGGCCAAGCAAATCAGCCACCGCGTCAACATGCATGGCGGTCAGTTCTTCCTCAACCGCGTGAATGACCGGTTCGAAACCGGGCCGATCCATAGCCATGGCGCGCTGGCATGCTTCGGAAAGGCGCAGGCGAAACCCGTCGGCATAAGCTTTGGCATGAAAAGCAACCGCTTCAACACCCGCGTCGCCGTCGGTTTCGATCAGGGCCGCGTCGATGCCGTCTCGCGAGGTGCCTGACATGAGGCCGATGGCGAGCATTTTGGTCATTCTTCCCCACATTCCTGCAACTTTGCCTAATTGCTCCTTGTAGGAAGAAGTGGGCAGCTTCAACAAGCGCCGCATGAACTGCCTCCGGCTATCGGGCCTTTTCGTGCGGGGAACCCGATGCTAGAGGACGCGGCGTCATGACCAGCTACCAATCCGATCTGCTCCGCCTGCTCGAAACGCGCGGCTATATCCACCAGTTGACCGACGCGGAGGGCCTGGATGCCCTCGCCGCCAAACAGGTCGTGCCAGGCTATATCGGTTTTGATCCTACCGCCCCGTCGCTGCACGTCGGCCATCTGGTATCGATCATGATGCTGCGGCAGTTGCAAAAGGCAGGGCACAAGCCAATCGTCCTGATGGGCGGCGGAACCGGCAAGATCGGCGATCCAAGCTTCAAGGATGAAGCACGCAAGCTGCTGACCACCGAGAGTATCGCGGAAAATGTCGGGAGCATCAAACGCGTATTTGAACGGTTCCTGACGTTCGGCGACGGACCGACCGATGCCATCATGCTGGACAATGCGGAATGGCTCGACCGCCTGGAATACATCCCCTTCCTGCGCGACATCGGCCAGCATTTTTCGGTCAACAGGATGCTCAGCTTTGATTCGGTCAAGATGCGCCTGGATCGCGAACAATCGCTAAGCTTCCTCGAATTCAACTATATGATCCTGCAAGCCTATGATTTTCTGGAACTGTCGCGGCGGTCGGAATGCCGCCTCCAGATGGGCGGGTCGGATCAATGGGGCAATATCGTAAACGGCGTCGAACTTGCCCGGCGCGTCGATGGGACCCAGGTGTTCGGCCTTACTACCCCGCTGCTGACAAACGCCGATGGGACCAAAATGGGGAAGACGGTGGGTGGCGCTGTGTGGCTGAACGAGGACCAGCTTTCCAGCTACGACTATTGGCAATTTTGGCGGAATACGGCCGACGCTGACGTAGCTAACAGGCTGCGGCTGTTCACTGACCTGCCGATGGATGAAGTCGACCGGCTTGCTGCGCTCCAGGGTGCGGAAATTAATGAGGCCAAAAAAATCCTGGCCAATGAGGCGACAGCGCTTTGCCGTGGCACCGACGCGGCGACCATGGCGGCTCAGACGGCGCGCAAGACATTTGAAGAAGGCGCATCAGGTGCGAATCTACCGACAGTCAGCATCGGCACCGACGGACTGAATATCGTACAGGGCACCACCGCGCTCGGCTTTGCCGCATCGAACAAGGAAGTGCGCCGCAAGCTGGCCGAGGGAGCCATAAAGGTGAATGGCGCGGTCGTCAGCGACCCGGCGATGACGCTCAAGGTCGGTGACAAGGTCAGCTTTGGAGCAAAGAAACACGGCCTGGTAACCGATTGAAAATATGAATGTTAAAGGTGTGTCAACCATAGATAGTAAGGAAGTGATAGCCCTCCTTGTTCTAGTTTGCTCCTCATGTCTTCGGTGCTCGCCAGCCTCGCCCATGTCGCAAAGTCGCGCGATCCTTCAATAGATCAACGGAGAGCGCCCCGCGTCCTCGTCGATATGGTCAGTCACATCCTGATCGGCGGCCAATCGCACGGCGTGCGGATCATCAATATCTCACCCCTTGGCCTCATGTGCCGGGCGGAAGCCGAATTGATGGTCGGCCAGCGATTGTCGGTCTGGCTACCGATCGTAAAGGATGTGCGGGCCGAAGTCCGCTGGGCCGAAGACAATCGTGTCGGCGTGGAGTTTCTCCAGCCAGTCGAAGCGCAAATCTATGAAGCGATGCTTTCCCTCATTCCACCTCGGCAGACGGCCTGGTAAAGCGTTATTTCTAGATACTACCCGCTGCGAAGAAGCCCGACCGCCGCGTCACGCTCAAACAAATAGAGACAGATTCTTGCGGCCGAACCACGGGCTTCGCTAAGGCCGCCGTCACGGTCGATCAAGAGGCGGGCGTCGTTGCGGGCTGGATCGAGCAGCGCGGAAAGATGTTCGGGCGTGGCGATTTTCAATTGCTGCTCACCGGACTGACGGGTGCCCAATATTTCTCCCGCTCCGCGCAGGCGCAGGTCTTCTTCGGCTATGCGAAAGCCGTCATTGGTTTCCCGCATGAGCGCGAGACGCGCGCGGCTGGTTTCGGATAGCGCACCGCCGCGGAGGAGGATGCAAACGCTGTGGTTCTGCCCTCGCCCTACTCGCCCGCGAAGCTGGTGAAGCTGGGCAAGGCCAAAGCGATCCGCGCCTTCGATTATGATAAGGTTGCTGTTGGGCACGTCCACGCCAACCTCTATGACCGTGGTGGCGACCAGTATCCGGGTTCGGGCTGTCGCAAAGGCGTCCATGGCGGCATCTTTTTCCAGGCCTTTCATGCGGCCATGAACGATGCCAACTAGCTCTCCGAAGCGAAGCCGTAGCATTTCAGCGCGTGCTTCAGCTGCGGCAAGATCGCTGGTTTCGCTCTCTTCCACCAGCGGACAGACCCAATAGGCCTGGCCGCCACCTTCAACATGGCGGGCAAGTGCTTCCACCACCTCGTCCAAGCGATTGGCGGACATGACAACGGTTTGGATCGGCTGACGGCCGGGCGGCATCTCGTCCAGCCGGGACACGTCCATCTCGCCATAATAGGTCAGCGTCAGGGTGCGCGGGATGGGCGTTGCCGTCATCACCAGAAGATGGGGCGTACGTTCGGCTTTTGACGCAAGCATCATGCGCTGGGCGACGCCAAAGCGATGCTGCTCGTCAATAACCGCCAGCGCCAGATTCTTGTAGCGAACAGCTTCCTGAAAGATAGCATGGGTGCCGACAAGAACGTCGATGCTGCCATCCACCAGGCCCATCAATGTGGACTCGCGGGTCTTACCCTTTTCCCGGCCGGTCAGGATGGCGATGGTGACGGGAAGGCCGGACACCATTGTACGGAGTGTTTCATAGTGCTGGCGGGCGAGTATCTCAGTGGGCGCCAGGAGCGCACCCTGGGCACCTGCTTCGACCGTATTGAGCAGCGCCATCAGCGCCACGAGGGTCTTGCCAGAGCCTACGTCGCCTTGAAGTAGGCGGAGCATGGGGACGGGCTGGGCCATGTCGCCTTCAATCTCCCCGAACGCGCGGCGTTGCGCACCTGTGGGGGCGAAGGGCAGCTGCAGCATGGCGCGCAACCGGCCATCTCCGGCTATCGGCATGCCCCGGCGTTTGCGGGAGGACTGCCGAACCAGCATCAAAGCAAGCTGGCCCGCAAATATCTCGTCATAGGCCAGGCGCTCCCGCGCCTTGGCGTCGCTGGGATCGCCGTGAATACGAGTCAGCGCTTCACGCCACGTGGGCCAGCCCTTGCGCGCGAGCAGGCTGGGTTCGATCCATTCGGGCAGGTCGGGCGCACGGACCAGCGCTTGCGCCGCAAGGTCGCGCATTCGATTGTTGGTCAGGCCTTCGGACAGACCGTAAACCGGTTCTCGCGCGGGGATGGTGGCGGCTTCTTCAGGCGGCAGAACATAGTCAGGGTGGACGATCTGAAGATTGTCGCCATAGGCTTCCAACTTGCCGGAAACGAATTTGGGGTCGCCCAGCGGCAACAGCTTGCGGGGCCAGGCGCTGTTGCGACCGAAATAGACCAGCGCGACGCTGTTCCCGTATCTGTCCTGCGCATGCACGCGGAAGGGCGCACGCGCGCTGCCAGAGGCCCGGTAGTCAGTCGGCGTGATTATTATGCCGATCACGCGACCTGAATCGGACAGGCGCAGTTCATCGACCATGTGGCGATCGACGAAGCTGACCGGCAGGTGAAACGCGACATCGACGGCGCGGGCCAGCCCGAGGCGTTCCAGCGGTTTGGCCAATGCGGGACCTACGCCCTTGAGCGCTTCGATTTCTGCGAAGAGTGGGTTGAGGATATCTGGTCGCATGGCTATCTGCATGCATCTAGCCCAGCCGGGACGATGCGCAAACATCCGATCGGCAAATCTCGCATGTACTGCCAAGGAACAAATTGTGAACGAAGATCCTCGCATCCGCCGTCTGCAGTTCCGGGCCTGGCATCGTGGCATCAAGGAAGCGGATCTGGCGGTCGGCGGCTTCTTCGATCGTTACCATGCGGAGTGGGGGCAGGAAGAGATCGACTGGTTCGAACATTTTATCGAGGAACAGGACGCCGACATCATGGCTTGGGCCTTGGGGACAATTCCATTACCCGATGAATGGCGAGGCCCCATGTGGGACAGATTCGCGAAGATGGATTTTGTGGAGATTGGGCGGAAATAGACGCGCTCTCTCCGCGTTCGCCCTGAACTCATCGAAGGGCTTCACTTTTCTTCGGAAAGAAGTGCAGGGCTTCGACAAGCTCAGCCCGAACGGATGTTGTTAGTTTGACCGATCTTCTGAAAATCCTCAAAGCGTCCTCTCCCCTCACCCTTTCCGGGGTTCCAGCAGGGTTTCAACCCTGGTTGCTGGCGGATATCGCCAGGGCTGCCCCTTCGCGCACCTTGTTTGTGGCACCCGATGAGCAACTGATGCGAGCCGTTGCCGACACGGCGCATTATTTCGCGCCAGAAATTGAGATTGTAGAAATTCCGGCGTGGGACTGCCTGCCCTATGATCGGGCCAGCCCGTCGTTGCGGACGGCGTCAGCGCGGTTGGCAGGGCTATATGGATTGCAGGGGCTACCCAAGGGGCCGCAACTCGTTCTAACCACGCTCAACGCCCTGACGCAGCGGACCCTGACCCCCTTTCGCGTACGGCAACTCGTGGCAAAGCTCGCCCCCAAGGAACGGATTGCGATTTCGCGGCTGGCCGAAATGCTGCAGGCGAACGGCTATGTACGGACTGACACCGTGCACGACCGGGGCGAGTTTGCCATTCGCGGCGGCATTGTCGACCTGTTCCCCGGCGGTGAGGAACAGCCGCTGCGGCTGGATTTCTTCGGGGACGAAATTGAGACGGTGCGGCGTTTCGATCCCGCCGATCAACGGACCAGCGGGAGTGTCGATGGGTTTACCCTGCTCCCGGCGTCGGAGGCGTTGCTGGATGAGGAGACAGTCAAGCGCTTTCGCGGGCGTTATCGGGAGACGTTCGGGGCCACGGCGACGGGTGATCCGCTGTATCAGGCGGTGAGCGACGGGCGACGGCTGGCCGGGATGGAACATTGGCTACCGCTCTTCGAGGAACGGCTGGTGCCGATGACCGACCATCTGAGCGACGATACCGTCATCGTGCTGGATCATGGCGTCGTCGGAGCGGCGGAGGGTCGGTTCGAAGCTATCCGGGACTATCACGCCAATCGGGTGCAGGCAAAATCCTCCGATCCGGGCGCTTATCGCCCCTTGGAGCCGTCGGCGCTGTATCTGGATGCACAGGAATGGGACCGCATCGTGCAGGCATGGCCGATGCACGCAACGACTCCATTTCAGGAGCCGGAAACTGCATCGGTCCTCGATTTCGCGGTCGATGGCCCTCGCGATTTCGCGCCAGAGCGGGCGCAGAACGCCAATGTCTATGAGGCGGTAGGCAAGCATATCGCATCGCTCCAGCGGGCAAAGAAAAAGGTCGTCATTGCCAGCTATTCCGGTGGCGCGCGCGAACGGCTTTCCGGGTTGCTGGTTGATCATGGACTGAAACGGGTCGCCGCGGCAGACAGCTGGCAGGAGGCGCTGGGAATCGCAGCCAGCGGGAGCACGGTGCTGACCGTTCTGCCACTGGACCATGGCTTCACCGCGCCCGACGTGGCGGTGCTGACCGAACAGGACATGCTGGGCGATCGCCTGGTGCGCCGAGCCAAGCGAAAGAAAAGTGCGGACGCCTTCCTGGCTGAATTGGCGACGCTATCTCCCGGTGATCTGGTCGTGCATCTGGACCATGGGATTGGGCGCTATGAGGGGCTGACGCAAATCCCGGTGGCCAAGGCAGCGCATGACTGCGTGGCGCTGGAATATGCTGGTGGCGACAAGCTCTATGTACCGGTTGAAAATCTGGAGGTTCTCTCTCGCTACGGGTCCGACAGCGAGGGCGTAAGCCTCGACAAGCTGGGCGGCGAAGCGTGGCAACGTCGCAAGGCGCGGATGAAGGAACGCATCCGTGAGATTGCGGGCGAATTGCTCAAGACGGCGGCGGAGCGCGCCTTGCGGGCAGCCACCGTGGCGGAACCCGATGGCGCCGGTTACCCGGCGTTCGTGGACCGCTTTCCCTATCAGGAAACAGAAGATCAGGACCGCGCCATCATGGACGTGGTTGAAGACCTGGGCGCGGGGCGGCCGATGGATCGGCTGGTCTGCGGCGATGTCGGATTCGGCAAGACAGAAGTGGCTTTGCGCGCCGCATTCGTGGCGGCGATGGCGGGGATGCAGGTCGTGCTGATCTGCCCCACCACCCTGCTCGCCCGGCAGCATCATATGAATTTCGAAGAGCGTTTCCGTGGCTTTCCCGTGAATATTGGTCGCCTGTCGCGGCTGGTGCCGGACAAGGAAGCAAAGGCCGTCAAGGCGGGCCTGGCCGATGGCACGATCGACATCGTGGTAGGCACCCATGCGCTGCTGACGAAGGGCCTGGAGTTCAAGCGACTGGGGCTGGTCATCGTCGACGAAGAGCAACGCTTTGGCGTGACGCATAAGGAGCGGCTGAAATCGCTCAAGACCGACGTCCATGTGCTGACACTGACAGCAACGCCGATCCCGCGCACCTTGCAAATGGCGATGTCGGGTTTGCGTGAATTGTCGGTGATCCAAACCCCGCCAGTGGATCGCCTGGCGGTGCGGACCTACATCATGCCCTGGGACGGGGTGGTCATCCGTGAGGCGTTGCTACGCGAACATTATCGCGGCGGGCAGAGCTTTTTCGTCGTGCCGCGCATTGCCGACCTGACCGAAGTGGAGGAATTCCTGCGCACGGAGGTTCCCGAAGTCCGCCCCGTGGTCGCGCATGGGCAGATGAGCGCCACCGATGTCGAAGAGCGCATGTCCGCCTTTTATGACAAGCGTTACGATGTGCTGCTGTCGACCACCATTGTGGAGAGCGGCCTTGATATTCCCTCTGCCAACACGCTGATCATCCATCGCGCGGATCGGTTCGGACTGGCCCAGCTGTATCAGCTTCGCGGGCGGGTCGGCCGGTCCAAGACGCGGGCCTACGCCTATTTCACCACGCCAGCGAACCGCGTGATCACCGATACGGCAGAGAAGCGGCTGAAGGTGCTGTCCGATCTGGATACGCTGGGGGCCGGGTTTCAGCTGGCCTCTCACGATCTCGACATTCGCGGTGCGGGCAATCTGGTGGGCGATGAACAGTCCGGTCACATCAAGGAGGTTGGGTTCGAACTATACCAGTCGATGCTGGAGGATGCGATCCTGGAAGCCAAGGCCGGCGGTGCGGGAGTGGAGAAGCGGGACAGTTTCTCACCCCAGATCACAGTGGATGCACCGATCCTTATCCCGGAAGATTATGTGCCGGACCTGGACCTGCGCATGGGGTTATATCGCCGGTTGAACGAAGTCGAGGACCGGCAAGGACTGGAAGCTTTCGCGGCAGAGCTTATCGACCGTTTTGGCAAACTGCCCACGCCAACGCAAAACCTGTTCAAGATCATCGAGATCAAGCAGAATTGCGTGGCTGCGAATATCTCCAAGATCGATGTAGGAGCCAAAGGCGCGCTAGTCAGCTTCTTTGAGGACCGCTTTCCCCGTCCAGAAGCTCTCGTGGCCTATGTCCAGCGGTTGAACGGAGTGGCGCGCCTGCGGCCCGACAGCAAGCTGGTCTTGAACCGCGCCTGGGCCGATCCGGCGGCGCGGTTGAACGGAGCGCTACAACTTTCGAAGGGACTGGCGAAGGCCGCGGGATAAGTCGTCACCCTTCCGCGTTTCGGCGCGGCGTGATCGACCAAATGGCGACTTCAGCATGGCTTTGTTAAAGCCTGGAAAAAGGACAGAAACAGTCAGACCCTACATCCAGCGCCGATGACCGAGCGCCAAAGCCCGGCATCGAGCAGGAGAATGACATGAGTTTGACCCTCATCGCCATGGCGGCGACGGCGGCCACGCATAGCGTGCAAATCGATCATGGCGGAAAAGCGATGCAGGCCACCTACTCCGCGCGCACCGAGATAGAGACCCGAACGGTGGGCGCTAAGGCCCCCACGCGCATGAGCATGCAGCGGTGCCAGTGGACCGCGACGATCATTGTTGATCGTGCGCTTAGCAACGGTCCCGCGCTGGCCCGCACCGTTTCCAATGACAAACGCTTTTCGGGGAGCCAGCATGGCGCATGCACACCCGGAGGTCAGGCCGGCAGGCCTACCCTCGCCCAAAAGGAAAGCGACATTCGCCAACATCTGATTGCGGTTGCGGAAAAGGATCGCGCTCCGTTATTGGCGGAGCTTGATGCTATACGTAATCTTGCCTCGAACTAGGATGCGCCTGGCGCTGGCGGCCGCAGTGATTCCGGCCACCAGCGCTACCCCCGCCCTCGCCCAATATGCCAGCGGCGTTTCCGGCTCGGTCGAAATTGCCAGTGATGAGCGACGGAGGGGCCTAAGCTGGAGCGAAGGCGATCCGGTTGTGCGCGGAACGATTTCGGCACCCGTCGCTGAGGGGTTGAGCCTGGACGCATCAGCGGTATCACTCTGGGGCAGCAACCGGCACGGGAACGCGGACGCGGTGATCGACGTCGGTCCGACCTTTATCCAACAGGTCGGCGGATGGCGTCTTTCGGGCGAAGCGCGCTACCACATGTTTCCTGGCGCATCCGATCAGGGTTACGGGGAATTAGGTGCCGGTGCTGGCTTCCTGATCGGCCCTGCGAGCATCGACCTGTTCGCTAGCTACGCGCCTAGCCAGTCGGCGATCGGGGGCGACAATCTTTATCTGTCCGCATCCGCGACGGCAGGCGTGCCGGGCACGCCATTCACCCTTTCGGCACGGGTTGGGCGATCATCCGGCGACGTGCAAGATCCATTGCAGGCAGCGCGACTGCGCCCCGACGGAAGCTATTGGGATTATGGGTTCGGCATTGATTACCTGAAGGAGCGTTGGACCGCAGGCGTCCGCTATGCGGACAGCAGCATAGCAGGTACGGGTAGCCGTCATGCGGGACCCAGCCTTATCGGACGACTGGCCCTGGGTTTTTAACGCACGGACCTATGTCCCCGGACGGCGGCTATGATTGCGATGCCAGGGCGATCAGATCGTCGGAGGAAATGCCCGCCGACCGCAAGAACCCTTGATAATAATCGCATCCTTCGCGCGCGAGCAGTTCCAGTTGCTGCTGCGTCTCCACCCCCTCCGCGATCACGCGCAGGCCCAGCGATTTTGCCATATGGATTACGCCCCGAACGATGATACGGTCCCGCGAGGTTCCGGCGATATCCTGCGCTAATCCGCTGTCGATCTTTAGATAATCGAGCGGCAGGCTTTTAAGATAGGCAAGGCTGGAATAGCCGGTGCCGAAATCATCGACGGCGACCGCAAGCCCTTCAGCGCGTAGGGCGGTGAGCAGCGCCGTTGCGCCCTCCACATCCTCGATCAACCCGCTTTCGGTAATCTCGACGGTCAACCGCGACCGAGGAAATCCGCTGCTTTCCACGAGGCTAAGGAACCGTCCCATGAAGCCGGGCTGGGCAATGTCTTCCGCAGTGACGTTGATGGAAAGGCGAAGGGAATCAAGAGCGGGCGGCCAGGCCGCAGCCAGCCGCAACGCTTCTGCCTGAATATGGGCAGACAGGGGCAGCATATAGTCGGATCGCTCCGCCGCAGCGAACAGCATCCCGGCCCCCAGTGGCCCATATTGCGGATGATTCCAGCGGGCCAGCGCCTCCACGCCAATCATCACTTCGCCATCGACGGGATATTGCGGCTGGAAAATTATGGCGATCTCTCCCCGATGGAGAGCCAGGCGCAAGTCGGTTTCCAGTTGATCAACATCGACCTGGCGGCTGCGCTTTTCAGCGGAAAAGATGCGAATGCCCTCCCCTCCGCCCTGACGCGCGTCGGCCAGTGCTGTGCCAGCGCGGCGAAGTAACTGGGTGGCGTCGTCCTGGGTCCGCGACTGAGCAATGCCGCAGCGAGCGGTGAGCCGGATCACATGATCGCCCGCGCTGAATGGACGTCCAACCGCGCCGATCAACTGACGCGCCAGAAATGTGGCGGGGTCACTCCCGGCGGCGTCCCCGGTCAGGCCGATCAAAAACTCCGTTCCGGCAATCCGCGCAACAATCGCACCTTCGGCCACCTCCGCAGTCATGCGTTCGATTCGCCGCGCGATTCGTCCCAGCAGAGCATCCCCCACGACTTGGCCATAGGCGGCATTCATGCGGTCGAACTGGCTGATGGACAACAGCAGCACGGTGGTTGCCACCCCTGCGCGATGGTCCAGCCAATCCACCGCCGCTTGCCGGGAACGAAGACCGGTCAATTCGTCACGCTCTATGGCGTCGAACCTCTGGACATCGGTCAGCCATTCCACGTCGGCAGCCAACATCCCATCAACCTTACGCAGATGATGCACTAGCCGATCGTCACCGCCGCCCGGCGCGGCATGAGCGAAGGATTCGATCCTGCCCGAGCGCATCATCGTCCTGATCGTCGCCATGACCGGTCGCCTTTCGGATCGCGGAAGATGCCGAATGAAGGAAGCCGGGCTGATCAGCAGCCGATCGGTGCCCAAATGCCGCGCCAGATTGTCGCTAAGGCGGATTTCGCGGCCATTGCTGTCCATCTCCCAGAATAAGGCATCGCCGCGACGGATGCGCTGGGCGCGTTGGCTATATGCCGCTCCTCCCCCCACACGATCAACCAGCCGCTGGGCAGACGCCAACGTCGCTCGAAGCTCATCGTCAGAAAAGGGGGCGGCCAGGAAATGGGTCGCGCCCGTTTCCAGCAGGGACGGCACGGCTCCCATGTCACCGCCGTCGATCAATATGATCAACGCGCCGCCCCCAGCATTTACCGCAGGGGCGATAGATGAGATCGCGCCGACATCCATGTCGCCGGGCCTTCGCATGTCGATCAATGCAATTTGCGCATCGCTGTGACGCAGGCGGCGGGCGGCGTCACTCGCCCGTCGGGCGGCAATGGCGCGCCATCCCGCCTGCTTGACGGCATGAGAAAGGCCATCCCGATCACCGGGCGACAGGATGAAAAGACTGCGTTGCCCGTCGGCTGCAGTGTGACCGCTCACTAACGACACTCCCCAACGCGGCCCATTGCCACCTTGTCTTCGTCAACCGTTACTCACCTGCCAGCTTCCCCGCAACCGCTGGCGCTTGCACGGCGCAAGTGCATGCCCTAGCTACCGGGTCATGGACATGGTCGATCTACCGCGCGCGGCGTTGATTGACGCGCTTGGCCGCCGGGTAAGCTATTTGCGGATTTCGGTGACGGATCGGTGCGACCTGCGCTGCCGATACTGCATGGCGGATCGCATGACCTTCCTGCCCCGCGACCAGCTGCTTACTCTGGAAGAGATTGCATTGCTGGCCGACATGTTCATTGCACGCGGCGTGCGGAAGATTCGGCTGACCGGCGGGGAGCCGCTGGTTCGGCGGGACATCCTAGATCTGGTCCGCAGGATCGGTCGCCATGTGGGTCACGGGCTGGACGAACTCACGCTGACGACCAACGGCACGATGCTGGCGGAACAGGCGGACGCTTTGTTCGACGCGGGGATCAGGCGGATCAACGTCAGTCTGGACAGTCTTGATCCCGAACGGTTCGCCTATGTCACGCGCCGCGGAAACATCCAGCCGGTCATGGATGGTCTGGCAGCCGCGCGCGCGGCGGACCTGTCCGTGAAGATCAACATGGTGGCGCTCAAGGGTATCAATGATGACGAGATATTGCCGATGTTGCGGTGGTGCGACGGTCAGGGATTCGATCTGTCGCTTATAGAAACCATGCCGCTTGGCGAAACGGGCGAGGACAGGACCGACCACTATCTGCCTCTTACCTCAGTCGTGGATCAACTGCGCCAGCATATCGAATTGACGCCCATCGCCTATCGCACGGGTGGCCCTTCGCGCTATTTCGCGGTTGAAGGGATGGATGTGCGACTAGGCCTGATTACACCGCTCACCAACAATTTCTGCGCCGACTGCAATCGCATGCGCATGACATGTGAGGGCAAGATTTTCATGTGCCTGGGCCGTGATGATCATGTCGACCTGAAAGCCGCGTTTCGAGAGGGCGGCATGGCGGCGGTGGAACCCTTGATCGATCAGGCCCTACGGTTGAAACCCGCACGTCATGACTTCCGCATTGGCGCGGACGCCCCTCCCGCCGCTGTTCAAAGGCATATGAGCGTGACCGGCGGATGAGCGTGGAGCCCAGGCGCGCGCTGGTCGCGTCCCCTACCCAGGCAGCCAAGGCGGCGGAAGAAAGGTTGCGCGCAGCCTATGATTTCGTGCCGGTCAGCGAAGCGAACATGCTTGTCGCGTTGGGCGGGGACGGCTTCATGCTTCAGACCCTGCACGCGATGCTGGAGGGCCGCCATATCCTGCCAGTATTCGGCATCAATTTGGGGACGGTCGGTTTCCTGATGAATGAATGGCGACTTGAACGGCTGGAACAAAGGCTGAATGCCGCCAAATCGTTCAAGGTCCATCCGCTGCGCATGACGGTGGATACTGTCGATGGCGAGCGCTTTTCCATTCCCGCGATCAACGAAGTATCGCTGCTGCGTGAAACTCGCCAAACCGCAAAGCTGGAAGTGCAGGTCAACGATCGTACCGTGCTGCCTGAACTGGTCTGCGACGGAGTGTTGGTCGCCACCCCGGCGGGATCGACCGCCTATAATCTGTCGGCGCATGGGCCGATCCTGCCGCTGGGTTCCAGCCTGGTCGCATTGACACCGATCAGCCCTTTTCGTCCGCGACGGTGGCGCGGTGCGATCCTCCCCGAGAACACAAAGATTCGCTTCAGCGTCCTCGATCCCGTCAAGCGCCCCGTCAGCGCCGTGGCCGATCAACGGGAAGTGCGCGATGTCCAGCAGGTGGAAGTGCAGATCGATCGCGCCACGCCGTTGACGCTGCTTTTCGATCCCGAACACACGTTGGACGACCGCATTGCAGCGGAACAGTTCATCGCCTGAAAAAATCTGCAAATCGACCCTTGCCATCCCAAGAATCCCACTGCTATAGGCGCGGCCTGCCCAGCGAAAGCCGGGCTGCTCCCCGATAGCTCAGCGGTAGAGCATTCGACTGTTAATCGAATGGCCGTAGGTTCGAATCCTACTCGGGGAGCCAATATTTCCATAGAATTGAGACATCGTCTCGCGCCGTGCCGCGCGGGGCTTTAGCTATTACTAAGCGACATCGCAGGGTTCGCGCCATTGCGCATCGCAGCTTGTCTGATGATGTGCGCAGGCGATCTGGTATCGAACTTGGTGCATTAAGCCAAACGCCCCACGTCTACGTCCAGCTTCTTCAGATCAACTCGCCACCAGCCTCAGGCCCGCCCGGCGGTTCTGCGCACGGTAACCATCCGCCTTCGCCTCCATCCGTTCGAACGAGTGAACCGCCAGGCTCGGCAACAGCGCAATTGCATCGACCTGATCCGCCCCGATCAGATAGTCGTCGCCCAGGAACAGCCTCGCCGCCCGTCCGCCACTCACCGGAGCGCGCAGGAAGACTTCGCTCCTACCCCCGCGTGCCGCCACCAGCAGTTGCGCCAGGGCGTCCACCGCGCTCGCGTCACTGGCGTCGATCACCAGCCTCATGCGCGACGCGCTGGCAAGCTGATGGAAGGGTTCCACGCTCCTGATCGTGACCCTCGGCGTTTCTTCGCCGGGCAGTCGGTCAAGCTCGACCATGAGCAGTGCGCAATCGCCTTCCCGCGCCATGATCTCGATCGCCTTGCACGCTTCCTCTTCGAAACAACTGGCCTGAAACTGTCCGCTGCTGTCGGAAAAGGTCGCGGCAGCATAGCGCGCCCCGCGCCGGGTTTCGCGCCAGCGCACCTCTTCGACCATGGCCGCCATCACGGCGTTGGCGCGCCCGCCTTCCGCCACTGGTTCGGTGCAAATCGCGCCGTAACTTCTGGCCCCCCGCGCCTCAGCCAGATGCCGGAAGCGATCGACCGGGTGGGCGGAGAAATAAAAGCCGAATGCTTCCTTTTCCTGCGCCATGCGGTCAGCGGTTGACCATGTCTGGTGCGGCGGAATGCGAACATCGGCATGGGGCGTTTCCACGTCACCAAACAGCCCCCCCTGCCCGCTTTCCCGCGCATCCGCAGCGCTCGCGGCGACGCTCAATATCGTGTCGGCGGCGGCATGGACGCCCGCGCGGTCGGGATGGATGCAGTCGAACGCGCCGGACGCAGCCAGGCTTTCCAGCTGACGCCGATTCAGCAGGCGCGGTTCGATGCGATCGGCAAAATCGTCGAGGGATTTGAACAGTCCCGCCGCATCGCGCTCCGCGACAAGCTGCTCCATCGCCTTTTCGCCAACGCCCTTGAGCCCCCCCAGCGCATAACGGACCGCGAAACACAAACGTGGATCATCGCCTTCCTGCTCGATAGGCTCGACGGTAAAGTCAGCCAGGCTACGGTTGATGTCCGGGGCAAGGCAAGAAAGCCCCATGCGGCGCATGTCGTCAACGAACACGGTCAGCTTGTCGGTCAGGTGAATATCGAATGCCATCGATGCGGCATAGAATTCTGCTGGATAATGCGCCTTGAGCCAGGCGGTCTGATAGGCGAGCAACGCATAGGCGGCAGCGTGCGACTTGTTGAAGCCATAGCCTGCGAACTTGTCGATCAAATCGAACAGTTCGTTGGCTTTGGCCGCCGGGATGTCGCTCCTGGCGCAGCCTTCGACGAAACGGGCCCGCTGGGCGTCCATTTCCGCCTGAATCTTTTTGCCCATGGCGCGACGCAGTAGGTCAGCGTCACCCAGAGAATAGCCCGCCAATATCTGGGCAGCCTGCATCACCTGCTCCTGGTAGACGAAGATACCATAGGTTTCTTCAAGGACAGGCTTCAGGAGAATGTGCGGATATATGATGTCTTCCTGGCCGTTCTTACGTCGGCCGAACATCGGAATATTGTCCATGGGGCCCGGCCGGTAGAGGGACACCAGCGCGATGATGTCCCCAAAATTGGTTGGGCGAACCGCCGCAAGCGTCTTGCGCATGCCTTCGGATTCCAGCTGGAACACCCCGACCGTGTCGCCGCGCTGCAGCAGTTCATAGACGGCGGGGTCATCCCAACTAAGGCTGTCCAGGTCCACCGTAACGCCCCGCGCCGTCAGCAGTTGAACAGCCTTTTGCAGCACGGAAAGCGTCTTCAGCCCCAGAAAGTCGAACTTCACCAGGCCCGCACCCTCGACATATTTCATATCGAACTGCGTCACGGGCATGTCGGACCGGGGGTCGCGGTAAAGCGGCACGAGTTGTGACAAGGGACGGTCGCCGATGACCACGCCTGCGGCATGGGTGGAACTGTGGCGGGGAAAACCCTCCAGCTTCATCGCGTAATCGATCAGCCGTTTGACTTGCCCATCATTGTCATATTCCGCGCGGAACTCAGCCACGCCATTTAGCGATCGTTCCAATGTCCATGGATCGGTCGGATGATTGGGCACCAGCTTGGCCAGGCGATCGACATGGCCGTAGCTCATCTGGAGCACGCGACCGGTATCTTTAAGGACAGCGCGAGCCTTCAGCTTTCCAAAGGTAATGATCTGCGCGACGTGATCGACGCCATATTTCTGCTGCACATAGCGGATTACTTCACCGCGCCGCGTTTCGCAAAAGTCGATGTCGAAATCCGGCATGGAAACGCGTTCGGGATTGAGGAACCGTTCGAACAGCAATCCCAGTTGCAGCGGGTCGAGATCGGTGATCGTCAGCGCCCAGGCGACCAGCGAACCTGCGCCCGAACCACGCCCAGGTCCCACCGGAATATCCTGTGCCTTGGCCCATTGGATAAAGTCGGCAACGATCAGGAAGTATCCAGGAAAGCCCATCTGGACTATGATGTCCGTCTCGAACTTTAGCCGTTCAAAATAGGGTCGGCGCGCATCCTCATCCACGACACCCATTTTTTCCAGCCTCGCCTCGAGACCAGCTACCGCCTGCTCCCGCAACAGACGATCTTCTCCCTCACGGTCCCCTGCCAGGCTTGGGAGGATGGGTTTGCGTTTAGGGGCCGCCACGGCGCAGCGCTGCGCCACCAGCAATGTGTTGGCCAGCGCTTCGGGTAGATCCTCGAACAGGCGGCTCATTTCCGCGGCTGGCTTCATCCACGCATTGCGGCAGCTCTTCCGCCGATCTGGCGTTTCGACATAAGCACCATCGGCGATGCACAGCATCACGTCATGTGCCTCATGAAAATGCGGCTCGGTAAAACAGGTAGGATTGGTCGCGACCAGCGGAAGGCCGGATTCATAGGCGAGGTTGATGAGATGCTGTTCGGCCATCTCTTCGATCGGATCGGACCGGCGGCAGATTTCAATATATAACCGGTTGGGGAACAATGTCGTCAGATTGTCCAAATAGGCGGCGGCGGCGGTGGGCTGATCCTCCGCAAACAGGCGAGCAACCGCGCCCTCTCCCCCGGCGGTAAGGGCAATCAGTCCATCAGTCCGCCCGACGAGCGCCTCCAGCGTGACATGCGGCGCTTCGTCAACAGGCCGGTCGAGATGCGCCATGGAAACGAGGGCGCAAAGATTATCGTAGCCCACATCATCCTGCGCGTAGAGCGCCAGCCAGTCATGCACGGCCGGGGCATTGGTCGGACGGCCTGGGCGCAACACGCCCAGCATGGCCCCGATGATCGGCTGCACACCTTCGCTCGAGCAGGCGTCGGAAAAAGCCATCGATCCGTAAAGTCCATTGCGGTCGGTGATGGCAGCGGCTGGAAACCCCAGCGTGCGGGCTTGTTTGGCGATCTTCTTCGGCTCGATCGCGCCTTCCAGCATGGTGAAAGAGGAAAAGATGCGAAGGGGTACGAAACCGGCATGAGGCATGTCGCTTTGATAGCCGCGGAAAGTGGTCCGACGCCAGTCCCAACCTCAAGAAAGCTGTGAGTAACGAGGTCTTCCGGCCGCTTAACTTTGAAAGTCACGCCCTGGCGCCGCCGTCCCCCTCCCCCTGAATGGAGCAATCGGTTAAGCAAGCCAAAACTTCTTGGGTCTAGAGCGCTAAGTCATGCGGTTATCTACAATCACCAACTGGGCCTATGGAGCCACCGTGGCGCTGACCTTGGCGTCCGGCGCGACCATGCTCATGGCGTCCAGTGCCGAGCAGGCCGAGCGCGCCGCAGTCGAACAGAGGGCGGCGCTGGACCAGATGACCAGCGCCTTGCTGGAGGACAGCTATCGGCAGACCGAACAGGCGCGGGCTTACGCCATTACCGGCGACCCGACCCATGTGATCGCCTATCGCCGTGAAAAGGCGGCCTTGCGATCAGTCGAACAACGGATTGCGCATTTCCGGGATGTCGGGGCGGGCCCGAATGAGCTAAACGCTCTTCATCAGGCGCTCCAATTGGTGGACGGGCTGACCGAGGAGCAGGAAGCCGCCATTTCCGCCGCCCAATCGGGCAATGGCGAAACCGCCCGCGCGATCCTGTTCGGAAATGAATATGGGCGGGAACTGGACAATGCCGCGGCGCAGGTCGCCAGATTCCAATATATCCTCGATCAACGCACCGAAGCCACGGTGCTGCGCGCGACGGAAGCCGCCCGGCAATGGCGCCGCATGTCCGAAATCATGCTGGGCGCGACGGCACTGCTGTTCCTGTGTGTGCTCTATTTCATCCTCAAGCAACGCATCCTTCGCCCTGTCGTCAGGTTGAGTGATGTCGTGACGCGGCTTGCCGCCCATGATTTTGAGGCGATCCCGCCGGATTTTCGCCAGGTGGATGAAATAGGCGACATGGCGCAGGCCATCCGCATTTTCCGCGAAAACGGCCTTGAACGGCAGCGGCTGGAGCAGGAACGCGACGCCGACCGGATCATGCGCGACTTGCTTTCCCGCATGACGCAACGGCTTCAGGGCTGCGACAGCACCGGCGACCTGGTCGAGGTCGTGCGCCGCTTCGCACCAGAAATCGCTACCGGTTTTGCAGGGCGGCTGTATATCCATGACGCGCGGCGCAATGCCATGCGCCAAGCCTGCGAATGGCTATCCCCCGCCGCATCGGTCACGGAATTTTCGCCTGGAGCCTGCTGGGCGCTACGTCGTGGGCAGATGCACAAACCCACCGGTGAGATGATCGACATTCCCTGCGAACACCTTGGCGAGGGTCTGATAAGGCCCACCATCTGCGTTCCCCTGTCTGTTCAGGGCGAAAGCATCGGGCTGCTCTACTTCGAAGAACCTGAAACCGTGCTCCCCGAACAGCGGGAACGAGCCGAAAAATATCTGGAAATGCTGGCTGAAAATATTGGCCTTGCCCTGGCCAATCTGCGGTTGCGCGATGCCCTGCGCGAAATGGCCATGGTCGATGCCCTGACCGGCTTGGCCAACCGGCGGCGATTTGACATGGCGCTGGCTGATGAAACTAGCCGGTCTGAACGCACCAGTTCGCCATTGGCCTGTCTGATGGTCGACATCGATCATTTCAAGCGCTTCAACGACAGCCACGGCCATGATGCGGGCGATGAGGTGCTGCGGGCCGTGGGTGGCGTGTTGAACGATGCGTTGCGCGAGGATGGATATGCATTCCGTCTGGGTGGGGAGGAATTCGTGCTGCTGATGCCGGGATTCAATGTGGATCAGGCGATGGCGCGAGCGCGGCAGGTGCAGGATCAAATCCGCAACCTGCGCGTGGAACATCGGCGTCAGGAAGTTGGGCCGATCACCGCGTCTTTCGGGCTGGCGGTGTTTCCCGTTCACGGCCGCGCCGAAACATTGGTACAGACGGCGGACGCCGCCCTGCTGCGCGCCAAGGCGCAGGGGCGCGACCAGATCGTCGTTGCGGCGGTGCGCGACGGCACATCAGCGCTGGGCTGATCCCTCCTCCAGCAATCCTTCATGCAGACGGACGACGCGGTCCATCTTTTCCGCCAGCCGCTCATTATGCGTCGCCACCAGAGCGGCGGACCCTTCTTCGCGGACGAGACGGAGAAATTCAGCCAGAACGATATCGGCGGTGCGCTCGTCCAGATTGCCGGTCGGCTCATCCGCCAGCACCAGCGCCGGACGGTTGGCCAGCGCGCGGGCGACGGCGACGCGCTGCTGTTCGCCCCCGGACAACTGGCTGGGCCGGTGATCGAGCCGATGGCCAAGGCCCAGCGACGTCAGCAGCGATTCGGCGCGTGCCCGTGCGAACTCCATTTCCCGATCGCGAATGACCTGGGGCAGGATGACATTTTCGGCGGCGTTAAAATCCGGCAGTAGATGATGAAATTGATAGACAAAGCCCAGCGCGTCACGGCGCAGGCGGGTGCGACCGTCATTGTCCAGCTTGGCCGCTTCCTCTCCATCGATGCGGATCGACCCGTCAAACCCGCCTTCCAGCAGTCCGACCGCCTGCAAGAGCGTGGACTTGCCCGAACCCGACGGCCCGAGCAGCGCCACGATCTCTCCCTTCCCTACGGTGAGGTCGATGCCCCGCAGCACGTCGATGGTGACGCCGCCCTGCGTGAAACTGCGCCTCAGCCCGGAAACCTTCAATATGTCATTCATAGCGCAGCACCTGCACGGGATCGGTATTGGCCGCCTTGAAAGCCGGATAGAGCGTGGCGAGGAAACTGAAGATCAGCGCCATCAGGCAGATGGTAACAATCTCCACGGGGTCAGGCTTGGAGGGCAGTTCCGTCAGGAAACGGATCGAAGGATCCCACAGATTTTGCCCGGTGACGAACTGAATCGCATTAACCACGCTTTGCCGGAAGAACAGGAATGTAAAGCCCAGCACCATGCCAGCGGCCATGCCCAGCGAACCGATGGTAACACCCACAGTCATGAAGATCTTGACCAGCCCTACGCGGCTGGCCCCCATCGTCCGAAGGATCGCAATGTCGCGCGTCTTGGCGCGGACGAGCATGATCAGGGACGACAGGATGTTGAACACCGCCACCAGCACGATGATCGAAAGCACAACGAACATCGCGACGCGTTCGACCGCCAGCGCTTCGAACAGGGAAGCGTTCATCTGTCGCCAGTCAGTGACCACGGCACGCCCGGCGACTTTCCCGGCCAGTGGCTGAAGGATGGCGCCAACTCGATCGGCGTCCACCGTCTCCACTTCGATCATGCCGACGACATCGCCCAGCATCAGGAGGGTCTGTGCATCCTCCATCGGCATGACGACGAATGCCTTGTCATAATCATAGACGCCCACCTCGAAAATTACCGCGACCTGATAGGCAACTTGCCGGGGCACGGTGCCGAAAGGGGTCGAGCGGCCAGCCGGGTTGATGATGGTCAGGCTGTCGCCAAGCTGCACGCCCAGATTTTCGGCCAGCCGCGATCCGATGGCGATCTTGCTGCCATTGGGGACAAGGTCATCGAAATTCCCCGCCAGCACTTTCGCCTTGAGCGTAGAGTTGGTGCGGATGTCATTCACGGTCATCCCGCGCACCAGCACCGCTTCCACTCTTCCCTGAAAGCTGCCTAGCAGTGGCTGTTCGATCAGCGGCGTCGCGCTGGTGACACCCGGCGTCGCCTTCGCTTCCTTCAGCACCACCCGCCAATCGGGTAGGCGCCCGCCATAGCCCTGGACCACGGCATGTCCGTTCAGGCCCACGATCTTGTCGAACAGCTCCGCCCGGAAGCCGTTCATCACGCTCATCACGATGATAAGTGCCGCAACGCCCAGCATCACCGCAGCAAGGCTAATTCCTGCGACAAGGAATATGAAGCCCTCGCCCTTGCCGGGCAGCAGATAGCGCTTGGCGATCATGCGTTCATAACGAGATAATATCATGCGGCGCGAACGGCCCTTTAAGGAAGGATGTACCCTGCCCGTCTAGCAGGCTATCGGGTAACGGCAAGCGCCACAGAATGTTGCAGTCGAGCCACAGGGGCTTGAGGAAAATCATTCAACCCGGAAATAGCCCGTGACAGCCGCGCTCAGTAGCCATAGCAACGTCATCGAAGCACAGGTAAAAATGGCCGTGGTTCAGGGATCCTGCATCCCGCTTTGAGCTTAGGGGGCTGAAAAGCGGTTGAGGCAGACCATAGGGGGAGACGAGAAATCGTCCATTAGTGCCCGGATCGTGAAAACACGATCCGGGCACTTTTGATTCCAGCGTGATAAATCTGTCGATGCCTGATTGCATCACCTTGAAACCGAAAACGGCCCAACCATATCGCTGTAGCTCGACCGCCAAATGGGGCCGGGCATCGTATCGCCGGATGCCTTTTGAGGATTCGGCATGATCATTTTGCTCTGATGGAGATGATGACAATGCGTAGCTTTGACCTAACCCCCTATCGCCGCTCTACTGTGGGTTTCGACCGTCTTTTCGACCTGATCGAAAATAATGCCCGGTTGCAGCAGGGCGACAATTATCCTCCGTTCAACATCGAACGCCTGTCGGAAGACCGCTATCGTGTGACCTTGGCGGTCGCAGGATTCCGGGCCGAGGAAATCGACATCACCGCTCAGCAAAATCTGCTGCAGGTGGTCGGTCGGAAAGACGATTCGGTGAATGACCGCAGCAAGTTCCTGCATGTCGGCATCGCCAACCGCAGTTTTGAGCGCCGCTTTGAGCTGGCCGATTTCGTGCGGGTGGAAAAGGCCGATCTGGCCGATGGGCTGTTGACCATCGAACTTGTTCGTGAGGTCCCCGAAGCGATGAAGCCCAAGAAGATCGCCGTTAATGGCGGTCAGCTTATCGACGTCAGCAAAGACCGCGACGCCGCCTGATCGGGCTATTGAACGGAAAAAACATGGGGCGCGGCTGATGCTCGCGCCCCTTTTTACTGATCAAATCTCGACCTGGCTTCCCAGTTCCACAACCCTGTTGGTGGGCAGACGGAAAAATTCCATCGCACTTTCCGCATTTCGCAGCATCCAGGCGAATATTTTTTCCCGCCACAGCGGCATGCCCGGATTTGCCGATGGCAGCAACGTTTGGCGCGCGAGGAAGAAACTGGTGTCCATCATCTTGAACGCCTGCCCACAACCCGACACATTTTTGAGCGCGGCAGGCACGTCTGGTTCTTGCATGAAACCATATTGAAGGACGAGGCGGAAGAAGCCCCTGCCCAGATCCTCCAACTTGCAGCGCCCGTCATCTTCCACGACCGGCACATCTCGGATCTTGACGGTCAGCAGGATCACCCGTTCGTGCAACACCTTGTTATGCTTAAGGTTATGCAACAGTGCGTGAGGGACTCCATTTGATGTGGAGGTCATGAAAACGGCGGTGCCGGGCACCCGCACCGCGCTATTGGCTGCGGACGCAACGAACACCGGGATGGGCATCGCGGCTTCACGCAACCGATCCTGCACCAGTCTGCGCCCGCGCGACCAGGTCGTCAGCAAAGTGAAAATTACAAAGCCGATCAGTAGCGGGAACCAGCCGCCATCGGGCACTTTGGTGAAGTTCGCGGCAAGATATGCGCCATCCACCAGGAAGAATACCGCCAGCAGCGGCGCGGCATAATACCAGCGCCACTTCCACAATCTGTATAGCAGCACCGTCAGCAGCAGGTTGTCGATAAACATCGCTCCCGTCACCGCGATTCCATAGGCTGCGGTGAGGTTGGACGACGTCTGGAACACCAGCACCAGCAGGATGACCATGACCATCAGCCCCCAGTTGATCAGGGGGATGTATATCTGTCCGGCGGTGGACGCGCTGGTATGCGCTATGCGCAGGCGTGGCATGAAGCCCAACTGGATCGCCTGCTGGGTGACCGAGAAAGCACCGGAAATGACCGCCTGGCTGGCGATAATCGCCGCCATCGTCGCCAGCCCGACCAGCGGAAGTTGCGCCCATTGTGGTGCCAGATGATAGAAGGGACTCTCGAGCGCCGCAGCGCCTTCGCGGAACAACAGCGCACCCTGCCCCATATAATTCATCATGAGGGCCGGCAGGACAAATATGAGCCACGACACCCGGATCGGGCTGCGGCCAAAATGCCCCATGTCGGCATAGAGCGCCTCCGCCCCCGTCACCGCCAGCACCACGGCGCCCAGCGCCAGGAAAGCGGGCAACGGGTCAGTCACGAAAAACATGACCGCCCAATAGGGATTGAACGCGTATAGGATGCCCGGCGTCTGCGCCACACTGATGACGCCCAGCGTCGCAATCGTCACGAAATACAGCAGCATGATCGGGCCGAACAGCGTCGCCACCCGGTTGGTGCCCAGTCCCTGTATCCAGAACAGGCCAAGCAAGATCACGACAGCGGCGGGCAGGATGACCGGTTTAAGGCTGCTGTTATAGACCGCCAGCCCTTCGACAGCCGACAACACGGACACCGCAGGGGTAATCATGGAGTCGCCATAGAAAAGCGCGGTCGCGAACACGCCCAGCAATATGATGCCGCGCGACCATATCTGTGTCTTCGTCTGGCCGTTGATCAACGCCAACAGGGCCAGACTGCCGCCTTCGCCCTTATTGTCCGCCCGCATGATGATCGTGACATATTTCAATGTCACTACCAGCATCATCGACCAGAACATCAGGCTGATGACGCCCAGAATATGGTCGGCATCCAGTGCCAGATGATGATGGCCGGCAAAGGTTTCGCGGAAAGCGTAAAGCGGGCTGGTGCCGATATCGCCAAAAACGATACCGATGGCCCCTACCACCAGTTTAACCGTGGCCTTTTGCTTCGTATGCCCATGGCTATGCCCGTGCTCATCCTCTTCCCCGGGATGCGCAGGACCGTTCACTGTCGTATCAACCATAGGGGGAACGCCGAACCGTCATAAGCTACCGACACCCGAGCGAGGAGGAGTTGACCATGTCGTTGGCCAAGCTCGCAAAGTGGGCGCGCCCTATCATGGGTAAAATGCCCGTGCAACGTCGCACATATGTCCCATTACTGGCCCGCAGGCCTGGCCGCGAGCAGGATATCGATGCGGGCGATGGCGAATTGCAGTTCCGCCTTGATCCCCGACCCATCGGGCGCGCTCTGCACCAATGGGATCCAGATGTCCTTGGCCGCCTGCAACTCCCCCATGCCCGCAAGTGCGAGGCCATAGAAATAGCGCGGTCCCGGTGCCTGCGGATCGATCGCCATCGCGCGGCGGTAAGCAAAATCCGCACCGGGCGACACCACGCCGTCGGCATGGGCCACCAGCGCGTTGCCAAGGCCTAGCCAAAGATTGGCGTCATCCGGCGACTGCCTGAGGCCCGAAAGCAGCACATTAGCCGCCTCCTTCGTTTTTCCCTGCCTGCCCAGGCCGTCGGACAAGAGCAGCCACTGACCAGCGGGGCCATAGCGCTCCGCCAGACCGCGCCGCCGCTCAGCCAGTTCCTCGTTGAATTTTTCGGGCCCCGGAGTGGCGCCATGACGCGGGGCACCGACAAGACCGGGATTTCCCTGCCAGGCATAACCGGCTAGCCCCAGCAACAACACAGCGGCGGTAATTTCCCACGTAGCTCGTGGCATACGTCCCACCGCCAAGAGCATGAGCATCAAAGACAGGGCCAGCGCAAAGGCGATGATCCATCCCGTCACTGCCGTTTCCTCCTGATACGCCCGCGCAGCAACAACAAGCCCAGCCCAATCAGAAGGATCGGCGCGGCCCATAGTGGCCAAAGAATGGGATTGGTCGTTGGTTCATAGCTTACCCAATCGCCATAACGTTCGATCAGCCAAGCACGGATATGTTCTGGTTCTTCACCCGCCATGATCCGCTCGCGTATCTGGGACCGCATGTCCCCAGCCATACTGGCGTCGCTGTCGGCAATCGACTGGCTCTGACAGGTAAGGCACCGGATCGTTTCCATAAGCGCCTTTGCCTTGCGTTCCTGCGCCGGATCGCCGATCTGCCGATTGGCATAGGGCGCTGGCGGAAGTGCCGACTGCGCCATTACCGGCACCGGCACACTGAACAGTATCGCGATCAGGACAGCCAGCATCCTCATCGCGCATCCCTCAGCCGTTCGAGGATCATGGGGACATCGTCCGCGCGTATGTCGCCGACATGCTGATAAACGATACGCCCCTTGCCATCGATAACAAAGCTTTCGGGCACGCCGGACGATCCCATTGCGATCTGCACACCGCTGCGCGCGTCCAGGCCGATACGGGAATAGGGATTGCCATAACGGGCGAGGAAGCGGTCGACATCGGGACGCGCGTCACGAATGGCAATCGCGTCTATGTCTACCCCCTGCTGGGCGAGCGCCATAAGCTGCGGCGCTTCGGCGGCGCATGGCAGGCACCAGCTGGCGAAAATGTTCAGCAGTCTGGGCTGGCCCGTCGCCAACTGGCTGCTGGCAAGGCCCGGCCTGTCACTCGCCGCCGCCGGGAGTGAAAATGCGGGCAGAGCCTTGCCGACCAGCTTGGACGTGATCACCCTATCGTCCGGTTTCAGAAGACCGCTGGCAAATAGCGCGAGAAATGCCAGGAACAGGCCAAGGGGCAGCCAGATCAAAAGCTTCCTCACGCCGCCGCCCTTTCCCGCCATTTGAGCAGCCATCCGCGCCGTTCCCGGCCGATCAGCGCCAACGCGCCACCCAAGGCTATCATCATGCCGCCCAGCCAGATCAGGGTGACGAACGGTTTCCACCAGATGCGCAACTGCCAGCGGCCATCATCCGCCTCTTGGCCCAACACTACGTAAAGTTGGCCGTTCCAACGCGTCAATAACGCCGCTTCCGTGGTGGTGGTCGACGCGGAGGCGAAAAAGCGAGATTGGGGATGCAGCATGACAGGCGCGCCGCCGCCGCGCACGGCCTTGACATCAGCTTGCAACGCCGTCCAATTGTCCCCTGCTATGGGCGACATCCGGTTGAGCCGGAGCGTCCAGTCGCCCGCCTGCACGCGATCACCGGCCTTTACCGCAGCGAGCTTTTCGACGGTAAAGGCAGAATCGCTAGCCATGCCTGCCAGACTGACTGCACAGCCGAGATGCGCCATCACCATCCCATAGGTGAAAAGCGGGGTCCGACGAAGATTACGCTTCCATAGGGGCGCCAAGCTGCCCGCTCCGACAGCCAGAGCGACCACCAGTCCAAAGAACGGCAGGACGCCAATCCGCCCCCATGCCATCCACGCCAACAGCGCGACCGCCATGATGGCAATCCCCGCCGGGACGATCAGGCGGCGGGCAACCGCGCCCAGTTGATCCCGACGCCATCGCGTCAACGGCCCGACCGCCATGCCCAACATCAGGACAAGTGCGATTGGTCCGGCGATCCGGTCGAAATAGGGTGCGCCCACTGACACCTTGTGACCAAATGCTTCGGTCATCAGAGGATATAGGGTGCCGATCAGGACCAGGCCCAATATCACCGTCAGCAACAGATTATTGACCACAAGCATGGTTTCGCGACTGACCAGTTCAAACGGCGCACCTTCCCGCACGGCGCCCACACGCCAGCCGAACAGGGCCAACGCGCCGCCGATGTAGAAACCCAGCAGCACGAGGATGAATGTCCCACGCTCAGGATCGACGGCGAACGCATGGACACTCGTCAATATGCCCGACCGGACGAGAAAAGTGCCAACCATCGACATGGAAAAGGCGATGACCGCCAGCATCACAGTCCACGCCCTCAACGCGTCGCGCGTCGCCAGCACCGTAACGCTGTGCAGCAGAGCCGTCGCGGCCAGCCATGGCATGAGCGACGCGTTCTCTACCGGGTCCCAGAACCACCATCCGCCCCAGCCAAGCTCATAATAGGCCCAATAGCTGCCAGCGGTGATGCCCAGCGTCAGGAGTATCCATGCGCCCAATACCCATGGCCGCATGGCACGAGCGAACGCCGCATCAACCCGTCGGGTCAGCAACGCGCCAATAGCGAAGGAAAATGCAACCGACAGCCCGACATAGCCCAGGTAAAGCGTCGGGGGATGAAAGGCGAGACCGGGGTCCTGCAGCAGCGGGTTCAGCCCCTGGCCGTCAGCAGGCGCTGGATCGACCCGGGCAAAGGGGTTGGAGGCAAACAGCAGGAACGCGTAAAACCCAAGGCTGATCGCCGCCTGCCCGCCCAGCGTCGCCATATGCGTGTCCTGGCGCAATGCCCGCTCGAACAACGCGATCGCTGCCCCCGCGACGCCCATCACGGTCACCCACAGCAGCATGGACCCTTCATGATTGCCCCAAGTCCCAGCAAATTTGTAGAGCCATGGCTTCATCGAATGGCTGTTGTTCACAACCAGCAACACCGACATGTCCGACCGCAGGAACAGCGCGATTAACAGGGCAAAGGCGAAGGTGATAAGCCCCCCTTGCGCCACGGCAATCGGCCGGACGGAACCCAGAAGCTCCTGCTTGCCGCCCGCCAGGCCGAAACCCACCAGCGCCAGTTGAAGCAATGCCAGCGCAAATGCCAGCCAAAGCGCGATCAGCCCCGCCTCAGCGATCATGCGCGCTGGTCCCGGACGTGCCGAGCTGCAATAGCTGCACGCAGCTTCACTGCTCTGCCTTCATCTGACGGGTCGTTTCATTATAGTTCATGCCTTCCAGTTCGCGAGGCATGTAGCGTTCGTCATGCTTGGCGAGCAGGTTCGTTGCGACGAAAGTACCCGCCGAATCGAACGCCCCCTCCGCCACGACGCCAGAACCTTCGCGAAACAGATCCGGGGATATTCCCTTGAAGGACGCGGGCACCGTCGCCTTTCCGTCCGTGACTTCGAACTGGATGGTGACGCCGTCGGCAGCGTGCTTGAGGCTGCCTTTCACGACCATGCCGCCCAGCCGGACCGCCTTTCCAGGTTCGACACCTTTAGTCCGCACATCTGCGGGTGCGTAGAAATAGGCCGCTTCGTCACGAAGGGCGGACGCTGCCAACAGCGCCGCGCCGACCAATGCGACGAGCGCGGCCAGCGCCAGAGTCAACCGTTGATGCTTCGCCTTCATGACCGCTCCGACAATTTCTGCACAGCCGCCTCGGCGCTGCGCATCGTGCGCCAGCATCGCAGGCACAGCAGCAATGTGGCTGAAAATGTCAGCGCATATGCGCCGATGACGAAGGCCCACTGATTCATGATGCTATCCCCGCGCCATCCGTTGCATGCGGGCTTCGACCTTGGCCTCCGCCAGGATGGTACGCATCCGCATCAGCACAATGGCACCAAAGAGCAGGGTAAACCCAACCAGCGTCAGGCCAAGCGGCCATAGCAGCGCCATGTCGATGCTGGACCCGCGCATGGTGATACTTGGTCCCTGGTGCAGGCTGTTCCACCAGACCACCGACCGATTGATGATTGGGATGTTGATCGCGCCCACCAACCCGAAAATAGCTGTCGTGGGGCTGACGCCGCCCTGCGCCTGTCGCGCGCTGGCGCTGGCAAGCGCGATGTAACCCAGATATAGGAAAAGCAGCACGAGCATGGAGGTCATGCGGCCATCCCATTCCCACCACGTGCCCCAGGTTGGCCGTCCCCATATCGATCCGGTCGCCAGGCAGATGGCCGTAAACAACGCCCCCGGTGCCGCGATGGCCTGACCTGCGACCGCTGCCAAGGGATGGCGCCATACCAGTTGCATGAGGGCCGCCACGGCGATCCCTCCCCATCCGGCCATGCCCAGCCACGCCGCGGGCACATGGATGTAGAGAATTCGCACCGTTTCGCCCTGAAGATAGTCGGGCGGCGTCACAAACAATCCACAGAACGCGCCGGTCAAAAGCAGGATCAAGCCAAGCCAGAAAAGCCAGCCGGTAAGGGGCCGTGCGATGTTCAGGAACCGGGCGGGATTGGCAAAGCGATGCATTTGAAGGCTCTTTAGCGCCCCCCCGGCATCAATGCCAGTGGCGCTTTCAAACGTCGCATATCGTGGAAAATATATTCATTGGACGGCCATCCGGCGCTTTTTTGTGACAGGCAGGCGACAAATCCGTATCGAGTCACTATATGCGCGCCACACACCGCTGTTGCTGCGGTCAGGATCGGCAATGGACCCGCTCGCACCCATGTTTACAACAAACCCGTTCGATGATGACAAGCTGCGTGAAGAATGCGGCATTTTTGGTGTCTTTCAGGCCGAAACTGCTTCGGCCATCACCGCCCTCGGGCTGCACGCCCTACAGCATCGCGGGCAGGAAGCAGCTGGAATCACCAGCTGGGATGGACATGATTTCCACACCCATCGCGCAATGGGACATGTCGCGGGCAATTTCGACCGCGATGATGTGATTCGCAGCCTCCCGGGCGGCGCGGCCTGTGGCCATGTGCGATATTCGACCACTGGCGAAACCTCGCTTCGCAACGTGCAGCCGCTATATGCCGAACTCAATTCCGGCGGTTTCGCAATCGCTCATAACGGCAATATTTCCAATGCGATGAAACTGCGCCGCGAACTCATCCGCCGCGGCTCGATATTCCAGTCGACCTCCGATACCGAAGTCATCATCCATCTGGTTGCGACGTCCACCTACAGGACGTTGCTGGACAAATTCATCGACGCCCTGAAACAGATCGAAGGCGCCTATTCGCTCATAGTTATGACCCCGGAAGGCATGATCGCCTGCCGTGATCCGCTGGGCATACGGCCGCTGGTCATGGGCAAATTGGGTGATACGACCATCTTTGCGTCGGAAACCGTGGCGTTCGATGTGGTCGGTGCGGACTATATCCGTTCAATCGACCCCGGCGAACTGGTCATCGTCACCCATGACGGGGAAGTGCGCAGCCATCGTCCCTTCGGCGAAAACCATGCCCGCCCCTGCATTTTCGAACATGTCTATTTCAGCCGTCCCGATTCGATCGTGGACGGTTCCAGCGTCTATTCGGTTCGCAAGGCCATCGGCGCACAGCTCGCGATCGAAAACCCGGTCAATGCCGATCTGGTCATTCCCGTCCCCGATAGCGGCGTCCCCGCGGCCATCGGCTATGCGCAACAATCGGGCATCCCATTCGAGCTGGGTATCATCCGGTCGCACTATATTGGCCGCACCTTCATCCAGCCGGGTGACAAGGTCCGTCACCTGGGCGTGAAGTTGAAGCACAACGCCAACCGCGCGCTGATCGCGGGCAAGCGTGTCGTATTGATCGACGATTCGATCGTGCGCGGAACTACCAGCCTGAAAATCGTGCAGATGATGCGCGAAGCGGGCGCAAGCGAAGTACATATGCGCATCGCCAGCCCCCCGACCAAGCACAGCTGCTTTTACGGGGTCGATACCCCCGAACGCACGAAGTTGCTCGCCCATCGGCTAGACATTGGCGGCATGCAGGATTTCATACACGCCGACAGCCTGTCCTTCGTTTCGATCGATGGCCTGTACAAGGCTCTGGGCGAAGCCAAGCGCGCGGACATCCGACCGCAATATTGCGACGCCTGCTTTACCGGCGATTATCCAACCACACTCACCGATCAGGACGAGGTCGCGGTAAAGAGCCAGTTTGAACTCCTCGCCGAACGGGTCGTCTGACCGGCGATAACTCGACGGCGGCCTGATACGATGGCCGCCATTTCCTCCCACCTTCACGATCAGGCCCCACGGCAGCCGAGGGGTAAAAGGGATGTCTCATGTCCACCCTTCCTCTTTCCGGTAAGCTCGCCCTCGTCACTGGCGCCAGCCGGGGCATTGGCGCAGCGACGGCGCAAGCGCTTGGCGCGGCGGGCGCACATGTCATCTTGACCGCCCGCACCGCTGGGGGTCTTGAGGAAGTGGAGGAGGCCATCCACGCCGCTGGCGGCAGTGCGACCATCGCCCCACTCGATCTGATCGACGGCGAAAGCATCGGTCGCCTGGCTCAGGCGATTTCAGGCCGCTGGCAGGCGCTTGACATATTGGTGCTGAACGCCGCCACGCTGGGGAGCCTGGCGGCCGTCCCGGCGATCGACACCAAGGAATTTGCCAAGCAACTGACGCTCAACATTGCAGCGCCTCAGGCTTTGATAGCGGCATTTGACCCCATGCTGCGGGCTAGCAGCGACGCGCGGGTAGTCGCGCTCACATCCACCGTCGCCACCGCGCCGCGCGCTTATTGGGGGGCTTATGGCGCGTCTAAGGCGGCGCTTGAAACGCTGGTCAGCGCCTATGGCGAGGAGGTGAAGAATATCTCCGCGATCCGCACCCACATCGTCAATCCGGGCGCGACGCGCACCGTAATGCGCGCGCGCGCCTATCCTGGCGAAGATCCGGCAAAGCTGAAGGGACCCGAAGTGGTCGGACAGGCGATTGTCGACTTGGTACTGGCCGATCATCCCAACGGCTATCGCTGCCGCTTAGATTGATCGTTAGCCGGGCTTGACCAGCGTCACCTGCGCCACATTGATGGTGCCGCTACGAAAGCCGCCTTCGCAATACATGAGATAATAGCGCCACAGGGCGACAAAATGCTGGTCGAAACTGACCGGCAAAAGCCCTTGATCGATCGCCCGGTCGAAACGGTCCCGCCAGCGTTTCAATGTTTCGGCATAGTGCAGCCCGAAATAATTAACGTCATGCCATTCAAGCCCCTTCTGCTCTGCTAGCGCGCGGAATCGGCTTTCCGAAATCAGCATGCCGCCGGGAAAGATGTAGGTCTGGATGAAGTCGGCGCCGCGCGCATAGCGGTCGAAAATCGCGTCATCGATCAGAATATATTGGATCGCAGCCCTGCCGCCCGGCTTCAGCAACCGATCGATCGCTGCCAGATAGGTGGGCCAGTAGCGTTGGCCTACAGCCTCTACCATTTCCACGCTGGCAATGGCGTCATATTGGCCGGACGCATCGCGATAATCGGTCAGAAGAATATTCGCCCCCGGCCCCAACCGATCACGCGCATATTCCGCCTGTTCCACCGACAATGTCACGCCGTCATACTGGATCGCGTAGCGATCCATCGCCTGTTCGGCCAAACCGCCCCAGCCACAGCCGATTTCCAGTAACCGGGCGCCGTCGCGCAAGTTTAATCGGTCCAGAATAGCGTCCACCTTGCGCTGCTGGGCACGCTCCAGACTTTCGATACGGCTGTCAGGGTCGATGAACAAGGCGCTGGAATAGTGCATGTTTCTGTCCAACCAAAGGCGGTAGAAATCATTGCCCAGATCATAATGATAGGCGATGTTCTTGCGCGATCCGCTATGGCTGTTGCGCCTTGCCCAATGCACGGCCATGCCGATCCAGCGGCCCGGCCCCCGTGGCCGCGCGACATTGCCCAGCGCGACGGCGTTGACCATGAACAACTCAAACAATGGAACGGGGTCGGGACTGGTCCACTCTCCCGCCGCCCAGGCCTGATACCATCCCACCGATCCGCCCAGGGCCAGTCGCAGTAAAGCTCGCCAACGGACAAGATGCACTTCGCATGCCGGGCCAGGGCCACGCCCCCCCAATATCCGCACCGTGCCGTCAGGCAGCACGGCTTCGATCCTGCCCGCCTCAAGCCCTGCATCAACCCGGTCCAGCAACCGATGCAATAGCGACCCTGCCATGCGCGCAGCCCAACGCCCGCGCCTTTGCCCGGAAAGTTGACGGAGGGACAAAGCGCGCCTGCCGCGTCGGGGATCGATAGCGTTCATCCTGTCACCTCTGCCCGCTGGCTGCCCGCCGCGCAATCACCCCTTGACGCTCCGATAGGCCGCCAAGGCTCGCTCGCGCGCTTCCTGGTGCCCCACGCGCTTCGGGGGATAGTCCGAAGGGCGGACATTGTGGAAATCGGGATCATGAATGGCCTTGTCATCCAATTGCGCCAGTTCGGGCACCCATTGCCTGATATAGTCAGCCGCATCGAATTTTGGAGACTGAACGAGCGGCGCCATGATCCGGGAAAAGATATTCGCGTCCACGCCGCTGCCCGCAACCCACTGCCAGTTCACGCTGTTGTTGGCATAATCTGCATCCACCAGCGTATCCCAGAACCAACGAGCGCCATGACGCCAGTCGATCAGCAGATGCTTGATCAGGAAGCTGGCAGCGATCATCCGCACGCGATTGTGCATCCATCCGGTTGCCCACAACTGGCGCATGCCCGCATCGACGATGGGATATCCCGTCAGTCCCTGTTTCCAGGCGGTGAGGTCCGCTCCCGCCTCACGCAAGTCACGCCAAGGCATGCGATCGAAGTGGACCCGCGCATTTTTCGACCCATATTCCGGCATCTCCCATATCTGCACATGGGCATAATCCCGCCAGATCAGCTCCTTGAGGAATGTCGTCGCATCGCCGCTCGCGCCGCTGATCTGATGCCATGTGCGGGCAGGCGACACTTCGCCAAAGTGAAGATGGGGCGACAGCCGTGATGTGCCCTCGCAGGACGGCAGGTTTCGTGCCCTGTCATAGTCGCCGACCTCATCCACAAAGTCATTCAGCCGATCGACCGCCCCCGCTTCACCGGGCGTCCATTCAGTGCCGAATCCTGACGCCCAGTCAGGATGGATGGGCAGCAGCTTCCATTGGGAAAGTGTTTCGCTGACCGGCCATTTTGCTGGACCGTCGATCCGTGAAGGTGACGGTGTCGGGCTGGCAGGGGGCATATGCTCCATCAAGGCGCGGGAAAAAGGGGTATAGATGCGATAGGGCGTGCCACCCCCGGTCTTCAGGCGATCCGGCGGCAGGAGCAAACCCCCATCATGAAGCACCAGATCGAGCTTGCGAGCGACGGCCCTTTCGGCATTTCGCCACCATGGTTCCAGATGCGACAGGGCATGAACCCGGCGGGCCCCGGTTTCCCGCGCCAGCCGTTCCAACTCGTCCGCACTTCCGCCCTGACGCAGGATCAGCCGCGATCCGCGTTCTTTCAGGTCACGCGCAAGGCTCGCCAAACTGTGATGCAACCACCAGCGTTGCGCGCCGCCCATCTTCCATGCCTTCGGCGCTGCATCATCCAAAATATAGACCGGGATAACCGGCCCCTCCGCCATCGCGGCGGTGAGGGCGGCCTGGTCGGCCAGGCGCAGGTCCTGACGGAACCAGAGTATGACGGGATCGGACATCCCCCACAGATGCCACCTGTCCCGCGTAAGTCCAGCCCTCTCCCCAATTCGGCGCGAAAACCCTTCCGCACATGGCCGACGCAGATTTTGGCTATTGGAAGAATGGCGGTTCCCCGCCTATCGTCGGCATTCAACGATATGGCGACGGGGCGACCTTCGCCGGAAGCAACGATCAGGGGACGTCATGGCGTCGATGCCGAACGATTCAGAACTGGGATATAGGCCATGCGTCGGAGTGATGCTGGTCAATATGGAGGGCAAGGTTTTCGTCGGCCAACGGCTCGATAACAAGGTCGAGGCCTGGCAGATGCCGCAGGGTGGCATCGATGACGGCGAAGATGCAAAGGCGGCCGCCCTGCGTGAGTTGGGAGAAGAAACCGGCATCGACGGCGTTCACGTCGAAATTATCGCCAAGGCGCGGGATGAACATTTCTACGACTTGCCGCCGGAATTGATCGGCAAGCTATGGGGCGGCGCATTTCGCGGCCAGCGACAGGTCTGGTTCCTGGCCCGGTTCCTGGGCAGCGACGACCATATCGACATCCAGACCAAACACCCCGAATTTCGGGATTGGAGGTGGGTCGATCCTGAAATGCTGCCCGACATCATCGTGCCGTTCAAACGCAAGCTATATCGCGACATCCTGCAGGAATTCAGGACGTTGATCTGAGAAAGGTTGATTTGGCGCGCCTTCCCGGCTGCGCTCATTTTGTCATGCACCGTTGTCTGATTCTGCCTCTCCTGCTCATTCCGGTCCCGGCATGGGCAAATGCCCCTGCGTTGCTGCCATCTTCGGTGCGCGAAATGCTGGAAGCCGCCATCGCCAACGGCAATGAAAGCGAAATCGCAACTGTCGCCAAGGTCGCCAAACAGACAAATCCCGCTTCCGCCGACGAAATTCAACGCATGGTCAACAGTTGGAAGGAACGGACCAAGACGACGCACGACGCGATCGTACGGGAAGCGCGTTTTTCAGAGCTTTGGACGGGACGGCTGGAGGCCGGAGGTTTCCGATCCACCGGATCGACCAGTGAGATCGGCTTGAGCGCCAATTTATCGCTCAAGCGCACCGGTCTGCAATGGTCGCACAAGCTGAGCGCGAGTGCGGATTATCGCCGGGCCAACGGCGTCACGTCACGCGAACGCTATACCGCCAGCTACGAACCCCGGTTCGAATTCAACCCGCGCGGATTTTCCTATGGTCTGGCGCAGTTCGAACGCGATACATCAATCGGCTATGACGAACGCTACACAGCGTCCGTCGGCGTGGGTTACAAGCTGATCGTGAGCAACCCGCTGGACTTGGCGGTGGATATCGGGCCATCGGTGCGCCACGCTAAATATGTCAGTGGCGAGCGGGAAACCAAATTCGGCGCTCGTGCATCGATGGACGTCGTGTGGCGACTGGCGCCCGGTCTGACCCTGAAACAGTTGGCTTCGGGCTATGCCGAAAGGGACGTCTACACGCTGAACTCTCTCACATCGATAGAGACAAAGGTCACCACGCGGTGGTCCGCAGCCTTGTCCTATACCGTCCAATATGAATCCGAAACACTGCTGTCCGCGCGCGATTTCGATACGTTGAGCCGCCTGACACTGACTTATGATTTCTGACCGGATCGACTGCTGCCCAAGACTGGAGGCGCAGCCCATGGTCTGATAGGTTCTCACCATGAAGGACCTTTTGCCGTCCGATCAAAAGCTTCTGGAACGCGCCGCCGCTTTCCCCATGCTCGCGCTGGTGCAGCGATGGGCGGGCGTGAACAGCGGATCGCGCAACCTGTATGGCCTGGCATCGATGGCAGGCCTGCTGGCGGATAGCTTCGCCGTCCTTCCCGGCGAAATTGAACTGATAACCCCTGAGCCGGTGGAGATCATCGCCCCCGATGGTCGCGCGGAAACGATTGAGCATGGCAGTCACCTCCACCTGATGGTGAGGCCAGACGCGCCGGTCCGGCTGCTGTTGACCGGCCATATGGATACGGTATTTCCGTCCGACCATGCGTTTCAGTCCTGTCGCTGGATCGATAGAGATCTGCTGAACGGTCCGGGAGTAGCGGACATGAAGGGTGGGCTGGCAGTGATGCTGGCGGCGTTGCAGGCTTTCGAGACATCTGCCGATGCGCAAAAGATCGGCTATGACATTGTGATCAACAGCGATGAGGAAGTGGGCAGCCCCTCCTCTGCCGGGTTGTTGCGCCGGGCTGCTGAGGGAAAGCTGGCCGCCCTGACCTATGAGCCATGCCTTCCCGACGGGACCCTGGCCGGTGCGCGGGCGGGGAGCGGCAATTTCTCTTTCATCGTGACGGGGCGCAGCGCCCATGCCGGTCGCAATCCCGAAGATGGACGCAACGCTTTGCTGGCGGCGGCGGATCTGGCGCTGCGGCTTAAAGGGGCCAGTGGCACGGGCTTTACCTGCAACCCGGCCAGGATCGATGGCGGCGCGCCCAATAATGTCGTTCCCGACCATGCTATATTGCGGGCAAACTTCCGCCCCCGATCACCACAGGATGAGCGAAATGCGAGGGACAGTCTGGAACAACTGGCCCAACAGGTGGCACGGGAACATGACGTAGCGATCCACATTCACGGCGGTTTTGGACGCCCGCCCAAACCGATGGATGCGCGCGCGTCCGCTTTATTTTCCCTTGTGCGGGAATGCGGCGCGGAACTGGGCCTTCCGCTCAGCTGGCGCGACACGGGTGGCGTGTGCGACGGCAATAACATCGCCGCCTGCGGGGTGCCGGTCGTGGACACGATGGGCGTGCGCGGCGGAAACATTCACAGCGACGCGGAATATCTGATCGTCTCCAGCCTGAGTGAGCGGGCTCAGCTATCCGCCCTCACCTTGCAGCGCATCGCACAGGGCCGTTTTTCTGCAGGAGGGATGGTTTGAGCTTTTTCATGCGAACCGCGCGTGCCGACGATTTGCAGACGCTTTACGAGATGGCGAAGCTGACGGGCGGAGGGTTCACCAATCTCCCAGCCGACCGTGGCGCGCTCGCCGCCAAGCTCGAACGCACCGAACGGGCATTGGCGCGGGAAGGCGACGGTGTCGAAGATGAATTGATCGTCATGGTGCTGGAAAATGGCGCGACGGGGCAGATTCGCGGGACTTGTCAGATATTCGCTGTGGTCGGGCGCAACTGGCCCTTCTATTCCTATCGGCTGGGCGCCCTGACCCAGCACAGCCGGGAATTGTCACGCACTTTCCGTGCCGAAACCCTGTCACTGGTCACTGACCTGGAAGGCGCGACTGAAGTCGGCGGCCTGTTCCTGCACCCGCGCGAACGGGCTGAGGGGCTGGGCCTGCTGCTCGCGCGCAGCCGCTATCTCTATATCCGTAACCACCGATCCCGCTTTGGCGACCGCATCATCGCGGAACTGCGAGGCGTGATCGACGAGGCAGGTGGATCGCCCTTTTGGGACGGGCTGGCAGGCCGCTTCTTTGGCATGAGTTTTCAGGAAGCGGACGAATTCAACGCGATCCATGGCAACCAGTTCATCGCCGATCTGATGCCGCGAGCGCCCATTTATACCGCCATGCTGAACGATAGCGCGCGGGCGGTCATCGGCTTGCCCCACCCCAATGGCCGCGCGGCAATGCGCATGCTGGAAACAGAAGGGTTCGCCAATCCCGGTTATATCGACATTTTCGACGGCGGCCCGACCATGGTGGGGGAGATCAACTCGCTCAGGACCATCGTGAATGCGCAAGACGTGACTCTGTCCGCCATTCACGAATCCGGCGGGGAAAAGATGTTGGTCACCTCCGGGCGGCTGGCCAGCTATCGCTGCACTTACGGATTCATCAACAAGGGGGATGATGGTTCAATCTCGCTGGACCAGAACAGCGCAAAGATTTTGGGAATAGGGCCAGGCGATATATTCTCCATGGCGGCGCGGGCATGACCGTCAGGGAAATCAACTTCGACGGCCTGATCGGCCCCAGCCATAATTATGCGGGGCTTAGCATAGGCAACCTCGCCTCGACCAAAAATGCAGGCGAAATATCGCGGCCGCGTGACGCCGCGCTGCAGGGCGTGGAAAAGATGCGGACGAACATCGGGCTGGGCCTGACCCAGGGCATATTTCTACCCCAATGGCGGCCCGACGCGGGATGGCTTTCCGCCCTTGGCACCGACATCACCAATGCCGATCCACATATCCGCGCGGCGGCCATGTCCGCTTCATCCATGTGGGCAGCCAACGCCGCGACTGTATCGCCAGCAGCCGACACGGTTGACGGGCGCACTCACCTGACGGTCGCAAACCTGGTCACTATGCCGCATCGCAGCCATGAATGGCCGCAAACGCTCAAGCAGTTGCGCGTAGCCTTTTCCGACCAGAATGCCTTCACCGTCCATTCGCCCATCCCTCCGCCTTTCGGAGACGAAGGGGCCGCCAACCATATGCGGATGTGCCAAAGCCACGACCTGCCGGGGGTGGAAATATTCGTCTACGGCCCGGCAACAGCGCAGTTTCCAGCACGTCAGCATTTGGAAGCGAGCAAAGCAGTCGCCCGGCTCCATCAGCTCGACCCGGCACAAACATTGTTCGTCATGCAATCGGAAGAAGCGATCGCCGCAGGGGCCTTTCACAACGATGTCGTGGCCGTCGCCAACGAACACGTGCTCTTCACGCACGAATTAGCCTTCGCACGGAAGGATCGCTTCTACACGGATCTGCGGGAGCGCTTACCTTCCGTCCAGATTATCGAAGTGCCAGCCAGCGCGGTGAGCCTGGCCGACGCCATCCGCAGCTATCTGTTCAACGCTCAACTTGTGACCATAGCTGAAGGAGGCATGGCGCTGATCCTGCCTTCCGAAGCGCGGGACGTTCCTGCCGTATGGAACTGGCTGGAAGGCTTGGTGGCGGGCAATGGGCCGATCCGCCAAATCATCCCCGTTGATGTGCATCAGTCCATGGCGAACGGTGGCGGACCTGCATGCCTTCGCCTGCGCGTCGTCGCCGACCCCGCCAATGTCGATCCCCGCTTCCTTGTCAACGAAGCGAAACTGGATCAGATCGCCGCGATCATCAGCCAATATTGGCCCGAAGAAATCGCGCCGGGCGACCTTGCCGACACCCGCCTGATCGCCCGGATAGAACAATCGTGGTTAACGCTTGTTGACCATCTGCAACTTTCAGGCGACCTAATGCCTTAGTCAGATATTGACCAAGCATGGCGGTTATGGACCGGATCAAACGCCTTTTCACGATCAAGACCAAGTTCGAGGCGTTTCTCGTCATCTACGCGCTTGCGCTGGGCGCTACCGAGCGCGGCCTTGTCTATTTGCAGCAATATCCCGGCACTGGCGGTCATCTCCTCGCGCTGGCCTGCACCGGAACCGTTTTCATGGCGGGCGGCAAGATATTGGACGCGGTTGAGCTTCAGCGCCGCTATTCCGCCTGACCGCCCGACAAGATCGACAGTGACTCGTTGACCCCGGCCCGGCCTCCATGCAGGAGCGCGCGATGACCGCGATCATGCTCCAGGGAACCGGATCGGACGTAGGCAAGTCGGTGCTGGTCGCTGGCCTGTGTCGGGCACTTGTGCGGCGTGGCTACAGTGTCCGCCCCTTCAAGCCACAGAATATGTCCAACAACGCCGCCGTCACCATCGATGGCGGAGAGATTGGCAGAGCGCAGGCCTTGCAGGCGCTCGCGGCGGGCGTCCCCCCGCATAGCGACATGAACCCCGTGCTGCTAAAACCACAGGCCGATCGCACCTCTCAACTGATCGTGCATGGCAAGGTGCGGGGCACATTGGGCGCGAACAATTTCAGGACGGCGCGCGGACAGCTGCTCGATGCCGTGCTGGAAAGTTACCAACGGCTACAGGCGGAATGCGACATCGTTGTCGTGGAAGGCGCTGGATCTCCTGCCGAAATCAACCTGCGCGCTGGCGATATCGCCAATATGGGCTTCGCACGTGCAGCCAATGTCCCGGTAATCCTGATCGGTGATATCGACCGAGGCGGCGTCATAGCCGCGATCGTCGGCACCAAAGCTGTCATCGACCCTGATGATGCGAAGATGATCCACGGCTTCCTGATCAACAAATTCCGCGGCGATCCCGCCCTGTTCGAAGACGGCTACCGCCAAATCGAGCAATTGTCGGGCTGGCGCGGCTTCGGCGTTGTGCCCTGGCTCAATGCCACCGCCCGCCTGCCCAGCGAGGACGCCGTAGTGCTTGAACGCAAAGTCCAGGGACAGGGCCAGCGCATGATGATTGCCTGCCCGATCCTACCCAGGATCGCGAATTTCGACGATCTGGACCCGTTCAAGCTCGAACCGGACATCGACCTCGTCATGGTGCCGCCCGGTCAGCCGATCCCGGCCCAAGCCACGCTGATCGTGCTGCCCGGATCAAAGGCGACCATCGCCGACCTGCGCTCTCTTCGATCAGAAGGTTGGGACGTCGACATCCGATCACACCACCGGCAGGGCAAAGCCGTGCTGGGCATTTGTGGCGGCTATCAGATGCTGGGGCGGCGTATCATCGATCCCGATGGCATTGAAGGACCGCCAGAAGAAGTGGAAGGGCTGGGCTTGCTGGACATTGAAACGCGCCTGACCGGCAGCAAAGCGCTGGAGCGGGTCAACGGCTTAGCGCTTGGCAGCACATTTGCCGGATATGAGATGCATGTCGGCTTGACGGATGGTGCCGACTGCGCCCGCCCCTTCGCCATGCTGAACGGAGATCGCGGGGACGGCGCGATCAGCGATGACGGTCGGGTGATGGGCACATATGTCCATGGCCTGTTCGCCAGCACCCAGTTGCGTTCCACACTGCTGGCTACCCTCGGCACACAATCATCCTTGGGCGACTATGACGCGTCAGTCGAACGTGCGCTCGATGAAATCGCCGCACAGCTGGAGCAGCATGTCGACATCGACGCGATCATCAGGCTGGCGAAAAGTCCGACCGGCTAACGGGGATGATTGCCCCTGCTGCACGGGACCCGCTATCTGCTGCGGTCCATTAGGACATGTCATTCATATCCAACAGCAAGTGACTGATTTTCCTACATAAGGAAAATGGTGCGCCCGGAACGATTCGAACGTCCGACCCTCAGATTCGTAGTCTGATGCTCTATCCAGCTGAGCTACGGGCGCGTTGTGGAGCGGCAGATAGAGGGGGTCGGATGATTGGGCAACCCCCTTTCTCACTTTTTTTACGCGCACTCCGGAGCACGACCGATCCCGGCAACTTTTCCACTGTGCGGCTCGTTACGATGGGGAAAGGAGGTCGGGCATGGCTTTTACTCTCAATGAGATTTTACTCATCGTCATCGCTCTGTTCTTCGGGCTGGTGCTCGGTCTGATGATCAGCGGCAGAGGTAAATATAAGCGACTGTGGCGCGAAGAGCAGTTGGCGCACCGGCAGACGATCAAGGACCGCGATGCACATATTTCCGCCGCTGCTGCCCCGCCAGCTGCTCCCGTCAGCGACGACAGGGTTCGTTCGGACGATCTGACGCGGATCAGGGGGATTACGTCTAGCGACGCGGCTGCGCTGAAGGAATCCGGCTACCATTCTTATGGGCAGGTGGGAGCCATGAGCGATGAGCAGCAAGCCATGCTGGAATCACGACTGGGTCGGGAACCTGGCACGATCGAACGGGAGGAATGGCGCGTTCAGGCGCGGCTGCTCGACACCGGCAAGGTGCGCGAGCATGAGCGACGCTATGTCGAAACGCCCTAGGTAGCGCCCGGAACTACCCTCTCCCGCGATGGGGAGAGGGTGCTAATCGAGCTACTTTTTCGCCAGCGCCGCCTGAGCTGCCGCCAGCCGGGCAATCGGCACGCGATAGGGCGAGGCGGAAACATAATCGAGCCCAGTCTGCTCGCAGAAGGTGATCGACGCCGGATCACCGCCATGTTCACCACAGATGCCCAGCTTGATACCAGGCCGAGCCGCGCGGCCACGTTCCGTCGCCAATTCGATGAGTTGGCCCACGCCTTCCACATCGATGCTGACGAACGGGTCGCGAGCAAAGATGCCCTTATCGACATATTGGGTCAGAAAACGGCCTGCGTCGTCACGGCTGATGCCAATCGTGGTCTGCGTCAGGTCATTGGTGCCGAAGGAGAAGAATTCGCCTACTTCCGCGATCTCACCCGCCTTTAGCGCAGCGCGCGGCAGTTCGATCATCGTGCCGACAAGATATTCGACCGACGCACCCTGCTCCTCGAATACCTCGCTGGCGACGCGATCGACGATCGCCTTCATCAACTCCAGTTCCTTCTTCGTCGCGACGAGCGGGATCATGACTTCAGGGATCGGCGCTTCACCGCTGCGCTGCTTGACGATCAGCGCGGCTTCGAAAATGGCGCGAGCCTGCATTTCGTAGATTTCGGGATAGGTGACACCCAAACGACAACCGCGATGGCCGAGCATCGGGTTGAACTCGTGCAGTTCAGACGCACGGCGCTTAAGTGCATCGACCCCAACACCCGCAGCCTTTGCGACTTCCTCAAACTCCGCTTCGCCATGCGGCAGGAATTCGTGCAGCGGCGGATCGAGCAGGCGGATCGTCACGGGCAGGCCGGCCATTACCATGAAGATTTGCGCGAAATCATCGCGTTGTTCGGGGAGCAGTTTGGCCAGCGCGACCCGGCGGCCTTTTTCGCTGTCGGCCAGGATCATTTCCCGGACGGCGGTGATGCGGGCGGCGTCGAAGAACATATGTTCGGTACGGCACAGGCCCACGCCTTCCGCACCGAAATCGCGCGCGACCTGGCAGTCCTGCGGGGTTTCGGCATTGGCGCGAACGCGCAGGCGGCGGACCTTGTCGGCCCAGGCCATCAGGATACCGAAGTCGCCCGCCAGTTCAGGCTGCACCGTGGGGACTTCGCCCGCCATCACTTCGCCGGTCGAACCGTCGATGGTGAGGATGTCGCCTTCCTTGAGCGAACGATCGCCGATACGCAGCAGCTTCGCCTTGTTATCGATCGACAGGCTGCCCGCGCCGGACACGCAGGGACGGCCCATGCCGCGCGCCACGACGGCGGCATGTGACGTCATGCCGCCACGCGCGGTCAGGATGCCCTTGGCCGCGTGCATGCCGTGAATATCCTCAGGGCTTGTTTCCACGCGGACCAGAATGACCGAATCGCCCAGTTCATTACGACGCTCGGCAGTGTCGGCGTCGAACACAATCGCGCCCGAAGCCGCGCCCGGTGACGCGGGCAGCCCCTTGGTCAGCACATCTCGAGGCGCCTTGGGATCAAGCGTCGGGTGGAGAAGCTGGTCCAGCGCGGCGGGGTCGACGCGGGCGACGGCTTCTTCCTCGCTGATCAGGCCTTCGCTCGCCATTTCGACCGCGATCTTGAGCGCGGCCTTCGCGGTACGCTTGCCTGACCGGGTCTGGAGCATCCACAGCTTGCCCTGCTGCACCGTGAATTCGATGTCCTGCATGTCGCGATAATGGGTTTCAAGGATCTGGAATACCTCAGCCAGTTCGGCATAGGTTTCCGGCATCGCCTCTTCCATCGACAGCGGCTTGGCCCCTGCCCGCTCGCGGGCCTGCCGGGTCAAATATTGGGGCGTGCGGATGCCCGCCACCACGTCTTCGCCCTGGGCGTTGATCAGATACTCGCCATAATAGGCATTCTCGCCCGTGGCCGGGTCGCGAGTGAAGGCAACGCCGGTCGCCGACGTATCACCCATATTGCCGAACACCATCGCCTGCACGTTGACGGCCGTGCCCCAATCATGCGGAATCGAGTTCAGGCGGCGATAAACCTTCGCCCGGTCGGCCTGCCAGGACCCGAACACGGCACTGATCGCGCCCCATAGCTGATCGTTCACATCCTGCGGGAAAGGCTTGTTCCAAAGTTTTGAAACAAGGGCCTTATATTCCGCAACCAGCGCCTTCCAATCATCCGCGGTCATTTCGGTGTCGAGCGTGTAGCCCTGATCTTCCTTGGCGACTTCCAATGCTTCCTCGAAAGCGCCATGGTCCAGTTCCAGCACCACGTCGGAATACATCTGGATGAAGCGACGATAGCTGTCCCAGGCGAAACGCTCATCGCCCGAAGCCGTCGCCAGGCCGACGACCGTTTCATCGTTCAAGCCAAGGTTCAGCACCGTGTCCATCATGCCCGGCATCGAAATGCGCGCGCCAGAGCGGACCGATACCAGCAACGGGTCGGCAGCGTCGCCGAATTTCTTGCCCGTCACGCCTTCGATATGGGCAATGCCGTTGGCGACCTCTGCCATCAGCCCATCGGGATAGACGCCGCCATCCTGATAATAGCGGGTGCACATTTCGGTGGTGATCGTGAAGCCCGGAGGCACGGGCAGGCCGATAGCGGCCATGCCGTCAAGGTTCGCACCCTTGCCGCCGAGGAGGTTTTTATCACCCTTGCCGCCGTCATCGACCCCGCCGCCGAAACGATAAACATAACGCGTCGCGGTGGTGCTCATGCTGGCCTCTTCCATTTTCAACATATTCGCGGCGCTCCCTGCACTGATTGCCGACAATTGTGCGTTGCAGCAAAGTTCCTGCAACAAAGGGGCGATAAACGCACCCACTTTTACGATGATCCCGTCCTTATGTATCCATAATCCCGGCCCGATGACCGACTTTTACGAATTAGCCTGAAATTTTCGAGAAGTCCGCAACCGCATGGACAGCGTCCCGCACCCGCACCAGCAGGGCGAGACGGGCCGACCGCTTTGCCGGATCAGCGTCGTTGACCGTCACCTTGTCGAAGAAAATATCGATGGGCGCACGCAGCGTCGCGAGCGCAGCCATGGCGCCTTCAAAATCCTCTGCCATCACCGCTGCCGTGGCGCGCGGTTCGGCGGCGTCCAGAGCGGCGATCAGGTCAGCTTCGGCGGGTTCGGGGGTATAGGACAGCGCATCATGCTCCTGCGAAGGCAGGAGCGCAGAGTCCGGCAGCGCTTCGTCACCCTGGGCTCCTGCCTTCGCAGGAGCACTCGGAGCTTCGACGCCTTCCTTCTTCAGGATGTTGGCGGCGCGCTTATATCCCGCGAGCAGGTTCGTACCGTCGTCGGTGGCGACGAAGGACTGAAGCGCCTTCACGCGGGCGAGCAGGCGGACGAGATCATCTTCGCCGCCGAGCGCAAACACCGCGTCGATCAGGTCGTGGCGGACGCCTGCTTCCTTTTGCTGGACCTTGAGGCGGTCGGCGAAGAAGTCGAGGAAGACTCTATCCGAAGATGCAAAGTCGACAACGAAGTCTTTAATAACCGGACGAGCGAGATTTCCTTGCTGCCATTCAGGCTCAGTTACCTTCTTAGGGTCCATGCCGAACTTCGCTAGTATCTGCGCGTCAACATCAGAAACTGGCTTTGTGTGAGCATATACATGGCGATACACATGATCGCGTAACGCATACGCGTGCAGAGGTAGCAGGGGAAGCCTAAGTCTATTTTCCTCCAGCAGCCGAAGAACGGCCAAAGCTGCACGGCGCAATGCGAAGGGATCTTTGGACCCCGTCGGGCCTTGTCCGATTCCAAAGAAGCCGACCAATGTATCCAGCTTATCAGCAAGCGATACCGCCACCGTCACCGGCGCGGTAGGAACATCGTCCCCCTGCCCGACCGGCTTGTAGTGATCGCGAATGGCCTCAGCTACCACATCGGGCAAACCTTCGGCGCGGGCGTAATATCCGCCCATAACCCCTTGAATCTCTGGGAATTCTCCGACCATTTCGGTGACAAGATCCGCCTTGGCGAGGCGGGCTGCCTGTTCCGCCAGGTCAGCCAGTTCCTCTTTCGTCATGCCAGCGGAGGCTGGCATCTCAGGCGTTGGCGCGCTGCGGCCTGAGACCCCAGCCTTCGCTGGGGTGACAGATGGGGCAGCGAGGTTGGCGGATGCAGCGGCGGGGTTCGCGGTGACGATCCCCTCTTCCACCAGCCAGCGGGCGAGCTTCGCGACGCGCTCGACCTTATCGGCGACCGTGCCCAGCTTCTCGTGGAAGGTGATACGCTCCAGCTTCTTCGCGTGGTCCGCAAGGGTCGTCTTGCGGTCCTGTTCCCAGAAGAAGCGCGCGTCGGACAAGCGCGCGGCGAGGACCTTGCGGTTACCGGCGATGATCGCTTCACCGCCATCCTTCGCCTCGATATTGGCGGTGCAAATGAAGGCGGGAGCGAGTTTGCCTGCGCCGTCGCGCAGAACAAAATATTTCTGGTTTATCCGTAGGGTTAGCTGGATAACTTCAGGTGGGACTTCAAGGAAAGCCGGGTCGAAATCGCCCAGCAGCGGAACCGGCCATTCGGTAAGGCCGGCATTCTCCGCGACGAGGCCCTTGTCCTCGATCACGCTATAGCCCTTCGCGGCGGCGGCCTCGTTCGCCTTCGCCTCGATAATGGCCTGCCGTTCCTGATGGCTGACGATCACATGGCAGGCGCGCAGCTTTTCGACATAGTCATGCGCACCGCCGATGGTGATTTCGCCGGGATGGTGGAAGCGGTGGCCAAGCGTGGCGTAGCCCGACCGGGTGCCTTCAATCTCGATATCGACCAGGTCTTCACCCAGGATCGCGACGATACCCTGTAACGGGCGGACCCAGCGCAGACTTTCGGTCGTTTGCGACGCCGTGCCCCAGCGCATCGATTTGGGCCAGGGGAACGCGCGAATGAGGGCGGGGACGGCTTCGGCGAGCACCGCAGCGGTGGCGCGGCCGGGCTTGTTCACCGTGGCGAACCAGACGCCGTCGCGGTCCTCCAGTTGGTCCTGGGTAAGGCCGGTCTTGCGCAGGAATCCGTCCAGCGCCTGCGCGGGTGCGCTCGTGCGGGGACCTTTGAACTCTTCGCTGATGGCGGCGGTTTGCAGGGGCAGATTGCGCGCGATCAACGCTAGGCGGCGGGGCGTGACGAAGCTGTCGATGCTGTCCGGCTTCAAGCCGGCCTTCGCCAGTTCCTCGGTGAAGAGGCGGGCGAGGTCTTCCGACGCTTTGATCTGCATGCGCGCGGGGATTTCTTCGCAGCGCAGTTCAAGGAGGAAGTCAGTCATGCGATGATTCTTTCAGCGTGCTCCTGCGAAGGCAGGAGCCCAGGGTTCAAAGCGCGGTGCGTGGGGCTCTGGGCTTCTGCCTTCGCAAGAGCACGGGCTACTGCTCCCTGCGCCATCACGCGGCCCACCCGTTCACTTCCATCCACTTCTCACAAGCGCCCTTGGCCAAGTCCCGGACGCGGCCGATATAGCTGGCGCGTTCCTGCACCGAAATGACGCCGCGCGCCTGCAGCAGGTTGAAGACATGGGATGCCTTGATCGCCTGGTCATAGGCGGCGAGCGGCACGCCAGCATCAAGGCTCGCCTTGCATTCGGCCTCGGCATCCTTGAACCAGCGGAACAGCTTTTCCGTGTCGGCGATCTCGAAATTCCATTTCGACATCTGCTGTTCGTTGGCCAGGAATACGTCGCCATAGGTGACGCCCGCATCGTTGAACTTCAGGTCGTAAACGCTGTCGACGCCCTGAATATACATGGCGAGCCGTTCGAGGCCGTAGGTCAGTTCCCCCGCGACCGGCTTGCAATCAAAACCGCCCATCTGCTGGAAATAGGTGAACTGGGTGACTTCCATGCCGTCGCACCACACTTCCCAGCCAAGGCCCCAGGCGCCCAGCGTCGGGCTTTCCCAGTCGTCCTCGACAAATCGGATGTCGTGGACCAGCGGATCGATGCCGATTTCGACCAGCGACCCCAGATACAGTTCCTGCAGGTTCGCCGGGGACGGCTTCATGATCACCTGATATTGGTAATAATGCTGCAGGCGATTGGGATTTTCTCCGTAACGCCCGTCGGTCGGGCGGCGGCTGGGCTGCACATAGGCCGCGTTCCACGGGTTCGGGCCAAGGCTGCGGAGCGTCGTCGCGGGGTGAAAAGTGCCCGCGCCGACTTCCATGTCATAGGGTTGCAGGATCACGCAGCCCTGCTTTCCCCAATAGGCATGCAGGGTCAGGATCAGGTCCTGAAAGGAGAGCGCTTTGCCTGTCGCCACGGACGGTCCTTCGGTTTCATGACGCTGTGTTGCGGCGCGCATTGGCGCAGGCGGGCGAAAGGGTCAAGGAAAAGAGCGGTCGGGATGGGTTAATCCGCTTGCCCTGACCCCGCCCGGCCCGCATGGATGCTGGCAAAATGATGAGATGGAATTCCCCTGGATGAAATGGCTTTTCCCGCGTTTCGTGACCGTCGGCCTGCTGCTGCTGAGCGGATGTGCCCCGGAACGCCCCGCCGCCGCCCGGCCCGTCGCTCAAACCAGCATGGTCCGCCCTGCCCTGTGGAGCGTCAGGGATGACGACACGACCATCTTTCTGTTCGGCACCGTCCATGTGTTGAAGCCGGGCGTGCAATGGTTCGACGGCGGCGTGAAGCGCGCCTTTGACGGGTCGGACGAACTGGTGCTCGAAATATTGGAGCCGACCGACCCGCAGGCGATGGCGACGACCATGGCCCAGGCGGCGCTGGCGCGTGATGGCGTCAAGCTGTCCGACCGGCTGAGCCCCGATTTGAAGCAGCGCTATCAGGCGGCGATGGCCGCCAACGCCCTGCCCTGGCCGATGTTTGAAGCGTTCAATCCCTGGATGGCGGGCATGGCTCTGTCGGTTCAGCCGCTGGAAAAGCTGGGCTATCAGGCCGAACTGGGCGCGGAAAAGACGCTGACGGAGGCCGCGAAGGCTGCGGGGAAGCGAGTGAGCGCGCTGGAAACGGTGGAACAACAGCTTGGCTATTTCGCGGGCCTGCCGATGGCGCAACAGGTCAAGTTTCTGGACGCCACGGTCGATGGCCTGCCCGACATGGACAGCCAGTTCGCGCGGCTCATACGCCATTGGCAACGGGGTGATCCTGAACGGCTGGCTGAGGAAATGAACGAGTCTTTGGAAGCAACGCCGGAACTCGCCCAGGTGTTGCTGATCGACCGGAACGTCAGGTGGGCGCAGTGGATCAAGAGGCGGCTGGCCCAACCCGGCACGGTGTTCGTGGCCGTGGGCGCGGGTCATCTGGCCGGTAAGGGCAGTGTGCAGGATCAGCTGGAAAAGATCGGCCTGGGGTCGGTGCGGGTTTCGCAATGATCGGGCTGCGCGCCCTGATGCGGTGGCTGGGCCTGCTCACCCTGTTGCTGGTCGCGGCATGTGGACGGGAACCGCCCGCTCCGCCAGCGGACGGCGGCCCGGCATTGTGGCGCGTGGAGGGCAAGGCGCTGGATGGATGGCTGTTCGGCACCATTCATGTGCTGCCCGCAGATGTCGCCTGGCGGACCGCAGCGATCGAGCGGGCGATGACGCAGGCGGACCGACTGGTGCTGGAAACCGCCGATATTCAGGATCAGGCCCTGGCCACCGCCGCCTTCGAAAAACTGGGCCGCAGCGCCAATCTGCCGCCATTGGAAGCGCGCATCCCCGCCGATGAGCGCGATGACCTCCAACGGCTGGTCCAGCAAGGCGGCGCCAGCATGGAGATGCTGTCGGGCTATGAAAGCTGGGCGGCGGCAATGCTGCTGTCGGCGGCAGCGCAGCAATCGCTGCATATAAGTGGCGCAAACGGGGTCGAGCCAGCGCTGATCGGGGCGTTCAGGGACGCGGGCAAGCCGATCGGCGGGCTGGAAACGGTCGCGCGGCAGTTTGGCGCGTTCGATGGCCTGCCCGAACGAGCGCAGCGCCATCTCCTGCTGCAGACGGTTCAGGAAGCGGACGGCGTGCAGGCGCTTTACGATCGCATCCTCAAGGCTTGGTTGAAAGGCGACATGGCTGCCATCGCGCGGGAGGATCAGGCAGGCGCGCAACCGGACCCGGTGGTCGAGCAGGCGGTGCTGATCGACCGTAACCGCGACTGGGTTAGCGCTGTGGGCGGGCTTAAGGGGCGGCCCTTCATCGCGGTGGGCGCGGGGCATCTGACCGGGCGGGACAATCTGATCGCGCTGCTGCAGGCTGCGGGCTACCGGGTCACGCGCGTGCAATAAGGTCGGCTGACCCTTGCCTCCTGGCGGATTTCTGCTAAAGGGCCGCCTTCCCGTGATGGTCATCCCTGGAGGCGTTGCGGGAAGTTTATGAAATCTGCTTTTGGAGACACGCAATGAGCGAGCAGCTTACGCTGTCGGCCGAGGCACGCGATCGGGCAGGCAAGGGAGCCTCCCGCGCTCTCCGCCGTGAGGGCCGCGTACCCGCCGTCATCTATGGAATGAACGAAGAACCCCAGTCGATCCACGTTGAGGAAAAGCTCCTCAACAAGCAGCTCGGCACCGGCCACTTCTTCAATTCGGTCATCATGGTCGAAGTCGGCGGCAAGAAAGTCCGCACGCTCGCCAAGGATGTGGCCTTCCACCCCGTGACCGATCGTCCGCTGCACGCTGATTTCCTGCGCGTTTCGGAACATGCCACCGTCAGCGTCAACGTGCCGGTGCGCTTCGAAAATGAAGACGCGTCGCCTGGCCTGAAGAAGGGCGGCGTGCTGAACATCGTCCGTCACGACATCGAACTGATCGTCGATGCCGCGGAAATCCCCGATGACGTTGTTGTCGACCTGAAGGGCTTTGACGTCGGCGAATCGATCCACATCAGCGCGGTCACCCTGCCCAAGGGCGCGAAAACCGCGATCGACGATCGCGACTTCACCATCGCTACCATCATTGCCCCGTCCGCGCTCAAGAGCGCAGAAGGCGACAACGAAACCGTGGCGGAAGGCGAGTAAGCCTTTTACCCGACAGCTTCCGGGCTGGAAATTTCGATCCCGTCCGCCTACCCGGCGGGCGGGATTTTCTTTTGGAGGTGACGCGCGATGCAGATCTGGGCCGGCCTGGGCAATCCGGGCACCCAATATGCGATGCACCGGCACAATGTCGGTTTCATGGCAGCGGACGTCATCGCCGACATGCATCGCTTCACCCCGCCGAAAAAACAGTTTCACGGATGGGTCCAGGAAGGCCGCATCGGCCCGGAGAAAATCATCCTCATAAAGCCCGCGACCTTCATGAACGAAAGCGGGCGGTCAGTCGGGGAGGCGATGCGATTCTACAAGCTCACACCGCAGGACGTCACCGTCTTTCATGACGAACTGGACCTCGCCCCGATGAAGGTCAAAGTAAAGCGCGGCGGCGGCAATGCGGGACATAATGGCCTGCGTTCCACCGACGCCCATATCGGCCCGGATTTCCGCCGCGTGCGGATCGGCATCGGGCATCCGGGGCATAAGGACCGGGTGCACGGCTATGTGCTGGGCAATTATCACAAGAGCGAGACGGACGCCCTGGCCGACATGTTGGGCGCGATCGGCGCAGAGGCGGAATGGCTCGCCAAGGGGGACGACGCCCGTTTCATGAACGAGATCGCGCTCAGGGTGGCCGATTAAGCGACGGCCAGCCCCTTCGCACCGGCGAAATAAGTCCAGGGTCAATTGCGCCACCGATGGCTGTCGGGCCATAGGGGGATGATTATACTTCGTCTTTCATGAGGTTCCGGGTGATCCAGACCGTCCCCACTACCCCCTTTCCCGATCAAAAGCCGGGTACGTCCGGCCTGCGCAAGAAAGTCCGCACTTTCCAGCAGCCGCATTATGCCGCCAATTTCGTCCAGTCGGTGTTCGACTGCCTGACCGGCTTTGAAGGCCAGACGCTGGTTCTTGGCGGCGACGGCCGCTACCTCAACCGTGAAGTCATTCAGATCGTGCTCAAGATGGCGGCGGCGAACGGCTTTGGTCGGGTGCTGGTCGGCCAGAGCGGAATATTGTCGACCCCTGCCGCCTCGCACCTCATCCGCGCATCAGGCGCATTTGGCGGCCTGATACTGTCCGCCAGCCATAATCCGGGCGGCCCGGACGAAGATTTCGGCATCAAATATAATGTCGGCAATGGCGGACCGGCGCCGGAAAAGGTGACGGACGCAATCCACGCGCGGACGCTGGTGATAGACAGCTATCGCATCATCGATGCGGATGACGTCGATATCGACACCATCGGGTCAAGCATGATCGGTGATATGGCGGTCGAAGTGGTCGACCCTGTTGCCGCCTATGCCGATATGATGGAGCAGTTGTTCGACTTTGCGGCCGTCCGGGAGATGATCGCCCAGGGCTTCACCCTGTCTTTCGATGCGATGAGTGCGGTCACAGGCCCTTATGCCACCGAGATTTTCGAGCGGCGCCTGGGCGCACCATCCGGGACCGTATGCAACGGCACGCCCCTGCCCGATTTCGGCCATCATCACCCCGATCCGAACATCGTGCACGCGAAAACCTTGTACGATCTGATGATGAGCGACGGCGCGCCAAATTTTGGCGCAGCTTCGGACGGCGATGGCGACCGTAACCTGATCATCGGTCGTCACTGCTATGTCACCCCTTCCGACTCGCTTGCGGTGCTGGCGGCCAATGCGCATCTTGCGCCCGGCTATGCCAATGGGCTGAAGGGGATCGCGCGATCCATGCCCACCAGCGGGGCTGCCGATCGCGTCGCGGAAAATCTCGGCATCCCTCTTTACGAAACCCCGACAGGCTGGAAATTCTTCGGCAACCTGCTGGATGCCGGGATGGCGACGATCTGCGGCGAAGAAAGCGCCGGAACCGGCTCCGACCATGTTCGGGAAAAGGACGGCATCTGGGCGGTGCTGCTGTGGCTCAATATCCTAGCGGTGCGTAGGCAGAGCGTGGCGGACATCATGCAGGCGCATTGGGCTATCTATGGTCGCAACTATTATGCGCGCCATGACTATGAAGCCATCGCCAAGGATCGCGCCGAAGCGCTGATGGCGGCGCTGCGAGACCAGCTGACCAATCTGCCCGGCACGTCAAACAGCGGCGGCAGGGTGAAGAGCGCGGATGATTTCGCCTATACCGATCCGACCGACCAGTCGATCAGCCGCAACCAGGGCGTTCGCATCCTGTTCGAAGACGGATCACGCATCGTGTTCCGCCTGTCTGGCACCGGCACGCAAGGCGCCACCTTGCGCGTCTATATCGAGCGCTATATCGATCAAAACGGCAACCTGGGCATGGAAACGAGCGAAGCACTCGCCCCGCTGGTGAGCGCTGCGCAGGAGATTGCGGACATAACAGGCTTCACCGGCATGGACCGGCCCAGCGTGATCACCTGAGAGACACGAAAAGTTACCGGCCGGATATGAGGTGGAAAAGGCGGGGGTTTAGAGACCCGCCATGCCTCGCCCCCGCCTTCTCGCTCATTCATTGCGCTCCATACTGTGCGCCTGCGCCCTTCTGACCGGCACCGCTGCGCAGGCGGCTACTGCACAAGATGAGCAAGCCTGGCTGAACCTGACCGCCATGGGGCCTGTAACCGGAAACCTCATTTATTTTGCGGAGATCCAGCCTCGGTTCGGCAACGGCATATCGCAGCCCGACCAGACAATTTTGCGTGGAGCGGTAGGGTGGAAATTGTCGCCCCGGCTTTCCCTTTATCAGGGCTATGCGCACATCGTCCTGCCCACACAGGGCGGTCGCGACATCAATGAAGAGCGCAGCTTTCAGCAGATCAACTGGACGATCGGCAAACCATGGGACGGAGAGCTATCGTCCCGCACCCGCATCGAACAGCGCTGGCGGTCGGACGGGGATGACATGGGATGGCGGCTGCGCGAAATGCTGCGCTATGAAAAACCGCTGAAGCCCGGAAGCGAGGCGCTTAACGCGCTGGTCTATGCCGAAGCTTTTGTCGCGCTCAACAGCACGGATTGGGGACAAAAGGCAGGCTTCGACCAGTTGCGCAGTTTTGTCGGTGCGGAGGTCAAGCTGATGGGCAAATCCACAGCCGAAATTGGCTATCTCAATCAGCTTGTCGACCAGCGGGGCGGGAACCAGCGGATGAACCATGTCGCGTCGATCACCCTGTTCTTGCGGCGCTGAGCACAGGCTGGCCTTCGGACGCGGAACAGGCTATCGGCGCGGCCAATCATTCTGACGTGAAGGCAGTTCCATGGGTTTTCGTTGCGGTATCGTCGGGCTTCCCAATGTCGGCAAGTCCACCCTGTTCAACGCGCTGACGGAAACGCAGGCGGCGCAGGCGGCGAACTATCCTTTTTGCACGATCGAACCCAATGTGGGACAGGTCGCCGTGCCCGACGAGCGGCTGGACACTATCGCCAAGATCGGCGGGTCGGCCAAGATCATCGAAACGCAGCTCGCCTTCGTCGACATCGCCGGGCTGGTGCGCGGCGCGTCAAAGGGTGAAGGGTTAGGCAATCAATTCCTGGCGAACATCCGGGAAGTGGACGCCATCGTCCACGTCCTGCGCTGTTTCGAAGATGACGACATCACCCATGTCGAAGGCAAGGTGGACCCCATCGCAGACGCCGAAACGGTCGAAACCGAACTGATGCTGGCCGACCTCGACAGCCTGGAAAAGCGCGTCCCCGCCTTCGCGAAAAAAGCAGCGCAGGGCGACAAGGAAGCCAAAGCCGCCGCAGCCGTTCTGGGCCAGACGCTGGACCTGCTGCGCGAAGGCAAGCCCGCACGCCTGACCCAGCCCAGGGATGAGGAGGAAGCGCGCATCTTCCTCCAGGCGCAGCTTTTGACCGCAAAGCCCGTACTCTATGTCTGCAATGTCGAGGAAGACAGCGCAGCCGACGGCAACGCCCATTCGGCGCGCGTGTTTGAAAAGGCCGCGGCCGAAGGCGCCAAGGCCGTTATCGTTTCCGCCGCGATCGAAGCCGAACTCATCACCATGCCTGTGGAAGAACGGGCGGAATATCTTGAGGCGCTGGGCCTTGAGGAAGCAGGCCTGGCCCGCATCATCCGCGCCGGTTACGAACTGCTGGGTCTCATCACATTCTTCACCGTCGGCCCCAAGGAAGCACGCGCCTGGACCGTGACCAAGGGTTCCAAGGCGCCGCAGGCCGCTGGCGCGATCCATTCCGACTTTGAAAAAGGCTTCATCCGCGCCGAAACCATGGCCTATGCGGACTATGTCCAGTTCAATGGCGAAGCCGGAGCCAAGGAAGCGGGCAAGTGGCGGTCCGAAGGCAAGGAATATGTGACGCAGGACGGCGACATCATGCTGTTCCGCTTCAACGTCTGACCCATGGCGCTGCGCCCCGGTCAGATAGCTGCGCAGCGCAAGACCGCCTTTCCGCCCAGCGTTGACGAAGCAACCCGGCTTCTGATCCTTGGCAGCCTGCCGGGCGACGCTTCGATCAAGCAGGGCGAATATTATGCCCATCGCGGCAATGCTTTCTGGGCGTTGATGGACGACATTCTGGCGGAAGATCTGCGCGCGCTTCCCTATGCGCTGCGCCTCAAACGCTTGCGAGCGAGAGGCGTTGGCCTATGGGATGTGATCGAAAGCGCAGACCGTCCTGGCAGTCTGGACAGCGCCATCCGGGGGGCGGAGTTACGCGACCTCAATAGCTTCATCGCTCGCCTCCCCTCACTGCAGGCCATCGCCTTCAACGGCAAGGCAGCCTCCGTTCACGGACGCCGCCAGATCGGCCCTGGCGGAGCAGACCTAACCCTGATCGACCTGCCCTCCAGCAGCGGGGCCAACGCCATGATGTCGCGCGAAATGAAGATCGAGGCCTGGCGGGTTCTGCGGCAATGGATCGCTCAGCCCTGACCTGAATCCTAACCTTGACGTAAACGTAAGGTGTCCTTAGACCTTCCACTTCCATGGTGAGACGGAAGGGCCATAGTGGACGAAATCAACTATTTTGAGGACGTCATGGTTGGCGATACCTTGACTTTCGGCCCCCTGACGATCAGCCGGGAAGAAATCATCGCCTTCGCAGCCGAGTATGACGCTCAGCCTTTCCACCTTTCCGATGAGGCGGCGGCCGAAACCCATTTTGGCAGCCTGTCAGCCAGCGGCTGGCATACCACCGCCCTGTTCATGAAGATGTTCGTCGCGGAAATGCAAGCTAGCGGTCATCAGGACGCCAGTTTGGGTGCGATGGGTGTGGACGAATTGCGCTGGTTGATGCCAGTCCGCCCCGGCGACACGCTGAGCGGAACGTCGGAAGTAATCGAAAAGAAGGCGTCCCGTACCCGACCGGAAATGGGCATAGTCAAAAGCCGGGTGACGATAATCAACCAGCAGGATCAGCCCGTGATGACCCTGATGCCCATCGTGCTGCTCCGCACCCGGCCTGCCTGACCGGCAGGTCAGCCCCGGTCAAAATTCCTGTTCGGGCGCTGGCGGCAGGGCACGGTTGGCCATTGCGTCCGCCACCATCACGCGCAATTCCCGCGCGGGTGAATCCGCGATCTGGATCAGGTGCACACCCGCCGGCAGGTCGAACCAGACAATCTGGCGAATCGTCGAACATTCAGGACCCAGTTCCGCCCCGACGGATTCGAGCCGCTGACGATCCATGACGATGTCCACGCGCGCCGGACCTGAAAGCCCGATACCGACCCGCGCCGGATCCTTGAGCGCCAGCGTGAAAAGGCCGCCATGGCTCTTGGGTCGCAGCGGCTCCGGCTCGACCGCATATTGCACCTGTACCGAGGGACGCAGCGTCGCGACCACGGGCTTGCCCAGGATCAGCCGGGGCGCTGAATGCGGCACGCCCCCCGCGATTTCCGCGCCGCTTTGCATCCAGCTTGTCCACGGTTCGGGCGGCGGCGGTGCATCCTTACACATGTCGGGCGTCAGTGGAGCGGCGACCACCGGGATTGGCAGAACGCACAGGGCGAGCAGGCAAGCGATGCGTCTCATGCTCATTTCCTTCCGAACAGCTTTTCAATGTCGCCATGGCCCAGCTTCACCCAGGTCGGGCGGCCATGATTGCACTGGCCACTTCGCGGCGTCACCTCCATCTCACGCAACAGCGCATTCATTTCCGCGACGCTCAACACGCGTCCCGCGCGCACCGATCCGTGACAGGCCATGGTCGCCGCGACCAGATCGATCCGTTCCTTAAGGGACAGCGCGCTGTCATAAGCCGCCAGATCGTCGGCCAGGTCTGACACCATAGCCTGCACATCGCCCTGCCCCAGCATGGCGGGCGTGGCGCGCACCAGTATCGCGGACGGACCGAACCGCTCCAGTTCCAGGCCAAAGACCTTCAGTTCCTCAATCCTTGCCTCCAGACGGTCGCAGGCCGGTTCGTCCAGCTCCACGACTTCCGGCAGCAGCAGTGCTTGTGCGGCGACGCCCTGCCCTTCCATCCCGCGCCGCATCCGTTCCAGCGTCAAGCGCTCATGCGCTGCATGCTGGTCGACGATGACAAGCCCATCTTCCGCTTCCGCCACGATATAAGTGCGGGCGACCTGGCCGCGCGCGACGCCCAGGGGAAAGCTCTGACCTTCAGGCGCGGGCGCGGCGGCGGGTTCCGCGCGCGCTTGCGGTGGCGGCGTCAGAAATCCGGGTCGGCGATCGGCCAGCATCGACGATGGCGGTCGATAGGATGCCAGAACATCAGCCGCTTCAAAGATTGGCATCGCGCCGATTGGCGTGGGCGAAACAGGCTCGGCCTTCCAGGCGGACAGTCCCGCAGCATCGGCCTGTTGCACCGAACGAAAGCCCTCCGCATCCAGCGCCCGGCGTAGGCCCGACACGATCATGCCCCGAATCAATGCCGGATCGCGGAAGCGCACTTCAGTCTTGGCCGGGTGCACGTTCACATCGACTTCCAGCGGCGGCACATCCAGGAAAAGGGCAACGACCGGGTGCCGGTCCCGCGCGAGCATATCGGCATAAGCGCCGCGCACTGCCCCGACCAACAGCCGGTCGCGCACCGGTCGCCCGTTCACGAACAGGAACTGATGATCGCCGACGCCGCGATTATAGGTGGGGAGCGATGCCACGCCCGTCAGGCGGATGCCTTCCCGTTCCAGGCTGACGATGACATGATTGTCCGCCAGCGCCCTGTCGGTTAGGGCGGCAACGCGATCCTCCCTGCCGTCCCCTGCCTGCACGCCCAGCGCGCGCCGCCCGTCATGCTCCAGGCTGAACGCGACGGCAGGATGCGCCATGGCCAGCCGACGGACGCAATCGAGGCAGGCGGCATATTCAGCCTTTGGCGATCGCAGGAACTTGCGCCGGGCGGGCACGCGGGCGAATAGCTGCTCCACCGTAACGCGCGTCCCCGGCGGCAGTGCGGCAGGCCCCTCCGCCACCAGCGCGCCATTGTCGATCGTGCGGTTCCACCCGTCGCTCCCCATGGGACGGCTGTCGATGGACAGGCGCGCGACGCTGGCGATGGATGGCAGCGCCTCACCGCGAAAGCCCAGGGTCGCCACATTCTCTATCGCGTCATCCGGCAGCTTCGATGTCGCATGACGCTCGACCGCCAAGGCGATGTCCTCCGCCGTCATGCCGCATCCGTCGTCACTGACCTCTATCCGGTCCAGCCCGCCATTGCTCAATCTGATGGCGATACGTGTTGCACCGGCATCCAGCGCATTTTCCACGATTTCCTTGAGCGCACTGGCAGGTCTTTCGACCACTTCGCCCGCAGCGATGCGGTTGACCAGATGTTCGGGCAGACGGCGTATTGACATTGATTAGTGACTAGCCCAAGCGAGCGCATTCCGCGAGCCGCTAGCCTTATTAATTTTGTCTCATGACATGGGCGGCGGAACGTGGCAGGGACCTCCGAACGCCCCGGTTCGCGTCGCCGGGATGATCGGGCTGAACAGGAACAGGCATGTCGATCTTCTCGCGACTTTTCAAACTCTCCTCCCAGGATATGGCTATCGACCTCGGCACGGCAAACACCGTTGTCTATGTGCGCGGGCGCGGCATTGTGCTCAATGAACCGTCGGTCGTGGCGGTGGAGACGCTGAACGGCGTTAAAAGGGTGAAGGCGGTCGGCAACGACGCCAAACTCATGATGGGCAAGACGCCCGATTCGATTGAGGCCATTCGACCGCTGCGGGACGGCGTCATTGCCGATATCGATGTCGCCGAACAGATGATCAAACATTTCATCACCAAAGTGCATGGCGGCAAATCACGTCCATGGCGATTTCCTGAAATCGTCATCTGCGTGCCTTCCGGCTCCACCAGCGTGGAACGGCGCGCGATTCGCGATGCAGCCAGCAACGCAGGCGCAAGCCAGGTCTTCCTGATCGAAGAACCAATGGCAGCGGCGATTGGCGCGGACATGCCTGTCACCGAACCCATCGGGTCGATGGTGGTCGACATCGGCGGCGGCACCACCGAAGTCGCTGTGCTGTCGCTTCGCGGCCTGGCCTACACCACATCGGTGCGCGTTGGCGGTGACAAGATGGACGAAGCGATCGTTTCCTTCGTGCGTCGCCACCACAATCTGCTGATCGGCGAAGCCACGGCCGAACGGATCAAGAAGCAGTTCGGCGTCGCCCAGCCCCCTGAAGACGGCGTGGGTGAAACGATCCACATCAAGGGCCGCGATCTTGTGAACGGCGTTCCCAAGGAAATTTCCATCAACCAGGGCCAGATTGCCGACGCTCTGGCTGAACCCATCAGCACCATCGTCGAAGGTGTGCGGATCGCGCTGGAAAACACGGCGCCTGAACTGGCGGCGGACATTGTCGATCAGGGCATCGTGCTGACTGGCGGCGGTGCGCTGCTGAAGGGGCTGGACGATGAATTGCGCGACGAAACCGGCCTGCCCGTCACCATCGCTGAAGATCCGTTGACCTGCGTCGCCATCGGTACTGGCCGGGCGATGGAAGATCCGATCTTCAGGGGCGTATTGCAGACCGCTTAAGGTCAGGGGGAAAACAGGATGGCGCGGCCACCCAGCCGACGCCCCGGGCACAACCGGAAGGCGCAATACAGCCTCTTTGCCAGCTATGTGGTGGCGATGACTGGCGCCGCCGTCGGCCTGCTCCTGGTGGTTGTCGCCATATTCGATCCGACCGGCTTCGCGGTGATTCGCACCGCGACGGCAGAGATCACGCGCCCCGCCTCAATCGCGATGCGCAACATGGTCGGCGGCGTAAGTTCGATCGACGAAGTCCTGGCTGCCTATTGGCGCGCCGGGTCGCAGAATGTCGCACTGCGTCGTCAGGTCGAAACCGACCGCAACCGCATCATCGAAGCCAAGGCGGTGGCGCAGGAAAATGCGCGGCTCAAGAAACTGTTGAAGCTGGTCGATGCGGATGAAAGCCATCTGCTCGCCGCCCGGTTGATTGCGTCATCGTCCACCAGCACGCGCCGCTTTGCTCGCCTGAACGCTGGCCGTTGGCAGGGCGTGCGGACAGGCATGCCGGTGCGCGCGCCTGAAGGGCTGGTCGGTCGTATCCACAGCACGACACCCAATACCGCCGAAGTGCTGCTGCTGACCGACGGCAGCAACATCGTGCCCGTCCGCCGCGCCAATGACAGCGTCCCCGCCATTTCCACTGGCCTGGGCGACGGAACATTGGAAATCAGGGCGCTGGCAGCAGGCCGCAATCCCTTTCATCCCGGCGACCTTTTGGTGACGTCGGGCGTGGGCGGCGTCTATCAACCTAATATTCCCGTTGCCGTGGTCGTGCGGATCGCAGGCGAAATCGCCTATGGCGTCCCGCTGGCCAACCCGTCCAAGGTCGATGCCGTTGTGGTCGAGCGATCCTTCGAAGAAGCCGTCACCCGAAGCGAGCCTGCACCCCACGCCCCCGTGGATGCGAGCGCAGCCTCCAACGCTATCGCTCCATGATCGATCCGCATCTTCGGCACGTGCCCCGGCTGGGCCGTCAGCCATCTACCTTCCGCCTGGCCGGTACGCCGGTCATCACCGTTATGCTGGGTTCCGCGGTGACGGTCCTGCCGGTGATTGCGCAGGCTCCGGTCATGCCTCCATTCGGCCTGCTGCTGCTGCTGTCCTGGCGCCTGCTGCGGCCCGAATTGTGGCGGACCTGGATCGGGGTGCCGCTGGGCTTGTTTGACGATATGATGAGCGGTCAGCCGATCGGATCGGCCATGTTCCTGTGGACCGTCATGCTGATAGGCATCGATGCGGTCGAACATCGGATGGTGTGGCGAAGCTATCGTCAGGACTGGCTAATCGCATCCGTGGCCATTATCTTCTGCATCGCTGGCGGCATGTTTTTCGCGCGCATCGCTGGCGGAGGAGACATCAACCTGTATCTGGTCGCGCCACAAATGCTCTGGACCATCCTGCTTTTTCCGTTCGTGGTGCGGCAATGCGCCCAGATCGATCGCTGGCGCGTGATGGCATGAAGCTGCCCAAACTAAAGCGGAAGACCGTTAACGAAGCTGCCCTTTCCTTCTCCTTCACGCGCCGGGCAATGGTGATCGGGGGAATACAGGCAGGGTTCGGCGCCATGCTGATCGGCCGGATGGGATGGATCAGCATCGCGGAGAACGAGAAATATAACGTCCTTTCCGAAAGCAATCGCGTCAACCTGACCCTGATACCACCCCGCCGGGGATGGATATTGGACCGGTATGGAAAGACGTTGGCCAACAACCGGACCGACTTTCGCGTCGATCTGATCCCAGACCGCGTCACCGACCCGGACGGCACGATCCGCAGCCTTGCCGAATTGCTGTCGCTGGCGCCTGACGACGTTGAACGGATCAGGACGGAACTCGACAAATCGGCTGGATTTCGGCCCGTGCAAGTGGCTGAAAAGCTGACCTATGATCAATTCGCAGCGGTCAGCGTCCGTCTGCCGGACCTGCCCGGCGTGTCGCCCAGTCAAGGATTTTCCCGCTATTATCCTGCGGGCGCAACGGTCGGCCACCTGCTGGGATATGTCGGCGCGGCGTCGGCAAAGGAATATGAGGAACGCAAGAATCCACTGCTGATCACACCGGGGTTCAAGGTCGGCAAGGAAGGGATGGAAAAATCCTTCGACCTGCAACTTACCGGCGAACCCGGCGCGAAGCGGGTTGAGGTGACGGCCAGGGGAAAGGTCGTCCGCGAACTCACGACCCGGCCCGACACACCGGGCAACGCCATCAAACTGACGATCGATGCTGGCCTACAGGAATATGCCGGGCGACGGCTGGGTACTGAATCGGGTTCCTGCGTCGTACTTGACTGCCATACGGGGGAAATTCTCTGCATGGCGTCCATGCCTGCCTATGATCCCAATAATTTTTCAGACGGAATCAGCCACGATGAATGGGGCATGCTGTCGAATGACGAGCGTCATCCACTCATAAACAAATCGCTGAACGCCCTCTATCCACCCGGATCGACTTTCAAGCCGATGGTGGCGATGGCGTTGCAGAACGCCGGTATCGACCCCAGGGAGCGCGTGAATTGTCCGGGCGGCTATCGGCTGGGCAACCGTTTCTTTCGCTGTCTGGGCCGCCACGGTTCGGTAGACATGCATCGCGCCATCGCCAAGAGCTGTAACACCTATTTCTATACAATGGGCAATCGCGTCGGCATCGACGTCATTGCCCGGATGGGCCACGCCTTGGGGTTCGGCGAAAAATTCGACCTGCCCGTTCTTTCCCAAAGCTATGGGACGATGCCGGATACGGCGTGGAAGATGCGGCGCTATAACCAGAAATGGACCGCCTCCGACACGCTGAACGCTTCGATCGGGCAGGGCTATGTCGTCGTGAATCCCTTGCAGCTCGCCGTTATGGCCGGACGGATCGCTTCGGGCCGGAATATACAACCTCGCCTGGTGCAGGGCCGATATCCTCCGGCTGCCCCCATGCCCTTTCCCCAGGAGCATTTCGAAGCAGTGCGCAGCGGAATGTGGGAAGTGGTAAACGGCGACGGCACGGCCGGACGCAGTCGGCTGGACGTTCCGGGCGTCCAAATGGGCGGCAAGACCGGCACCGCACAGGTACGGCGGATCGCGGGCAGCCAGCGGGGCCAGAGCGGCGACTGGAAATATCGCGACCACGGCTTGTTTGTCTGCTTCGCCCCTACCAGCAATCCACGCTACGCAGCCTCCGTCGTTATTGAACATGGCATGGGCGGTTCCCGCGCCGCCGCACCGGTGGCCAAGGACGTGCTAACCTTTCTCTTCGATCCGGCCAAGGCGATGGAGCGGCTGGCCGAGCTTGAAAAGGGCTGGGGTGGTCCGCCAGCCGAACGCATGGCGCGGCAGATGGCAGCCTTCAGCCTGGCAAAAGCCGTTAAGGAGGGCAGGGCACCACCCCCCGCCCCCTCGCCCGCCGACGCCACCGAAGCAGCCGCCGCCCCTGCGCAAAGCGCGCCCTCACGGCCTGCGGACACTGACGCGCCGACCCCATCCACCAGCGCAAATCCCGGCGGATCGCGATGAACATCGTCCCCGAACCACTGACCCACTTCCCGTGGAAAGTGCTGGCCCTCCTGACCGCCATCGCTGGCTTCGGCACCATCGTGTTGTACAGTTCTGCAGGTGGCAGCATCACCCCCTGGGCCATCAATCAGGCGGTGCGCTTCGTCGTCTTCACCGGAATGGCCCTGGTGGTGAGCCGTGTCCCGCTGGAGATATTCGCTCGCTTCGCTTTCCCGGCCTATGGGCTGGTGCTGGTGTCGCTTATCCTGGTCGAATTGATCGGCGGCGTTGCAGGAGGCAGCCAGCGCTGGATCAACCTTGGCTTCATGCAACTCCAACCGTCCGAATTCATGAAGCCCGTCATCGTCCTGGCGGTTGCTCGCTTTTACGCGCTACTACCCGTAGCAGAGGTCAGGAGATGGTCCGCCATCTGGCCTGCGCTGGTGCTGATCGGCGTTCCATGGTCGCTGGTGCTGGTGCAGCCCGACCTTGGCACCGCGACCATGATCGCAGCCGGGGGGGTAACGGTCATGTTCCTGGCGGGCTTGCCGCTGCGCCTCTTCATTGGGTCCGGGCTGACCCTGGCCGCGATCATCCCGATCGCCTTCAGCTTCCTGCATGACTATCAGCAGAAACGCGTGCTCATCTTCCTCGACCCGGAAAGCGACCCGCTGGGCGCAGGCTATCATATCAGCCAGTCGAAGATCGCGATCGGCTCTGGTGGACTTTGGGGCAAGGGATTCCTCAAGGGCACGCAAAGCCACCTCGATTACCTGCCCGAAGGACATACAGATTTCGTCTTTGCGACCATGGCCGAAGAATGGGGCCTGGCTGGCGGCATATTCCTGATCGGCGCATTCCTGCTGCTGTTCCGTTGGGGCATAGGCGTATCGCTGCGCGCGCCCGATAGATATGCAAAGCTCGTCGCGGCGGGACTGACCACCACCATATTCTTCTACGTCGCCATCAACCTGATGATGGTGATGGGCCTGGCGCCCGTGGTGGGCATTCCCCTGCCCTTCATGTCCTATGGCGGCTCTTCCATGCTGACCGTCATGCTGTGCATCGGCATTATCATGGCGATCGACAGGTCGACCCGGCGGGACAGCCAGCGGCGCGGTAACTGGGCCTGAAGCCCCCCAACCCTGAAAAATCCCGCCGCAATGCAAAATACTGTTTGCAAAGGCGAAGGATAATGCTAACCGCCCGGCCACGCCAAGGCGACGCCCCAACGGGGTCTTCCAGAAGCGAGTGTGGACGCATAGCTCAGTTGGTAGAGCAGCTGACTCTTAATCAGCGGGTCCTAGGTTCGAGCCCTAGTGCGTCCACCATTTTTCACCATATAAAACAGCTACTTATCTAAGGTCTAGCGCGACAGCGCAGGCCGCGTTTGTAAGCGCTCTAGCGTATTTCTAGCCCCTCCAGCTATTCATGGCAGCACCCCACGCCCGAAAGCGCAGGGTGCTGGCGGCGTCAGGCAGGAGAAGAACCTGTCCCCGCTGCTGGCCCCGATGTTGACGGCGGGGGTCTGTGGCCTTGACCCCGGCGCGGCGAGCAAGATGAACCCCCGCGCTAACTGAACCTGTCCTCGTCTCCCCTGCACCCCTCCGTGCCGCTGCACAGTCGCAGGCGCAGCACGTCCTCTGAAAAAAATGGGCGACGGACTTGAGGCAGCGTTGCCAGCCTACCCTCCTGATTACACGGCCGGAATGTTCTCGTCCAACACCAACCCCCGGCGGATGCACCCGTCAAAGGGCCAAGCATCCGACTCAATGATACCAATAGCGGCAGCCTGCCCCTTCATGCGGAGCGGGGTATAGGGCGCGTCACGCGGCGGTGCGGGCCTGCGCGGCTTGGGATGCTTGGGATGCTTGGAATGAACACCACATTGCCGGGCCTGCTGCCTCCAATCCAGTTTTGGCTGCGCCGGATATCACCCGGTTGCTTGGTCGCCCCCCTCGCCCCGTCCATCAATCGGCGGTGCGCGTCATTCAAGGGGCGCATGGAAATCGGAATGCCTAACGGTTCCCCAACTCCTGTTGGACATGGTTCAGGGCATCGAGGTGGTTGAAAACCTCACATTAGTCGCGGATGACTTTGAGGAGGCGGCGTTCCACCGGGGCGAGGATGCCCTGGAGTTCGGTGCCGCGTTTCAATATATGCCCGGCCTCCCCGATCAGGGACCACATGCCCTGGCGATGGCGGAGCCCAGGGCGTTTTTCGATCCGAAATTCGGGACGTTCGGCCGACCGGCGGAAAGCCGAAAAGGTCGCGGCGTCGCGGCCAAGATCGATGGCATAGTCACGCCAATGGCCCGCCGATACCATGCGGCCATAAAGGTCCAAAATCCGCTGCAATTCAGGTCGATCAAAACCAATCTGTGAAGGCTGGGCGCCGTGGGAGGGGAACGGCGTCACATTGCTCATCAGGCGCGACCACGTTCCTTCAACACGGGAATGTCGTCGCCGGGCGCGAGCGGCGCTTGGCCCGCCCGTTCGTCCATCAATTCCGCCAGACGCTTTTGCAACTGCTGCACTTCGCATTGCAGGAGTTCCAGCTTTTGCTTTTCAGGGTCGTAGCAGTCGGAGCAGGGCGTGCCGTAGGGAAGAAATTCCCGCTGATAAGCCGTCACATCGACCAGCATCTGCCGCGCGGGAATGCCAACCATCGTCGCGCCTTCCGGCACATCCTTGGTCACCACGGCGTTGGCGCCGACGCGGGCGCGGGCGCCGACATGGATCGGCCCCAAGACCTGCGCGCCCGATCCCACGATGACCCCGTCGGCCAGGGTCGGGTGCCGTTTTCCCGCAATGCCATTGGCCGGGTCGGTCCCGCCCAGCGTCACATTTTGATATAAAGTCACGTCGTCGCCGATTTCGGCAGTTTCCCCGATGACGGTAAAGCCATGGTCGATGAAGAAACGCTTTCCGATCCGTGCGCCGGGGTGAATGTCATTGCCCGTCAGAAAGCGGGACAGATGGTTGATTGCCCGCGCCAGGAAAAACAGCCGCATGCGGTAGAGACGATGTGCGACCCGGTGGAAGGCGAGCGACCAAACCCCCGGATAAATCAGCACTTCAGCGCGCGAGCGCGGCGCGGGATCGCGCGATTTTACCGAGTCGAGATAAGCGATAAGATTGCGAAGCATGAAAACGCCCCTGAAAACCTGTTCGGCCGTACATAGGCCCAAAGGGATAATTTTTCCAGATCACATGGCTATTTAGACTTGCATCATCGAAATAGAATGTTTCTTGGACGCAGCCGATATAACAATCATTGCGGTAGACAAATAACGCCAATAAGGTTCGCGGATGATCGACACCATCATTGCCCATTTCGGGGAAATCCTGCCGTTTATCCTGATCGGCTTCGGCGCTCAGATGATCGACGGGGCATTGGGCATGGCCTATGGCGTGATTTCGAGCACGCTGCTGCTGGCGCTGGGCGTCCCCCCCAGCAAGGCGTCGGCCAGCGTGCATGCGGCGGAAACATTCACGACGGGCGTATCGGCGCTGAGCCACATCGCGCATCGCAATGTCGATTGGCGACTATTTGCCAGACTGATCATTCCTGGCGTGATCGGCGGCGTGGCAGGTGCATATCTGCTGTCGAATATAGACGGGTCCGCCATCAAGCCATTCGTCCAAGCCTATCTGGCGGCGATCGGCATCTATCTGGTCTGGCGTGGCTTTCATTTCCCCCCACATGCGCGCGACCCCAAATGGGTGGCGCCATTGGGTCTGGCTGGCGGTTTCATGGACGCGACAGGCGGCGGCGGCTGGGGGCCGATCGTCACGTCCAACCTGCTGATCCAGGGCGCCAGCCCGCGCCACACCATCGGCACGGTCAACACGGTCGAATTCGTCCTGACATTGGCGATCAGCATCACCTTCCTGCTTCATCTGGGATGGCAGGCGTTCACCACTTACACAGTCGGCCTGCTGATCGGCGGCGTGATAGCCGCGCCGTTTGGAGCGATGCTGGCGCGTCATGTCGCACCGCGCGTCCTGTTTATAGGCGTCGGGACCATCCTAATGCTGACGTCCCTGTTCGGCTTGGTCAAATGGCTTGGATATATCGGCTGACACTCTTATATCGGCCTTTCTCATCGAGAAAGGCGATCAATGTCGAGTTACATGCCCACACTCAAGCAGCTGCAATATCTTGTTGCGCTGAAAGAGCATGGGCATTTCGGCAAGGCAGCCGAAAGCTGTTATGTGACGCAATCCACCCTGTCGGCAGGCATTCGGGAACTTGAATCGCTGATCGGCGTGACGTTAGTCGAACGGACCCGCCGGGTGGTACGGTTTACGGCGCTGGGCGATCGCATCGTCGACAAGGCCCATCGGGTGCTGCGAGAGGCCGAGGAACTGGCAGGCATTGCCGAAGCATCGGGAAAGCCGCTGACCGGCGAGTTGCGGATGAGCGTCATCCCGACGATCGCGCCCTTCCTCCTTCCCTGGCTATTGCCGCGGCTGCGGGCGGACAGGCCCGAACTGAAACTCTATCTGCGCGAGGAAACGTCGCAGGCTGCCATCGAATCGCTGCGGCATGGCAATGTCGATTGCGTCCTGCTAGCCCTGCCCTTCCCCACCGGAGAGATGGACAGCGAGCTGCTGTTCCAGGACCGGCTGTATGTCGCATTTCCCCATGACGATCCGCGCGACCCGCCCGAATGGATCTCGCCGGAAATGATTGACGAGACCAAGCTGCTGTTGCTGGAAGACGGGCATTGCCTGAAGGATCACGCGCTGGCGGCATGTAGTCGGCCCGAAATCCGGGCCAGCGCCACGATGATGGGCACGTCATTGCATACGTTGGTGCAGATGGTCGACAATGGACTGGGGGTGACGATCATGCCCGAAATGGCGATCACTGGCGGGATATTGGAACATACCCGGATCACGGCCCGCCCGCTGCGGTCGGAACGATCCTACCGGGACATCGCGCTGGTTTGGCGGAAGAACAGCCCGCGCGAAAAGGAATTTCAGCTGCTGGCGGAACTGTTGCGGGAAGCAGCGGAGCTTCCGCCGCTCAAGGCCAAGGCGGCGTGATGATTATATTTATCCTGCGTTTTCCGCGTTTTCCAAGCTCGATCAGGACGAAGGCCCCTTCTCTTTCCTGACCCATGGTGCCGGAGGAAGTAAAACCGTTGGCTATCGCCGCCGTTCGGGTCGACAGGCTCAGGGCGAAGGGGGACAGTGATTTCGATTTAACGCTCGTTGCTTTAGCTGAGCCAGTCTTGTGCCTTTGCGTCATCTTCGGCACGGGCGTCGACCCATCGCGCTTCACCGTCGCTGAAATGCTCCTTCTTCCAGAAGGGCGCATGGGATTTGAGCCAGTCGATCAGGAAGGCGCAACTTTCCAGCGCGGCAGTGCGGTGGCGGGAGGCCGTGCCGACGAACACGATACGCTCGCCCGGCTGCAGCCGCCCGTGGCGGTGGATGACCCGCACGCCAAGCAGCGGCCAGCGGTTCATCGCGTTTTCGACTATGCGTTCGACCTGAACCATGGTCATTGCGGGATAATGTTGCAGTTCGAGCGCGACCAGGCCGTCATCGCCCCGAACGATGCCGGTGAAGCTGGCGACGCCGCCTCCGCCGCAATTTTCCAACGTGGCGAGTTCGGCAGACGTGTCGAAATCCTCAGTCTGGATCGAAACCCGCTTCATCCGCCTGTGACTGGCGGAAAAATCGCCAGTTCCCGCGCCGTACCAATGGGGGTGTCAAGAGGCACGAAGCGCTGATCCAGCGCCGCGCGAATCCGTTCAGCTTCGCCAAGCGCCTGGGCATAGCCGCCCCCGCGCCCCGCGAGCATGGCGATCAGGTCCACGATCGGCATATCCGGCGCTGGGCGCTCAATCTGTTCCTCATCCCGGCCGATGGCTTCGCGCACCCAGGCGAAATAGAGGATGTTGAGCGTTGCCACGGTCAATCCATATGCTTGATGCCGACGCGCAGATAATCCCAGCCAGTGACCAGCGTCAGGATCGCGGCGGACCACAGGGTTGCGATTCCGACCATCTGCACGAACGGAAATTGGGGCAAGGCCCCGGCCAGGATCAAAGCGCCCAGTGCGATAAGCTGAAACGCCGTTTTCCATTTGGCGAGGCGTGACACCGGCACCGACACCTGCAATCCGGCGAGGAATTCCCGCAGTCCCGACACCGCAATTTCCCGCAACAGGATGATCATGGCCGCAGCGATGTGAATGCCGGCAATGTCCCGCGTCGCCGACAGCATCAGGATGACCGCGCCGACCATGATCTTGTCCGCGATGGGATCAAGGAAAATCCCCAGCCTGGACACCGCCCCCTGCGCACGGGCCAGATAGCCGTCGAAATAATCGGTGATGCCCATCAGGCAGTAGAGCACGAAGGCAAAAGCATAGCCCGTGGTCCAGCGCGCGCCCATTTCAGCGGGCCACAGTAATGCGACCAGCAAGGGAACCGTCAGGATACGCGAAAGCGTCAGCAAATTGGGCAGCGTCAGCATGGGCGCGAACTGCCACAGTCCGCGCTCCCGCACAAGCCGGGCCGACATCGGGATGCGATGGCCGCATGATGGGTTGGACAGACCCGGCGGCAAAGGCTAGACCCCGCTCCGCTCCTCCACAGCGAAGAAGACCCTCCGGCCTATGCAAGCCTCTCTCAGGCTCCTCAAAAAGCGCCGTTTTTTGCCGCTTTTTGTCACTCAGCTCCTCGGCGCCTTCAACGATAATCTGTTCAAGAACGCGATGGTGCTGTTCGTCGTTTACAGCGTGTATAATGACGAACGGTCGGAAACCTGGTTCAGCGCGCTGGCCACCGGCATATTCATCCTGCCGTTTTTTGTATTGTCCGCGCTGTCGGGCCAGTTGGCGGACCAGCGGGACAAGGCGAAGATCATCCGTTACGTCAAGGCGGCGGAAATCGCGATCATGCTGGTCGGCGCTGCGGGGCTGGCCATGATCTGGAGCGGCATTGCCGTCCATATCGTCGCCATCCCGCTGTTGCTGGTGGCGCTGTTCGCGATGGGCGTGCATTCCACATTTTTCGGCCCGATCAAATATGCGATCCTGCCGCAGCATCTGCACGACGACGAAGTGCTGGGCGGGACCGGCCTGGTCGAAGCAGGCACCTATATCGCGATCCTGGCGGGCACCATCCTGGCGGGGATCATCCCTGTCGAGGTCGCGGCAATCGCCATCGTGATCACCGCCGTGGTCGGCTATGTCGCCGGGCGCGAAGTCCCCCCCGCTCCGTCGCTGCTGGAAGAACAGCCGATCGATTTTCATGTCATCCGGTCGGCAGTCACGCTGGTCCGCGCCACCATGCACATCCCCCGCCTGTTCCTGGCGATCATGGCCATCAGCTTTTTCTGGGCGGTGGGGTCCGTGCTGTTCATCCATTTCCCGCCGCTGGTTAAAAATGTTCTGTTCGCCGACAAGCCGGTCGCCAGCCTGTTCCTGGCGATATTTTCCATCGGCATCGCGATTGGCTCCATCGCCATAAACCGCCTGTTGAAAGGCCATGTTTCGGCCCGTTACGCGCCTGCATCCGTGATCGGCATGGGGTTGTGCATCGTCGCTTTTCACATCGTGTGCGCCATGTGGGTGCCGGGATCGGATGGCAAGATGTTGTCGCTGGGCGGTTTTCTGGCGCATCCGCTGGCGATCGCCTTGTCGGCTTGCCTGCTGGGCGTGGCCACGTTTGGCGGCATGTTCGTCGTGCCGCTCTACGCCTTCCTCACCACGACGGTTGAAAAATGCGAGGCGGCGCGGACCGTGGCGGCGAATAATATCGTTAATTCCGGCGCGATGGTGACCGGATCGTTGATCGCCATTGGGCTGAGCATCGCGGGCATTTCCGTCGTGAACCAGTTGCTGCTTGTGGCGCTGCTGTGCCTGCCCTGCGCGTGGCTGGCGTGGCGGTTGCACAAGGCGTGCGATTGATGGCGCGTGGCCTAATAGATGAAGCTGTAGAAGGCCGTGAAAAACGCGCTAAAGCTGAGCACAAACAGTTTCCAGTCGCCATCGTCGGATGATGGCGCGGCGTCCTTGCCCTTCGCATCCGTTGCTTCCAGCACATGGGCAGGCAGCTGCTGGCGGAAGGGATGCCGCGCAGATTCCGTCGTCAGGGCCAGAGATCGGTTCCTCATAGACCCAGTTAACGCTTTCTTTACCTTTTGGACCATCCACAATCGTGGTTAATCAAATTTCGTGCCGTGTCAGGACACTCTTGACCGTATCAATCTGACAATACAGCATGACCGGACCGATGAAAGATCCCCTGCCCGCTCCCCTGCCCGACGCCGATCCCGCCCGCGAATTCGGCGCTGGACCGCCCAGCGCTTTCGCGTCGCCCACGCCGTGGCGCAGGGGGCTGCATATCGCGGGATGGATCGTCGCGGGGCTGCTGGCGCTGCTGATGATCATGATTGCGTGGCTTGCGGTTACCGCTCCGCTGTCCCGGTCGCTAAAGCCGATCGCGCCGCCCAGCATCAGCCTGATGTCGGCGGATGGTCACCTGATCGCTCGGCGGGGCGCGGTGATCGACAGGCCGGTCGCGATGGCCGATCTGCCCGGCCATGTGCCGCAGGCGTTCATGGCCATCGAGGACCGCCGCTTTTATAGCCACTGGGGCATCGATCCGCGCGGTATCGCCAGGGCGGCGTGGCATAATTTCTGGTCGGATGGCGCTTCGCAAGGGGGCAGCACGATCACGCAGCAGCTGGCGAAGGGGGTGTTCCTTTCGAGCGACCGGACCTTTGGCCGCAAGGCGCGAGAGGCGCTGATCGCCTTTTGGCTGGAGGCGTGGCTGACCAAGGACCAGATTTTCGAACGCTATTTGTCGAACGTCTACTTCGGCGACAATGTCTATGGGCTGAGGGCGGCGTCGCTGCATTATTTCAGCCGTCAGCCCGAACGACTGACGATCCCCCAGGCGGCGATGCTGGCGGGCCTGTTGAAAGCGCCATCCCGGCTGGCCCCGACCAGCAACCTGACCGGTGCCCGGACGCGCGCGGCGCTGGTGACGCAGGCGATGGTGGAGGCGGGCTATATCACCAAGGCGCAGCGCAACGGCCTGCGCCCCGCGCGCCTGAACGTGCGGGAAACGGCTGAGCCGACCACCGGCACTTACTTCGCCGACTGGGTCCTGCCCGACGCGCGCGACCGGGCAGGTGCGGTTTATGGCGCGCAGACGATCAGGACGACGCTGGACTGGCGCGTACAAAGGCTGGCCGAAGCTGCCATCCGCCGCGCTCCGTTGGGGGGAGCGGAAGCGGCGCTGGTCGCGATGAAGCCCGACGGCAGCGTGGTCGCGATGGTCGGCGGCAAAAATTACCACAAGAGCAGCTTCAACCGCGCGGTGCAGGCGAAGCGGCAGCCCGGGTCGACATTCAAGCTGTTCGTCTACCTCGCCGCTTTCCGCGCGGGCATGACGCCGGAGGACATGATCGAGGATACGCCGATCACCACCGGCAGCTATCGCCCCGCCAACCACGGCGGCAAATATCGCGGTCGGATCACCTTGCGGCAGGCGTTCGCCGCGTCCAGCAATGTCGCGGCAGTGCGGCTGACGCAGAAGGTCGGCGTGGACAATGTCATACAGGTGGCGCGCGACCTGGGGATCACCGCGCCGCTGACCGAGGATCTGAGTCTGGCGCTGGGCACGTCGGAAATCCCGCTGGTCGAACTCGCCGAAGCCTATGCGGCGGTTGCGGCCGGGGCCTATCCGGTGCTGGCCCACGGCCTGCCGCCGGAGGAACGCGGCTGGTTCGACCGGCTGATGGGCCGCCAACGCCATTTCAGCGACGACCATCTGGAAATGATCCGCGACCTGCTGTCCTCTGCGGCGAACCGGGGCACGGGGAGCGCCGCGGCGCTGCGCACCAGCACGTTCGGCAAGACCGGGACGACCCAGGACAGCCGGGACGCGATCTTCGTGGGCTATGCGGGCGGGCTGGTGACGGCGGTCTGGATCGGTAATGATGATAACAGTCCCCTGCCCGGCGGCGCGGCGGGCGGCGGCATCCCCGCGCGCATCTGGCGCGATTTCATGGGCCGCGCGATCAACGAGCCTGTCGAGGCGCCTGAGGAGGAACAGGACAGCGACCTGGTCAACGCCATCGCCAATGTGACGGTCGAAGCGGGGCTGGGCAACATGACGCTGGACATCGACCCTGATGGCGTATCGGTGAACCTGGGGCCCAACCAGTTGCGCCTGCCGATCGGTTCTCCGGCCGCCCCGCCGGTTGCACCGGGTCAAGACCCGGCACAGGGAGCGCCCCCGCCCCGGATCACAGTGCCTCTGCCGGTCGAAGAAAATCGCGCGCCTTAAGGTCGGCGCGGCGTGATGCTCCAGCAGCCGTCACCAGCCTGAACTATTATCGACAAGGGAGGCACAAGCAGCCTTCCGCCGACCGCCAAGCTATCCTACATGGGCGGGATGAGCGCCCCCCTGTACAACACGGACATATTGCGGCTGGCCGCGAGCATCCCGCATCATCAGCGGCTCGCCGATCCGCAGGCGACCGTCGAGAAGCGTTCGCCCACCTGCGGTTCACGGGTCACGGCGGACATATGCATGGAGGATGGCCGGGTCGCGGACCTGGGACTGGACGTGAAGGCATGCGCCCTGGGGCAGGCTTCAGCCGCATTGATGGCGGCGCAGGCCATCGGCATGTCCACCGAAGAACTGGCCGAGGCACGCGACAAGCTGACCGATTATCTGTCGGGGCGCAGCGACGATCTGGATTTCTGGCCCGGCCTTGCGGTGTTGGCCCCGGCACGTGGCTATCCCGCGCGGCATGCATCGATCCGGCTCGGATTTGAGGCGATTGCCGAGGCAGCGCGGATGGCCGACGCCTGATGGCTGGGCAAAGCGTGGTTGCGGGCCACCCGCCGGTTTCCGCAACGGATGTGCTATTGTCCGAGGGCGTGATCCTGCTGGGCGCGGCGGTGTTGTTCGTCATGCTGTTCCGGCGTTTCGGCCTGGGTGCCGTTCTGGGCTATCTGGTGGCGGGGGCGCTGGTGGGACCGCAGGGACTGGGCCTTGTGGGCGGCGCGGAATCGAAGCTGGCGATTGCCGAACTTGGCATCGTGCTGCTGCTGTTCCTGGTCGGGCTGGAACTGCACCCGGCCAGACTGTGGCGGCTGAAGCGCGATATATTCGCGCTGGGTCTGGCACAGGTCGTTCTGTGCGGCCTCGCCCTGACGGCGATCATATTTTACCTGACCGGCTTTACTTTGGGGGCGGCAATCGCGCTGGGCCTGCCGCTGGCGCTTTCGTCGACCGCGCAGGTGCTGCCCAGCCTGAAAAGCAGCGGGCGCATCAATTCGCCTTTCGGTGAGAAGGTCTTTTCGATCCTGCTGTTCCAGGACCTGTCGATTGTCCCGTTGATCACCATCGTTGCCGCCCTGTCGCGCAATCCACTCGATGCAGCCGGTCCGCCGGGATGGATGCTGGCGGGATACACAGTTGCCGCGATTGCCGGACTGGTGCTGGCCGGGCGATTTATCCTGCGCCCACTGCTGCAATTGGTCGGCAGGCTGGGCGAACGCGAATTGTTCGTGGTCGTGGGCCTGTTTACCGTTCTGGCTGCGGCATCGCTGATGCATATGCTGCATCTATCGACCGCGCTGGGCGCATTTGTCGCGGGCGTGATGCTGGCCGATTCCCCCTATCGGCATGAGATTGAATCGGATGTCGAGCCGTTCCGTTCCATCCTGCTGGGCCTGTTCTTTCTGGCGGTGGGCATGGTGCTGGACCTGCAGGCAGTCGCCGCCAATCCCATATTTGTCATTGGCATGGCCGTGGTGCTGGTGGCTACCAAGGCGTTGCTGATCACCGGCCTGGCGCGCTTGTTCGGCATGGAATGGGCGCCCGCCGTCGGTGCTGGCCTGTTGCTGTCCCAAGGCGGCGAGTTCGGATTTGTCCTGTTCGCGCAGGCGCAAAATGCACTGCTGATCGCGCCGGAAGGGGCCAGCCTGTTCAGCGCGATCGTCACCCTGTCGATGGCGACGACGCCTTTCCTCATGCTGTTCGCGCGCAAGCTGGAGTTTGCCCGTTCCAAGGACGTGTCGGACCTGGCAGACCCGGAGGAAGCCACACGTGGCACGGCGATCATCGTCGGCTTTGGCCGATTTGGACAGACGGTCGCCCAGATGCTGATGGGCCATGGGTTCAGTGTCGTGCTGATCGACAAGAAGCCTGCGCAGATTGAAACGTCCAGCCGATTCGACATGAAGGTTTATTATGGCGACGGCACCCGCATGGACCTGTTGCGCCGGGCCGGTGCCGACGACGCGCGACTGATCGCCTTTTGCATCGATGACCCCATGCTGGACAAGCGGACGCTGGAGCCGATTGCGGAAGCATTCCCGCAGGCCGCGCTGGTGGTGCGGGCATTCGACCGACGGCAACTGCTGGAACTGCGCGACATGGACCTGACCGGCGTCGTGCGGGAAGTGTTTGAATCGGCCATCTGCATGGGTGTCCAGGCGATGGAAGCGCTGGGCGTCCCGCAGGGCGAGATCGAAGAGGTCGAGCGGCAGTATCGCCAGAATGACCAACAAAGGCTGGCGGCGCAAAATGAACAGGGCAGCCTGCTGGCGGCCAAGGAACTGATGTTTCGACCCGGACGGCGGATGCGATTACTGGCGCGGGGCGAAGGAGACGAAGCGGTATGATCGGAGTATGGGCGGCATTGTCGGCCGCAATCGCGATCGGTGCTGGCGCATTTGGGGCGCATGGCGCGTCCAGCCCGCAGGCGGCGGAATGGTTGCGCACCGGTGGCCTTTATCAGTTGATCCACGCCGTCGCTGCTATCAGCCTGATGAATATCGCGCGGGGTCCGGCCATCCTGCTGCTGATTGGGGCGGCCATTTTTGCGCTGACGCTGTACGCAATGGCCATTGGCGGGCCACGATGGCTGGGCGCGGTGACGCCCATCGGCGGGACTTTGATGATCGCGGGATGGATATGGACCGCATGGACCTATTGGCGGGCCTGACAGGCCGTGCTTGCCCCAGGACGCACCCCAGCCTAGATTGGAACCATGGCCGAACATCACCATCACCATAATGAGCCGACCGGAACGAAACTGTCGGACGCGGCGCGCGCTACGCTGGAAGCGCGCAACGAACAGTGGACACCGATGCGCGCATCCATATTCGACGCGCTGGCCGCGGAAGAAAAGCCCGCTTCCGCCTATGACATTGCCGACAATGTCTCAAAAGCGCGTGGAAAGCGGGTCGCGCCCAACAGTGTCTATCGAATTCTGGACCTGTTCGTCGCCAATAATATTGCGATGCGCGTAGAAAGCGCGAACGCCTATATCGCCAATGCACATCCTGGATGTCACCATGATTGCATTTTCCTGGTATGCCGAAACTGCAAAGAGGCGACCCATGTCGATGACGATGTCGTGACCAGGGAAGTTCGGTCAGTGGCGGAGCAGGAAGGTTTTCACACAGAACGACCGGTGATTGAGATTTTGGGCACCTGCGCCAAGTGCGCGGCCTGACAGGACTGATGCGATTGTGCCGTCAAAGACCCAGCGCGCTTGGAGTATATGCCTTTCATGAATGACCGTCCTGCCACGCCGCTGCTTGACCAGGTAATTTGGCCCGCCGATCTGCGTACATTAGAAGCTGGGCAGCTGCGCCAGTTGGCCGACGAACTGCGGCAGGAAGTAATTTCCGCGGTGGGCGTGACCGGCGGCCATCTGGGTTCGGGGCTGGGCGTCGTCGAGCTGACCGCCGCGATCCATTATGTATTCAACACACCGGACGACAAGCTGGTGTGGGACGTGGGCCATCAATGCTATCCGCACAAGGTGCTGACCGGCCGCCGCGACCGCATCCGCACCATCAGGCAGGGCGGCGGACTGTCCGGCTTTACCAAACGCGCGGAAAGCGAATATGACCCGTTCGGCGCGGCGCACAGTTCGACATCGATCAGCGCCGCGCTGGGCTTTGCCATTGCGAGCAAGCTGGCGGGCAAGCCGGGCAAGGGCATCGCGGTGATCGGCGATGGCGCCATGTCGGCCGGCATGGCCTATGAGGCGATGAACAATGCGCGCGAGGCGGGCAATCGGCTCGTCGTGATTTTGAACGACAATGACATGTCGATTGCGCCGCCCGTTGGGGGCCTTTCCGCCTATCTGGCCCGGCTGGTTTCCAGCAGGGAGTTTCTGGGCCTGCGCGGACTTGCCAAGCGGATCGCGCGGAAACTGCCCCGCCCGCTTCACAACGCCGCTCGCAAGACGGACGAATATGCGCGCGGCATGGCGATGGGCGGCACTCTGTTCGAGGAACTGGGTTTTTACTATGTCGGCCCGATCGACGGCCATAATCTGGACCAGTTGATCCCCGTGCTCGAAAATGTTCGCGACGCTGCCGAAGGCCCCTGCCTGGTCCATGTCGTGACGCAGAAGGGCAAGGGCTATGCCCCGGCCGAAGCTGCGGCGGACAAATATCACGGCGTTCAGAAATTCGATGTCGTCACCGGAACCCAGGCAAAGGCGCCTCCGGGACCGCCCAGCTACACCAATGTTTTTGCAGGCGCACTGGTCGCCGAGGCGGAGCGGGATCCGACCATCTGTGCGATTACCGCCGCCATGCCTTCGGGGACGGGTCTGGACAAATTCGCCAAAGCTTTTCCCGACAGATCTTTCGACGTCGGTATTGCCGAACAGCATGCTGTGACTTTTGCGGCGGGGCTTGCCGCGCAGGGGATGCGGCCTTTTTGCGCCATCTATTCGACGTTTCTGCAGCGCGCCTATGATCAGGTGGTGCATGACGTGGCGATCCAGAATCTGCCGGTGCGCTTCGCGATCGATCGCGCGGGGCTGGTCGGTGCCGACGGTTCCACCCATGCGGGCAGCTTTGACGTCACTTATCTGGCCACCCTGCCCAACATGGTAGTGATGGCGGCGGCTGACGAGGCCGAACTGGTGCATATGGTCCACACTTGCGCGGTCCATGACACTGGCCCGATTGCGTTACGCTATCCGCGTGGCAATGGCGTTGGAGTAGCGTTGCCGGACACGCCGGAGCGGCTGGAGATCGGCAAGGGCCGGATTGTGCGGGAAGGACGGCAGGTGGCCATCCTGTCGCTGGGCACCCGGCTGGAGGAAGCGTTGAAGGCTGCCGATGCGCTGGAGGCCAAGGGGCTTTCCACTACGGTTGCCGACCTGCGCTTTGCCAAACCGCTGGATGAAGCGATGATCCGGCGTTTGCTGACCACGCATGAGGTCGCGGTCACGATCGAGGAAGGGGCGATTGGCGGCCTGGGCGCGCATGTGCTGACGCTGGCGAGCGATCTGGGGCTGATCGACAATGGGTTGAAGCTGCGCACCATGCGCCTGCCCGACATTTTCCAGGATCAGGACAAGCCGGAAAAGCAATATGCCGACGCCCGGCTGGATGCCGCCGCGATCGTGGATACGGTGCTGACGGCGCTGCGTCATAACAGCCCCGGCATCGGGAGCGAGGCGCGGGCCTGATTGGCGCCTTCTTGGCGGTCGGGGGAGGCTTTGGCGGGGCCGATGCGCGCTTTGGCTTGGCCGAGCCGTACTCTGGATAGAGGGAGCGGCTAGAGCAGGCAGCGCGATATGTAAATCGCGCAGCTTGCTCTATATCTTTGTAGTCGCATCGTTTTTCGCGGAAAACTGGTTCCCCCTTACCCGCGCGATGCTCTGGCCCCCTGACATTGCTGCCGGGGGGTGCCATTCAGAATCAAGGCTGGGTGGTCGCGCGGGCGTCCTGGCCGTCGCCTTCGGGTGCGGCGATGATGTCGCGGGTGGTCGTGCCCTTGTCCACCACTTCGGTCGCAGGATCGCCAACCGACGAACGGATGCCCGCCGTGGCGTTGGCGCGGCCAGCCTTGTCAAGCGCGGCTGCTTCGGTAGCGCTGCGGGGCGCGGGGCCGCCGAACATGGCCTCCATCGCCGCGCGGCCGGAATCGACCGCCGCAGCGGAAGGCGTGCCGGGCGCGGGCGGGACCAGCGCGTAGTCGGGCGGGATTACCAGCGGAGCCTGACGCGAAACCGCGAATTCGTCGGGACGATCACGGTTGAAAAGCCCGGAAGAACCGCAGGCGGACAGGGTGGTAACAAGGCCAGCGGCGAGGATCAGTTTACGCATCAGTTCAGTGACTCCGTCTTTGCGCCCTTCTCGCGCAGCAGCAGCGCCCGCGCAAGCAGGATCAGCACGCCAATCGTGATGGCGGCGTCCGCCAGGTTGAATATCAGGAATGGCCGCCATTCGCCAAAGTGCAGGTCGGCATAGTCGATGACATAGCCCAGGCGCACCCGGTCTACGATGTTGCCGATCGCGCCGCCCAGCACCAGGCCCAGCGCCGCGACATCCTGCCGCGCCTTTTCACGCCACATCCACACACCAACGAATGTGGAGATGAGCATGGTCATGCCGACCAGCACCCAACGCATCAGGTCCGTGTCGGCGTGGAAAAAGCCCATGGAGACACCGCGATTTTCCAGCCAGCGGAGGCGGAAGATCGGCAGGATCTCAATCCCTTCATCCATCCGGCTTTTCAGGGCGAGCGGATAAGTGACGGTATATTTGATGAGTTGGTCAAGCGCGAGCGTGACGATGGCGACGGTGAGGCCCAGAGGGCGATGGTTGACGGCAGCCATCAGCGGTCCGCCGAACAGGATTTGAATGACAAAGGTGACACGGTGAAACCCCAGAAAAGCGCCATGTTCTTCCTAATATCTTTGGTTCAGGCGACAGGTTGCTGGCTATAGCCGATGGATGCGCCTGTAGGACAGGAAAGTTTTCGTTCGTTCATGCCTCAATTCAGGCGTTTGGACTGGGCTCCTGCCTTCGCAGGAGCACGGGTCGGTTGGTTAAGCGCTCAGCACCTCGTCGCAGCGTTGGCAGAGGGCGCCGTCTTCCTCGACCTCGGGGAGGAGACGCCAGCAGCGGCCGCATTTGTGCCAGTCGCTGGGTGTCACCGCGATACCGTCGCCCTTCCCCATTTCGATGCGGGCGACGATGGCGATTTCGGCGAAGTTCACACCGTCACTGGGGACCAGTTGGCCCATGGTCACATCGGCTTCCAGACTGGAGCGGATGACCTTTTCGCGGCGGAGCGGTTCGATGGCTTCGTTGACCTGATCGCGCTGGTTGCGCAGTTCGTCCCACTTGGCGTCCAGTCCTTCGTCAGTCCAGTCCGCATCGACGAGAGGCCATTCGAGGAAATGGACGCTTTCTTCGGTATTTGGATAGCGACTCTGCCAGACTTCCTCAGCGGTGAAGGGGATGATTGGCGCGGCGTAGCGGACGAGCGCGTGGAACAGCGTGTCCAGGACCGTGCGGTAGGCGCGGCGCTTGGGGTCGGCCTTCGCATCGCAATAGAGGCAGTCCTTGCGGATGTCGAAGAAGAAGGCCGACAGGTCGCTGTTGGCGAAGTCGAACAGGGCGCGGGTGTAGCGGCTGAATTCCAGCCAGTTCTCGCTGCCCGCTACCTTGTCCACGACACCCTTGAGTTCGACGTCCAGCCTTGCGAGCCGGTGAAGCATATAGCGCTCCAGTTCCGGCATGTCGGCGACAGGCACCTTTTCTTCTTCGGAAAAATCGGAAAGAGCGCCGAGTAAGTAACGGAAAGTGTTGCGAAGTTTCCGATAGGCGTCAGACGACCCGGCCAGCACTTCCTTGCCAATGCGAACGTCATCGAAATAGTCGGTGCTGGCGACCCAGACGCGCAGGATGTCGGAGCCGCTTTCGGCAATTACCTTTAGCGGATCGACCACATTGCCGAGGCTCTTCGACATTTTGCGGCCCTGCCCGTCGAGCGCGAAGCCGTGAGTCAGGACGGCGTCATATGGGGCGCGGCCGCGCGTGCCGCAGCTTTCCAACAGCGAGGACTGGAACCAGCCGCGATGCTGGTCGGAGCCTTCGAGATAAAGGTCGGCGCGGACGCCTTCGCCAAAGCGGGCTTCAACCACGAAACTGTGGGTCGATCCGCTGTCGAACCAGACGTCGAGGATGTCGTTCACCACCTCATAGTCGTTGAGGTCGTAATCGGGGCCTAGCAGCGCCTGATGATCGGCGCCGAACCATGCGTCGGCCCCTGCCCCCTTGAATGCGGTGATGATGCGGGCATTTACTGCTTTATCAACGAGATATTCGCCAGTCTTGCGATGGACATAGAGGGCGATGGGGACGCCCCATGCGCGCTGTCGGGAGATCACCCAGTCAGGGCGCCCTTCAACCATCGAGCGGATGCGGTTGATCGAGCGTTCGGGGACCCAGCGGGTGTTTTCGATGGCGTCGAGCGCGGTGCCGCGCAGGGTCGCGCCATTGCTTTGGGCAGCGAGGATGGCTTCTTCCTCGGCGCAACGGGGGATGATGCCATCGCCGATCGCGCGGTCCATCGGGATGAACCATTGCGGGGTGCAGCGGAAGATGATCTTAGCCTTGGAGCGCCAGCTATGGGGGTAGCTGTGCTTGAAGTCGTCGGAGGCGGCGAGCAGTCCGCCTGCTTCGCGCAGGTCGGTGCAGATCGGCCCGTCCTTGCTGACGAACTTGGGGTTGATAACAGAGCCTTGGCCGCCGAGCCAGGCCCAGTCTTCGCGATATTTGCCGTCATTCTCTACGGCGAAGACCGGGTTGATGCCGTTCGCCTTGCAGAGTGCGAAGTCGTCCTCGCCATGGTCGGGGGCGAGGTGGACGAGGCCGGTGCCTGCTTCGGTGGTGACGAAGTCGCCTGCGAGGAACGGGCGGGGTTTGGCGAAGAAGGCTAGTTGCCTTTCCCACTCGTCGCCCCGGACCTGATCCGGGGTCTCGCTACCTTCGCTGCCTGAAGAAGCGGGACCCCGGCTTTCGCCGGGGTGACGGAGGAGGTTGTAGATCGGGTGGCGGGCGATGGCTCCAGCGAGTTCGGAGCCTTTGAAATGCTTGTGCGGCTGTGCATGCACAAGGCCCGACCGCTCCTTGAACGCGCTGATCAGCGCTTCGGCAATGACGAACTTTCGCCCTTCGCCCTCCAGCAGCACATACTCGACCTCCGGCCCATAGGCCAAAGCCTGATTGACCGGGATCGTCCACGGCGTCGTCGTCCAGATTACCGCATGGGCGCCGACCAGTTCCGGCGCGTTCGGCGCATCGATGATTTCGAAGGCCACGTCGATCTGGGTCGAGACGATGTCTTCATACTCGACCTCCGCCTCGGCCAGCGCGGTTTTTTCGACCGGGGACCACATGACGGGCTTAGCGCCGCGATAAAGCTGGCCGCTTTCCGCGAACTTCAACAGTTCAGACACGATGGTGGCTTCGGCGTCGAACTTCATGGTCAGATAGGGATCGGCCCAATCACCCATGACGCCAAGGCGTTTGAACTGTTCCTTTTGAACGCCGACCCATTTGTCCGCATAGGCGCGGCATTGGGCGCGAAATTCCTGGGCGGGAACCTCGTCCTTATTCTGTTTCTTCTTGCGATATTCCTCCTCGATCTTCCATTCGATCGGGAGACCGTGGCAGTCCCAGCCGGGGACGTAAGGCGCGTCCTTGCCGAGCAGCGACTGGCTGCGGACGATGATGTCCTTCAGCACCTTGTTCATCGCGTGGCCCATATGGATGTCGCCATTGGCGTAGGGCGGGCCGTCGTGGAGGATAAAGCGTTCGCGGCCTTTCCGCCGTTCCCGCAGCTTGCCGTAAAGGTCCATTTCCTCCCAGCGCGCCAATATCGCCGGTTCCTTCTGCGCCAGACCCGCCTTCATCGGGAAGTCGGTCACGGGAAGGAAGACGGTGGACTTATAGTCTTTGGTTTCTTGGCTGGGCTGGTCGGTCATCTGGGTCCGGTATCTGCTGGTCCTGCCTTCCGACCTGAGACTGCGCGCCGTTCAAAAAGATGAGAGGGCTTCGACAGGCTCAGCCCGAACGGGTGAGAAAATGTGCCGGTGCATTAGGCGAGGTGGGGCGTTCTCGCAAGGATTTGCCGTGCGGCGTCGCAGTCCGCCGCGATCTGGGCGGTCAGTGCGTCCAGCCCTTCATATTTCGCTTCGGGCCGGATGAATTCGATCAGCTGCACTTCGATACATTGATCGTAGAGGCTTTCGGCGAAATCGAAGAAATGCGGTTCGAGCAATTCCTTGGGCGGGTCGAAGCTGGGGCGGATGCCCAGATTCGCCGCGCCGTCCAGCACCCGGCCATCGCGCAGCAGCCCGCGCACTGCATAGATGCCGTAGGCCGGGCGCAGATAATGGCCAAGGTCGATATTCGCGGTCGGAAAGCCGATGGTGCGCCCCAGCTTGTCGCCATGCTGCACCATGCCCTGAATGGCGAAGGGGCGGGTCAAAAGCCGCGTCGCAGTCGCGCAGTCGCCCGCACGGAGCGCCGCACGGATGCGGCTGGACGACACAATTTCACCCGCGTCATTGGTCACGGCGGGGACGGCTTCGGCGATGATGCCAGAGGTCGCATGGGACTGGGCCAGCAGGGCGACGGAGCCGCTGCGCCCCCTGCCAAAGGTGAAGTCTTCGCCAGTGACCACGCCCGCCACGCCCATGTCCTGCGCCAGGATATGGATGAACTGATCGGGTTCCAGCGCGGCCAGTTCATGCGTGAAGGCAAAGGTCAGCATGGCGTCGGCCCCCGCCCGTTCGAACAGCGCGGCCCGCTGGTCCAGGCTGGTGAGGCGGAACCACGGCGTATCGGGATGGAACAGGCGCATCGGATGCGGGTCGAACGTCGCGACGATGACTGGACGCCCGTCCGCCCGCGCGCGTTCGACGGCGCGGCCCACGACCGCCTGATGGCCGAGGTGAAAACCGTCAAAATTGCCCAGCGCCATGATGCCCCCGCGCAAATGAGCGGGGATCGGGGCGCCGCTTTTCAGCCGCTCCATCGTGCCAGCCTATAGGCAGCGGCCCAGTGGCTGGCAATGTGCCTTCACTGAGCGGCCCTGCGGTGGAAGGTGACGAAGCTGCAGGCGGGGGCATCACCCTGCGCCGGATGGGTGGTGCGGGCGGTTTCCTGCCACTGCGCGGGATCGGGATAGGGGATGGCGACGTCGCCTTGCGCTTCGATATCCACTTCGGTCAGTTCGATGCGGGTCGCGATGGGCAGGAAAAGCCCATATATTTCCGCACCGCCGATGACCATGATTGGTGACGCGTTCGCAATATGAATGGCGGTGGCGATGTCGGGCGCGGTTTCGGCCCCTTCTCCCGCCCAATGCGGATCGCGGGTCAGGACGATGTGGCGGCGACCGGGAAGCAGGCCGGGCAAGCTGTCGAACGTCTTGCGCCCCATGATCATGGGATGGCCCAGTGTCAGCGCCTTGAAATGTTTGAGGTCGGCGGGCAGGCGCCAGGGCAGTCCGCCGTCCCTGCCGATCACGCCATTGGTGGCGCGGGCGAGGACCAGGACGATGTCCGGCCCTTCGTTCACAGGATCAGGCGGGTCACATGGCCCATCTTGCGCCCGGCGCGGGCTTCATGCTTGCCATAGAGGTGCAGGTGGCTGGCGGGGTCGGACAGGATCGCCTGCCATTCATTCACCTGATGGCCGATGAGGTTGCGCATCTCCACCCCCCTGGCGGCGAGCCGGGTGTCGCCCAGCGGGATGCCGCAAATCGCGCGGACGTGGTTTTCGAACTGGCTCGTCACCGCGCCTTCAATCGTCCAGTGGCCGCTATTGTGGACGCGCGGGGCCATTTCGTTGAAGACCGGGCCATCGGCACTGGCGAAGAATTCCAGGGTGAGGACGCCGACATAGTCGAGCGCATCCGCGACCTGGGCAGCGAGTGCGCGGGCGGCGTCCACCTGCGCTTCGATCTGCGGGCCTGCGGGCACGGTAGAGGTGGCGAGGATACCGTCGACATGGACGTTGGCGGCGCAGTCCCAGAAGCGTATTTCGCCATCGGCCCCGCGTACGAGGATGACGGAAAATTCCTCCGCAAAGGTGACGAATCCTTCTAGGATGGCGCTTTGCCGACCGATGGCGTTCCATGCGTCGGCGGCGTCGCCGGGGTGATTGATGCGGGCCTGCCCCTTGCCATCATAGCCCATGCGGTTGGTTTTCAGGATGGCGCGGCTGCCGATGGTGGCGATGGCCCGTTCCAGGTCATCCAGGCTTTCGACCGAAGCGAAAGGCGCGGTAAGGCCGCCAAGGTCCTGAACGAAGCGCTTTTCGGCGAGGCGATCCTGCGCGATGCGCAGCGCGTGGGCGGCGGGACGGACGAGGCCGTGGGTGGCCAGCACATCGACGGCGGCGGGGTCGATATTCTCAAATTCATAGGTGACGACATCGACGCTGTCGGCGAAGGCGGCGAGCGCGGCGGCGTCTTCATAAGCGCCGCAGGCCCATCGGGGGGACACATCGGCGGCGGGGCCGCTTTCTTCGGGGGCGTAGATGTGGGTGCCATAGCCCAGCTGCGCGGCGGCGATGGCGATCATCCGGCCAAGCTGGCCGCCGCCGAGAATGCCGATGGTGGAACCGGGCGGGACGGTCGTCATCTTATTCAGGAGTCTCCGCGACGTCGCTGGTCTGCTTTTCGCGCCAGGCATCCAGGCGCTGGGCCAGGGCGGCGTCGGTGGTGGCGAGGATGGCGGCGGCGAGCAGCGCGGCGTTGATCGCGCCGGGCTTGCCAATGGCCAGCGTGCCGACGGGAATGCCGCCCGGCATCTGGACGATGGACAGGAGCGAATCCATGCCCTTCAACGATTTGGATTCGACCGGGACGCCCAGCACCGGCAGGCGGGTCATGGATGCGGCCATGCCGGGCAGATGAGCCGCGCCCCCTGCCCCGGCGATGATCACCTTCAGCCCCCGTCCGACCGCGCCGGTCGCATAGTCATACAGGCGCTGGGGCGTGCGGTGCGCGGAAACAACCTTGCATTCATGGGCGACGCCCAGCGCATCCAGGGTTTCGGACGCATGGCGCATCGTTTCCCAATCGGATCGCGATCCCATGATGATGCCGACTGTGGCGGCGCTTTGCCCGGTCATACGCCCTTATTTCCCCTGATGGCGCGGAAAGCAAAGCCCCTTAGCGGTGTGGTCGCCGGGGGGCAATGGATATATCCGTTAGGTAACGGAGGGATTCCCGCCGCGTGCTCCTGCGAAGGCAGGAGCCCAGTTCCGGCGGCGGGACTGGGCTCCTGCCTTCGCAGGAGCACATGAAACTACCGTTCCGAGAGATAATAGCGATCCCTGGCGGTCAGGTCGTCGGCCAGTTCATAGATGATCGGCTGGCCGGTCGGGATTTCCAGTTCGGTGATTTCGCTGTCGGGAATGTTCGACAGATGCTTGACCAGCGCGCGCAGCGAATTGCCGTGGGCGGAGATGAGGACGCGCTTGCCTGCCTTCAGATCAGGGGCGATGCGGCTTTCCCAATAGGGCAGCACGCGCGCGATCGTGTCTTTCAGCGATTCCGTGGCTGGTATGGCGATGCCGTCATAGCGGCGGTCCTTCGACAGGTCGAATTCACTGCCCGGGTCGAGCGGCGGCGGCGGCACGTCGAAGCTGCGGCGCCAGATCTTGACCTGCGCGTCGCCATGCTTCGCGGCGGTTTCCGCCTTGTTCAGGCCGGTCAGCCCGCCATAATGGCGTTCGTTAAGCCGCCAGTCCTTTTCAACCGGCAGCCACAGGCGGCCCATTTCCTCCAGCGCGAGGTTCAGCGTCTTGATGGCGCGGGTTTGCAGCGAGGTGAAGCACTGGTCGAAATCCAGCCCCTTTTCCGCGAGCAACTGCCCGGCGGCGCGGGCTTCCTGCACCCCCTTTTCAGTGACATCCACGTCCCACCAGCCGGTGAAGCGATTTTCCAGGTTCCAGGTCGACTGGCCATGACGGATGAGGACGAGAGTGGGCATGCGGCGCGTCTCCTGCACTAAGAGCGGACATTTCGGCCCTTCCCATAGCGGGTGAAATCGCTGGTGCAAGCTTGTGCGCCCGCTTCCTGCCCCCACATTGCAGTCGGCCCGCCGATACGATAGCGCGGATGGCCGACGGCGGCTGGATGATGAGGGAGACGGCGAGTTGGCATTCGTAAAGGCCGCGTGGCGGATTTTGGTGGCGATCAAGGACGGGCTGGTCCTGTTGTTGATGCTCCTGTTCTTTGGCCTGCTATATGCCGCCTTGTCCTGGTCGCCAAAGCCTGCGCGCGCCGTCAGTAGCGGCGCACTGCTGTTGAAGCTGGACGGCACGATCGTCGAGCAACCGGCGGAGATCGATCCATTTGCACTGCTGTCCTCTTCGGGGCCGCAGAGCCACGAATATCGCCTGTCCGACATCGTCGCCGCGCTGGATGCGGCGAAGGATGACCGGAAGGTCAAGGCGGTGGTGTTGAACCTGGACGGGTTCATGGGCGGCGGTCAGGTCGCGCTGAGCCGGGTGGGCAAGGCGCTGGACGCGGTGAAGGCCGCGAAGAAGCCGGTGTTCGCCTATGCCACGCTCTACAGCGACGAGGGCTATCAATTGGCGGCCCACGCCAGCGAAAGCTGGGTCAATCCCCTGGGCGGCGTGGCCATCATGGGACGGGGCGGTTCGGGCCTTTATTACAAGGGGTTGATCGACAAGCTGGGCATCAACACGCATGTCTATCGCGTCGGCACCTACAAAAGCTTTGTCGAGCCGTTCACCCGTTCGGAACAATCGCCCGAAGCGCGGCAGGCCAACCAGGCGCTGGCCGACGCGCTGTGGCAGCAATGGCAGGACGATGTGACGAAGGCGCGGCCCGGCGCCAAGTTGGCCGCCTATGCCCGCAATCCGGTAGAGGCGGCCACGGCGGCGGGCGGCAATCTGGCCAAGGCGGCGCTGACCGCCGGGCTGGTCGACCGACTGGGCGACGAAGCGGCCTTTGGCGAGCGCGTGGCGAAGGTCGCCGGTGAACCTGCCGACGAGCGGGCGGGCGATTTCGCCACTATCGACCTGCAAAGCTATATGAAGGCGCATCGACCGGCCAATGACGGCCAGATCGGCATATTGACCGTCGCGGGCGACATTGTGGATGGCGAAGCTGGTCCGGGCAGCGCGGCGGGCGATACGATTTCCGCCCTGCTCTACAAGGCGCTGGCGGAAAAAGACTTGAAAGCGCTGGTGGTGCGCGTCGATTCGCCCGGCGGGTCAGTGATGGCGTCGGAAAAAATCCGCACCGCGATTCTGCAGGCCAAGGCGAAGGGCCTGCCCATTGTGGTTTCGATGGGCAATGTGGCGGCCAGCGGCGGATATTGGGTGTCGACACCCGCCAATGTGATCTTTGCCGAGCCTGACACAATCACAGGGTCCATCGGCGTGTTCGGCATCCTGCCAAGTTTTGAAGGCACGTTGGCCAAGATGGGAATCACCACCGACGGAGTGCGCACGACGCCGCTGTCCGGCCAGCCCGACCTGGCGGGCGGTACGACGCCCGAATTCGACCGGATCATGCAGATGGGGGTCGAGGATATTTATGGCCGCTTCGTCGGATTGGTCGCGAAATCGCGAGGCAAGTCGCCTGCGCAGATCGATGCGGTCGCGCAGGGCCGGGTGTGGGACGGCGGGACAGCGCGCCAGATCGGGCTGGTCGACCGCTTTGGCGGACTGGATGAGGCGGTTGCCGAAGCGGCGAAGCTGGCCAGGATCGACCCGAAGACGGCGCGCGCCTACCGGATTGAAAAAGAACCCGACAAGTTCGTCGAATTCCTGCAATCCATGACCCAGCGCGAGGATGAGGATGCCGACGCCCCGCGCGACATGCTGAGCCGTCAGGCGATAGTCCAGCGCCGATGGGCCATGCAGGCGATTACCGATGTGCGCGCGATGATCGGCGGCGCGGGCGTGCGGGCGGACTGCCTGGAATGCCGCAGCTATGGCGCACCCCGCCCAGGGGCGGCGGATGAGCGGGGGCTGATGGCGTTCCTGAGTGGGTTTTGGCGGGGTGAGTTTTAGGGGGCCTCTCCTCCCCTTTCGGGCCGAGCGGCGTAGGGAAGGAAAGGGCTTCGACAAGCTCAGCCCGAACGGGTGGGGGCTATGTCAGGCCCTTTGATGCTCAGGGCGGCGAATGAACCGGGAAAGGCCTCGCGCCCTAGGTCACATACCCATAAACAGGATTCCCAATCGGTCTAATTTCTGATTCAGTTTTCCAGCGAAGGGAGACTGGCTGTGGCGCGTTTTGATCTGACGGATTTTGAGTGGTCGGTGATTGAGCCCCT
>NZ_JBJDRM010000006.1:0-211346 GCF_044987515.1 Sphingobium sp. ZW T5_29
GGCTGGGCGGGGGTGAGGCGTCGGATGGCGCGATCCTCTCGCCGATGCCGGGGCGGATCATTTCCGTTTCGGTGGCTGTGGGAGACAAGGTGGCGAAGGGGCAGAAGCTGGTGACGCTGGAGGCCATGAAGATGGAACATAGCCTGGTTGCGCCTTTCGATGGCGTGGTCGCTGAACTAAACGGTGCCGAAGGCGGGCAGGTGAGCGAAGGCGCGCTGCTGGTGCAGGTCAAGAAGGCGGAGGACAGTTGATGGGGGGCAGGTTTTTCGATCAGTGGGCGGTTGGCCAGACGATCGTCCATGAAATTCGGCGCACGGTGACGGAGACGGACAATCTTCTTTTTTCCACGATGACGCATAATCCGCAGCCGCTGCATATCGATGCGGAAGCTGCGAAGGCGAGCGAATTTGGCCAGATACTGGTCAACGGCACCTTCACCTTTGCATTGATGATTGGCCTGTCCGTTGGCGATACGACGCTGGGAACGCTGATCGCCAATCTGGGATATGACAAGCTGGTCATGCCAAAGCCCGTATTCCTGGGCGACACTTTGCGCACGGAGACCGAGGTGGTGGAATTGCGGGCCAGCAAATCACGACCGGGCGCGGGCATCGTCACATTTTCGCACCGTATGTTCAATCAACGCGATGAGATTGTGTGCCAATGCTTGCGCATGACATTGATCAAAGGCAGCGGTGCATGAGGCTGCGGTCGCTGCTGTTCGTACCGGGCGACAGGCGCGACCGCTTTGCGAAGGCCGAAGCGAGTGGTGCGGACGCGATCATTCTGGACCTTGAGGATTCAGTTTCTACTCAGGCGAAGGAGCGCGCGAGAGAGGCTGTTGCAAGCCATCTGGCGAACACTGCCCCTGTGCACAGGTTGGTGAGGATCAACCCAGTCGATGGCCCCGATTGGCAGCAGGACCTGGCCTGCGCCGTGCGGGCCGACGGGATCGTCTTGCCGAAGGCACAGGGGGCGGCGACGGTGGAAATGCTGATTGCGCATATGGCGCCGCATCTGCGTGTGTTGCCCATAGCGACCGAAACGCCGCAAGCGATTTTCGAACTGGGAAGCTATGGCAGGGTTGCAGAGCGGTTATGTGGTCTCAGTTGGGGCGCGGAAGACTTGCCAGCGGCAGTCGGTGCGGTTTCCAGCCGCCACCCTGACGGGTCCTTCACTGCCCCCTATGAGAAGGTGCGTTCGCTCACCCTGTTCGGCGCTCATGCAGCGGGCGTCGCGGCGATCGAGACGGTGTATCCGGCGATTGACGATATGGAGGGGCTGAAAAGCTACGCCCTGCGCGGGGCCTATGATGGATTTACCGGCATGCTGGCCATTCATCCGGCGCAGGTGCCGGTGATAAATGCAGCCTTTACGCCCAGCGAGGCGCAAGTCGAGGCCGCGCGCCGCATCGTGGACGCCTTTGCAGCCGCGCCGGATGCAGGTGTTTTGAGGATCGACGGAAAAATGGTCGATGCACCGCACCTTGCCCAGGCGCGGAAGATATTGAGGCGCGTGGAGCAGGATGGTTGAGGCAGCGCCCGGCCTCCTTTCAAAACTTCAAGAGGATGAGTGATGAACATCGATAATGTCGTGGCGGCTATCGTCACGGGCGGGGCATCGGGCCTGGGACTGGCGACGGCGCGCAAGCTGGCTGGGGAAGGCGCCAAAGTTGCGATTTTTGACCTAAATGAAGAAGCTGGTCGGCAGGTGGCTGAGGACATTGGCGGCATTTTCGTGAGGGTCGATGTGGCGGATGACGCCAGCGTGGATGCCGGATTGGAGGCCGCTGAAAAACAGCATGGCGTGGCCCGCATCCTGGTCAACTGCGCGGGCGTCGCACCGGCGGTCAAGACGGTGGGCAAGGGTGACATGGCGCACCCGCTCGACATTTTTGCCCGGACGATATCAGTCAACCTGATCGGCACGTTCAACATGATATCGAAATTCGCGGCTCGGCTGGCCGCTGCTGACGAGATGGGTGGCGAGCGCGGGATCATAGTCAACACAGCGTCAATCGCGGCCTATGACGGGCAGATCGGGCAGGCGGCCTATAGCGCGTCAAAAGGGGGCGTGGTTGGCATGACCCTGCCCATCGCTCGCGATCTGGCCCAGCACAAGATCCGCGTGATGACCATTGCACCGGGCCTTTTCCTCACGCCGATGCTCGAATCCTTTCCACAGTCGGTGCAGGATGCCTTGGGAGCTACGGTGCCGCACCCGGCCCGGCTGGGGAAGCCCGCGGAATATGCGCAGCTCGTTGAAGCGATCGTACGCAATCCCATGCTGAATGGTGAGGTTATCCGGCTTGACGGTGCGCTGCGCATGGCTCCGCGCTAACGATGACTAGCGGCCCGATTTCCGCTTGCCCGACCAATAGGCCAGACGCTTCCTAATATCCCGTTCAAAGCCCCGTTCATTGGGGGCGTAGAGGGGGTCGGGATGAGAAGCGGCGATCTGGTCAGGGTAGAATTCCTGGCCTGAAAAAGCATCGGGCTGATCATGATCATATTGGTAGCCGACATGGTAGCCCAGTTCCTTCATCAGGGCGGTCGGCGCGTTCAATATGTGCTTGGGCGGTGGCAGCGATCCTGTCTGGCGCGCCAATGCCATTGCGCGGTCGAGCGCCTGATAGGAGGCATTTGATTTGGGAGCGGTCGCGACATAATTGATGGCCTGCGCCAGAAACAGCCTGCCTTCGGGAAGGCCGACCCGTTCGAACGCCTGCCATGCGGTGATGACTTGCACCATCGCCTGCGGATCGGCCATGCCAACATCTTCCGATGCAGCGCAGGACAGCCGCCTGAAGATGACCGCTGGATCTTCGCCGCCCACCAGCATTCGCGCAGCCCAGTATAGGGCCGCGTCCACGTCGCTGCCGCGCAGGCTTTTGTGGAAGCAACTGAGCAGGTTGAAATGCTCTTCCTTGCCCTTGTCGTAAAGTGGCGCGCGGGATTGGATGATCGATGCGAGCTGGTCGGTATCGAGCGGCGCGTCGGCCGTCAGGGTCATCAATTCCTCGCACAGGCCCAGCAGATAGCGGGCGTCACCATCGGCCATGGCGATGAGCGCATCCCGCGCGCCGGGGATGAGTGGCAGGGGCCTGGCGGAGTGCCGCTCCGCGCGCTCGATCACCCTGGACAGATCATCCGTTCCCAGGCGATTGAGCGTGAAGACTTTCGCTCTGGACAGCAGAGCCGATACCAGGCTGAAGCTGGGGTTTTCGGTGGTGGCGCCGATCAGGACAAACGTGCCGTCTTCGATCGCCGGGAGCATGGCATCCTGCACCGGGCGGGAAAAGCGATGAAGTTCATCGATGAACACGGCGGTGGGGCGTCCGCCGCTGTCGCGCAGCGCTGATGCAGCGGCGATAGCCTTGCGAAGGTCAGCGATGCCGGTGGATACCGCCGATAGCTGGGTGAATTCATATCCTGCCTCCGCCGCGATCAGCCGGGCGATGGTGGTTTTGCCAACGCCGGGCGGGCCCCACAGGACGAAGGACGACAGTCGCTTGTTCGTCAGCATCCGGCCTAAAGGACCGTCGGGAGACAGGAGATGTTCCTGCCCGATGACCTCAGCTATCGACGACGGGCGCAGGGTTTCGGCGAGCGGCTTCGACGCGCTATGGGTGAACAAAGTGCCGGTCATCGGCGCGCCGTGGCCTTTATCGGCGCTTTGACGAGATGAATGAAAAGGTCAGCCATCATGCCGATATAGGATAGCATGGTCGGTCATGGAACCGGGCTGGATCGTGGCGGCGCGCCCTGACTGCGTTGGCGGATTACGCGGAGGTAGGTGTCCACCAGTGCCTGATTCACTTGGTCCCAGCCATAATGTTCCGCCTCCGCAATGGCGGCGGCTCCTGCTTTTTCGCGGCTGTCGGCGTCGTTGCAATAGGTTGCGAGCGCGTCGGCAAAGGCGCCGATCGCGCCCGGACGTATGAGGCGGCCCGTCCTGCCTTCGCTGACCAGGCTTTCGCTGCCGGTGGCGCGGGCGGCAACGGTTGGTAGGCCGCAAGCCATCGCTTCCAGCGTCACATTGCCGAAGGTTTCGGTGATCGAAGGATTGAACAGCATGTCCATGCTGGCAACGGCTCGCCCAAGGTCCGCGCCCTGCTGAAACCCGGTGAAGATCGCATTGGGAAGCCGGTTCTGGAACCATTCGCGCGCGGGGCCGTCGCCCACGACCAGCACCTTGTGCCGGACCTGACGCTGCGCGAGCTGATCAATGGTGTCGGAAAAGACGTCCAGCCCCTTTTCCATCACCAGCCGCCCAATGAAGCCGATGGCGGGTTCGTCGTCGGCAATCCCCAGTGAATGCCGCCAGTCAGGATCGCGGCGAGCGGGGTGGAAAATGTCCCGGTCTATCCCGCGCGTCCAGATGCCGACGTCATAGCTCATCCGCTGTTCGCGTAGCAGTTGCGCCATGGATTCCGATGGCGCGACAATCGCGTCGCAGCGCCTGTAGAAGCGGCGAAGCATGGATTCGATCGTCGATTCCAGAAATGCGAGGCCATAATAGCGTGGGTAGGTTTCGAAACGGGTATGCACCGATGCGATAGCGGGCAGTCCTGCGTTTCGGGCCCAGCTGACAGCGCGATGTCCCAACGGGTCGGGGCTGGAAACGTGAACAAGATTTGGGCGGAATGACCGCAGGTCCCGGCGGACGTGGCGGGACATGCGATAGGACACGCGATATTCCCGCCGACCCGGCACGGGAAAGGATGGCGCGCTGACCAGTTCACCGGTCGGTTCGAAAGCCGGCGTATCCGTCGTGGGCGAATAGATGCGCACCGCAGCGCCCTGACGCAGCAGATATTCCACGAAGCGATTGAGCGCCTGGTTCGCGCCGTCCCGCACATAATTATAATTGCCGCTGAACAGCGCGACGCGAAGGCCGGTTACATCCATCTGTCGCCCCTTAACCCAGCCGAATGCAAAACCCAAGGGAACCCCGTGCGCGATTGGGATTTTTGCAGCCATCAATGGAGATTTGAGCGGACGGCGCGGCTGCGCCGCGAAGGAGAGAATGGGAATGACCGGAGGTTTTCGAAAAGGCATGCGGGTCAGGTGGAATTGGGGACAGGGCGTTGGTTGGGGACATGTGGCTGAACGGTTCGACCGGCCAGTTGAAAGGACGATCGAAGGGGCGCTCATCCGGCGCAACGGTTCAGCCAGGAACCCCGCCTATCTCGTCAGCACCGACAATGACGGCGAAGTGCTGAAACTGGGGTCGGAGCTTAGCCGCGCCTGATCCTTGGCCATCGCCAATCGATCAGGCGCATGCCATAGGGCCGCTATGGCGGATTTCCTGACGATCGAGGCGCTGTTGACTGGTGCGCCGGTTCCATTTCGCGATGGGGACTATAGTGCCATTGCCAAGCAGCCTGTCACCGGCCCCGTTCGGATCGGCTGGATGGGATTGGACGGGGACAATGTTGCTGACCTGATCCACCATGGCGGGTGGGACAAGGCCATACATCTTTATCCGCAGGACCATTATAGCTGGTGGCAGGATCGCAAGCCGGGCCACCCTCTGCTGAACGCGCCCGGCGCCTTTGGCGAGAATATAGCCTCACGCGGTATGACGGAGGAGGAAATCTGCCTGGGCGATCGATTTTCGCTAGGGAGCGCTATCGTTGAAGTGAGCCACGGGCGTCAGCCATGCTGGAAGTTGGATCATCGCTTTGGCGAACGCAATGTGATGGCTGCGATGGTGAAGACGGCACGTTCCGGCCTGTATTTTCGGGTTCTGCGCGAAGGGGAGGCGGAAGCCGGGACCCGGATGCAGCTGTTGGATCGGGTGCTGCCGGAATGGCCCATCGCGCGCGTCTTTCGATTGCTGATCGGCGGTGGGCATAAGGCAGAGCCTGCGGCGGTGCGCGCGCTGGCGGGCATGACTGTCCTCGCCGAAGTATGGCGGGAGCGTGCCCGCAAACTGTCGGGGTAGGACGCCAAAGCGGATATCTGCCTGCGTCCCGACATACTGGCATCTGGTAAGGGACGAAGCGGCTCCCTATAGCTGCGTCATGGCATCAACCGAAAAGAAGAAATCAATCAAGGTGCGGCGCACAGGCCTGCCGACCCGCGATCAAGTGATGGAGTTCATTGCTTCGTCCGACCAGCCTGCGGGCAAGCGGGAGATTGCGAAGGCCTTTGGCCTTCACGCGCAGGACAAGATTGCGCTGAAGGCGCTCCTTAAGGACATGGCGGATGAGGGGCTGATCGACGTTGGGCCTGCGCGCGCCTTTCACAAAATGGGCGGATTGCCGAAGGTGACGGTGCTTCGCATCGTGGATGTCGATGGCGCAACTTTGATCGGCACGCCGGAACGGTGGGAAGCCGAAGGTCAGCCCGCGCCACGGCTGCGCGTGGTGGAGCGCGGCAAGCGCGGTGCGTTGACCATCGGCGATCGTATCCTGGCCCGGACGGAAGAGGCGGGACGCGGCTTCGTCGCTCACCCGATGAAGAAGCTGGCCAAGGCCAGCGAGGAATTGCTGGGCGTGGTGGAAGAAGGCGATGGCGGGAAATTGTGGCTGCGCCCGGTCGACAAGCGCATTCGCAAGGACACGCCTATCAGCGATGTCGGCAGCGCCAAGCCCGGCGACCTCGTGCTGGCCGAGCCGGTCGGCAGGCCACCGCGGATCAGCGCCCGCATCACTGACATATTGGGCGATCCCTTCGCTCCGCGCAGTTTCAGCCTGATCGCTATCCACAAACACGGCATTCCCCATGTCTTCCCCGAACGGGCGGAGGAAGAAGCGGTCGTTGCGTCTGACCTGCCGCTTCATGAGGACAAGCGCGAGGACCTGCGTCACTTGCCTATCGTCGCGATCGACCCGGCCGACGCGCGCGATCATGACGATGCGGTCTGGGCCGCGCCCGATGATGATCCAGCCAATCCGGGGGGCTATCGCGCGATCGTCGCCATCGCCGACGTCAGCTATTATGTCCGGCCCGGCAGCGCACTCGACAAGGAAGCCCGCAAGCGGGGGAACAGCGTTTATTTTCCTGACCTGGTGGTTCCGATGCTGCCGCATCAGCTGTCGTCGGACATGTGTTCGCTGCGGGCGGAGAAAGACAGGGCGGCCATGGCCTGCCATCTGGTCGTCAATGCTTCGGGCAATGTCACCAGTTGGCGCTTTTCACGGGCGGTCATCCGCGTCGCCGCGGTCATGGCCTATGAGGATGCGCAGGCGGCGATCGACGGCGGGCAGGATAATGCACTGCTCGAACCCGCGCTGAAGCCCTTGTGGGAATGCTGGAAACTGCTGCGCAAGGCGCGGGACAAGCGCGAGCCGCTGGCGCTGGATTTGCCCGAAAGGCGCGTGGTGCTGGACGACAATGGAAAGATCGTCAGCGTCGCGGTGCGCGAACGGCTCGACGCTCACATGCTGATCGAAGATTATATGATCGCCGCCAACGTCGCGGCGGCCAAGGCGCTGGAGGCGAAGAAAGCACCGGTCATGTACCGGGTGCATGAGCCGCCCAGCCGCGAGAAGCTGGTTGCGCTCAAGGATTTTCTGGCAACATTCGACATGGAATTTGCGCTGGGCCAGGTCATCAAGCCCGCCACCTTCAATCGGTTGATCGACCGGGTGAAGGACACGGAAGAAAAGCCGCAGATCATGGAACAGATACTGCGCAGCCAGACGCAGGCCTATTACAGCCCGCAGAATATGGGGCATTTTGGCCTGTCTCTGGGATCATACGGCCATTTCACGTCCCCCATCAGGCGTTATGCGGACTTGCTGGTTCATCGCGCGTTGGTCGGTGCTTATGGGTTGGAACTGCCCGCTCCCAAGGGCAGCGTCATTCCAGAGAGGACGGCGCTTAGCGGCGAAGATTTCGAGAATATGGGCCGCATTGGCGAGATGATCAGCCAATATGAGCGGCGCGCGATGGAGGCGGAGCGTGAGACCATCGACCGCTATGTCGCCGCATTCCTGGCCGCCCATGTAGGCGAGGTGGTGGACGCGCGCATCACCGGCGTCCAGAGCTTCGGCTTTTTCGCCACGGTCGAAGGGCTGGGCGGCGATGGGCTGGTGCCGGTGTCGACGTTGGGAGACGAGCGCTTTTTCTATGATGAAGCCGCCCGCGCGCTGGAGGGAGTGGAAAGCGGCGATCGTTACACGTCGGGGCAGCGGCTGCCGCTCCGGCTGGTGGAAGCCGACCCGATCAACGCAGTGTTGCGCTTTGAACTGCCGGACGCGCCGCCGCAGCGGCCGAGTTTCAAGAGGGACAGGATGCGTCCGGGGATCAAGCGGGGCCGTCCGGCCAACATCCGGCATGCAGGGTCAAAGCGGGGCAAGCATCGGCGGTAGCCGTGGGGCGCGTGCCTTTCAGCTCAGGCGGTCGATGGCTTCAGCATCCAGGCCGCCGGGGATGATCATGATTGGGCAGGGCAGCTTGCCTGCATCCGCGCCGGCAAAGTGCGATACGAGCGCACCGGGCGGGCCGCTGGCCGCTGCGCCCAGGACCAGCGCGGCGACATCGGTCATTTCATTCAGCGTTTCCCGCACGATGGCGACCGGTTCGCCTTGCCGCACGGTGATGCTGGGGCGGATGCCCGATTCCTCGGTCAGGGTGCCAGCCGCGCTCGTCACCAGCGCTTCGGCGCGTTGGACCGCTTCATCCTCCATCGTGGCCTGCACGCCGCCCCACTGGACGAACTCAGCGGGCGGGATCAGCGCGAGGATGCGAATGGCGCCCGCCGTCTTGGCCGCGCGACGGGCGGCGAAGCGCAACGCAGTCTCCGCTTCGGGTGATTCGTCTACGACGACCAGATAAGTCCGCATGGAATGAAACCCCGGATCGGGAGCAGGCCGACCAGCGCCGCTCTTGCTTCTTGAACCGATTTGGAAAATCTTGAACCGGTCTGGTGAGATGTGACTCATTATCGCCCGCTATGCAAGGCATGGCCTTGACCGTTCCGGCCAAAGGGTGAAAACGGCTGACAACGCCGCCCCACGGTTCGGAAAAGAAGAGAGGCCATCGCTCATGAGCAAAAAAGTCCAGATGCCCGCCCTGTCGCCCACGATGGAAGAAGGAACGTTGGCGAAGTGGCTGGTGAAGGAGGGCGACACCGTTTCATCGGGCGACCTGCTGGCGGAGATTGAGACCGACAAGGCGACGATGGAATTCGAAGCCGTGGATGAAGGCAAGATCGCCAAGATTCTGATCAGCGAAGGATCTGAAGGTGTGAAGGTGGGAACGGTCATCGCGATCATCGCCGAGGAAGGTGAGGATCTGGCGGAGGCAGCGCAGAATGATGCAGCCGCGCCCAAGGCGGATGCCAAGCCCAAGGCCGAAGCGGCTGCGTCTGCAGCGCCTGCTGCTGATCCGGCTCCCGCTGCCAAGGCGGATGCCGCGCCTGCACAGCAGGACGGAAAGCGTGTCAAGGCAAGCCCGCTGGCGCGTCGGATCGCGGAGCGGTCGGGCATCGACCTTGCCAGCCTTAAAGGCAGCGGACCTAATGGACGCGTTGTGAAGGCCGATCTGGAAGGGGCGGAGAAGGGCGCGCCGAGGGCTGCCCAGGCTACTGCGCCTGCTGCCGCTGCGCCCACCCCCGTCGCTCCGGCGACAGCTCAGGACTTTGGCATTCCGCATGAGGTCGTGAAGTTGAGCGGCATGCGCAAGACGATTGCGCGGCGGCTGACGGAATCGAAGCAGCAGGTGCCCCACATCTACCTGACCGTGGACGTTCAGCTCGACAAGCTGCTGAAGCTCCGGTCGGAACTCAATGCCGGACTGGCGGGCCGTGGCGTCAAGCTGTCGGTCAATGATCTGTTGATCAAGGCGCTGGGCGTCGCGCTGGTGCAGGTGCCCGAATGCAATGTGCAGTTCGCGGGCGACCAGATGCTGCAGTTCAAGCGCGCGGACATTTCCGTCGCGGTGTCCATTCCCGGCGGCCTGATCACGCCAATCGTCACCGAGGCCGACAGCAAGAGCGTGTCGGCAATCTCAACCGCCATGAAGGACCTGGCCAGCCGGGCCAAGGACGGCAAGCTGGCGCCGCAGGAATATCAGGGGGGCACCGCGTCCCTGTCCAACATGGGCATGTTCGGCATCAAGCAGTTCGAAGCCGTCATCAACCCGCCACAGGGCATGATCATGGCAATCGGCGCGGGCGAGAAACGGCCCTTCGTCGTGGATGACGCGCTTCAGATCGCAACGGTCATGTCGGCTACCGGCAGCTTCGACCACCGCGCCATCGACGGAGCGGACGGTGCCCGCCTGATGCAGGCATTCCGCGAACTGGTTGAAAACCCGCTCGGTATGCTGGCCTGATGGCGCGGCCGGACGAAACGCCGCCTGACCAAAGTCCGGCGGTGCGAGTAATAGCCATGCCCGCCGACACCAATCCTTATGGGGATATTTTCGGCGGCTGGTTGATGAGCCTGATGGATTCCGCCGCTGGATCGGTGGCGGCCAGGCACAGTCATGGGCGCGCCGTCACCATCGCGGTGGAGGGCATGGCCTTCCTGCGTCCGGTGGTGGTTGGCGATGAAGTTTCTGTGTTTGCCGCGCTGAAGTCCGTTGGGCGCACGTCGATGAAGATCGACGTCGAAGCGTGGCGTCGCACGCGCCATGACGACCGGTCCTACCGGGTCACCCAGGCGACCTTCACATTTGTGGCGATCGGTGAGGATCGCCAACCCCGTTCCGTGCCGCCTTTGACGCCATCGGCGGCGGCTTGATCTTCCTGCGCAAAAGGAAAGTTTACCATGGCTGAGAATTACGATCTCATCGTTTTGGGTTCCGGCCCCGGCGGCTATGTAGCCGCGATCCGCGCTGCCCAGCTGGGGTTGAAGACCGCCATCGTGGAGCGCGAAAATCTGGGCGGCATCTGCCTCAACTGGGGCTGCATCCCGACCAAGGCGCTGCTGCGTTCGGCTGAAATCTATCATTATATGCAGCATGCCGGGGACTATGGACTGGCGGCTGAAAAGATCAGCGCTGACATCGAGGCCGTGGTGAAGCGGTCGCGTGGTGTCGCCAAGCAGCTTAATCAGGGCGTCACGCACCTGATGAAGAAGAACAAGATCACCGTTCACATGGGTGAGGGCAAGCTGACCGGCAAGGGCAAGCTGTCCGTGACCAGGGACGGAAAGACCGAAGAGCTGACGGCGAAGAATATCATCGTCGCTACCGGCGCGCGGGCGCGCGACCTGCCCGGCACGCCTGCCGACGGCAAGCGGGTGTGGACCTATCGCCATGCCATGACCCCGCCGGAAATGCCGACCAAGCTGCTGGTCATCGGTTCCGGCGCGATCGGGATCGAATTCGCCAGCTTCTATAACGACATGGGCGCGGACGTGACCGTGGTCGAGATGATGGATCGGGTCGTGCCGGTGGAAGATGCGGACGTGTCTGCCTTCCTGGAAAAGGCGCTTAAGAAGCAGGGCATGACCATCCTGACCGGCGCTGGCGTCAGCGACATTCAGGTCGGTGCGAATGGGATCAAGGCGAAGCTGAAGGACAAGGCTGGCAAGGAAAGCGCCGCCGAATTCAGCCATATGATCGTCGCTATCGGCATCGTTCCGAACACTGCCGACATCGGCCTTAAGGAACTGGGCGTCGCCATGGACGATCGCGGATTTTTGAAAACCGACGAGATGTGCCGGACCAATGTCGACGGGCTGTGGGCGATTGGCGACATCACCGCGCCGCCATGGCTGGCACATAAGGCGAGCCATGAAGGCGTGATCGCCGCCGAAGCCATTGCCGGGAAGCATCCCCATGCGATGGATGTGCGCAACATTCCGGGCTGCACCTATTGCCACCCGCAGATTGCCAGCGTCGGCCTGACCGAAGCCAAGGCCAAGGAGGCAGGGTATGAGGTCAAGGTCGGCATGTTCCCGTTCATTGGCAATGGCAAGGCAATCGCGCTGGGCGAGTCGGAAGGCTTTACGAAGACGGTCTTCGACGCCAAGACCGGCGAGCTGCTGGGCGCGCACATGGTCGGGGCGGAAGTGACGGAGATGATCCAGGGCTTCACCGTCGGCAAGACGCTGGAAACGACCGAGGCCGATCTGATGCACACGGTCTTTCCGCACCCCACCATTTCGGAATCGATGCATGAAAGCGTGCTCGCAGCCTATGGCAGAGCTCTCCATATCTGATCGATGCGCATGGCGAAGGGGGGGGATGGCTTTCGCCGTTTCACTCCTTTGCGTTTTCCTGATCGCGCTGCTCCAGCAATCGGGCGCGACCGATGCGCTCAACCTTGCCGGGATGGGTGCAGCTGGAGCGGCGCGGGATACGCAAGTTGGCGTGGTCGTGACGATAGTGATGCAGGCCGCGTCGATGGCGGGGGGAAGCGGAGGCCGCCTGCTATTGTTCAACGTCGCCCTTGCCGGATTGCTGTGGCAGGGCAGGCGGATCGCCGCGCTATGGCTGACCTTCACCATGGCAGGCGGCACCTTGCTGAATCTGGGCCTGAAACAGATTTTCGCCGCGCCACGCCCCGATTTGCTGCCCCATCTGGACATCGTTAACAGCTACAGTTTCCCCAGCGGGCATGCGGCGGGAAACATGATCCTGTTCGGCGCGATCGCGTTACTGATCAGCCGACCGATGGCCTACATGGTGAGCGGCATGATCATTCTGCTGATCGGAGTCAGCCGCATTTGGCTGGGCGTCCATTGGCCCACCGACGTTCTGGCGGGCTGGGTCGTCGGGTTGGGCTGGCTCGCTTTCTGCCGGTGCTGGCTACCAGCGCGGGGAAGGGAGCAGCAGCGCGTCGCTCAGGCGGTCAAAGGGGGGCATGCCGTCGGCGGTGACGAAACCGTGTACCCAGAAGCTGTCGAAGGCGCTGGCCATCGCCACGGCGAGCAGCAGTAGCGCCGCGCCCGCAAATATCGGGCGCGCACCCCGCACGGCGGTTTCGGGCATGATCGCCAATAATAGGAGCGGCAGGATGGGCAGGAAATAACGACCCTGCGTTCCCTGGATATAGTCAGCGCCGAGCGGGGTTCCCGTCAGGTACATCGCCGTTTCGATGAGCAGCGCGCTGCCCGCCGCCACCGCGATCCACCAGAGGCGCTGCCCGATACCGATCTGCACACCCGATCCGCTAAGCACCCCGGCACCGATCATCAGTGCGGCAAGAGGATAGGCGGCGAGCGGCAGCAATATGGCGTTCCAGCCGAAACGACCGACGATCTGAAGCGCGTAAACGGGCGCACGGTCGACCACGCTGGAACAGAGGATACGCACATAGGCGACCGGGTCTGCCAGGATCACGCCAAGCTGATCGGCCAGCGGCGCGGTCATGGCATGTTCGCCGGTTTTGCGCGAAGCGATATGGTATAGCGCCTGGCTTCCGCCCGACATTTTCATCCATGCGATGAATGCAATTGCGCCAACCGCCATCGCCGCGACCAGCAACCAGGGACGCAGGTCGCGCCGCATTTCAGGGCGGGTCAAACCGGCGGCCATCAGCGGCAGATAGACACCCTTTGCAAGCGCCAGCAGCGGGGCCGCAGCCAACAGGCCGATGGATCGTGCCGGGGTGACACCCATGAATGCGATGCGCAGCGCAAGGGCGAGGCCCAGGAAGCCCATGCCATTGATTACCGCATCGGGTGATAAAGACCCTGTTTGGTAGCTGAACATCGGCAGCAATGCCGTTGCGAGCATCGCGCTCCGTCCGAAGGGCAATAGGGAAAGCGCCAAAGTCAGGAGGCCCAGTCCGGCCAACGCATTCACGATACGTCCGGTATAAAAGCTGCCCAGTCGGGGCAGGCCCGCCGCGTCCCCCAGCATCAGCCCGACTGCGCCCGGCGCATACAGGCTGGGCGCATAGCTGGCGACGTTGGGGAAGTCGGCGAAATCCGTTCCTGGCCGCGCGTCATCTGCGGCCCACGCTTTTGCCAGCATGTCGGGGTCGAAGCGGCGGAGCGTCGCAGGCACATCTGTCGCAAAATCTGCGCCATGCAGGTCCACTGCCGCACGGGGCAGTTCCGCGCCGATCATCGTCCCCCGCGTCTGCGTGAAAACGCGCCCTTCGGCGAGGAGGAGCGCTTTCATATAATGCTGGTTTTCGTCGGGAGCCTGAAAAGGTGGCGTGATCAGGGCGAAGAACAGGGTCGAAAGGCAAATGGCGGCCAAGAGCCATTGCTGCACAGGCGTGGCGGGCGCTGAAACAGGTAGATATGCGCGGCGCGTTTCAGCCGTCGATAATCGTTCGTTCCGCAAGGATTGCGCCCCCCTGATCGCATGCCGGACCGGGATGTTAACGCCCAGACCTTAATATTTCCGTCGCGTTGCTTGTGGCGGGCAAAAGATTACAGGGTCGAAGCAATTTCCTTGGCAAGCCAGGTTGGCAGGGTGGCGGGATCGATGGTTTCGACGCGCCGAAGCTCGATGGAAATACCCATGTCGGGAAGGGCGGCCCGTTGCCGCTTTTCATCGGCCTCAGCTATCGGAACAGCGACGAGCCGCCGGTTGATCTTGCTGCGATAATGCATCCGCGCAGTGTTTTCCTGCCCCACATAGCAACCCTTGTCATAGTCGACACCGCCCAGTTCTTCGGCGTTGGTTTCCAGCCAGAGCAGCTGATCCTGCCCAAGTTCGCCGACGCCTTCGAAAATGCCGAGCGACAGGCGGTGCGCGCGGAATGCGGCGGCGGCGTCGCCCGGACTTGCCGGAGCGAGCCAGCGATGGCCGAGCGCAGGGAGGCGTGGGTCGAGGGGCTTTTCGCTTTGGTCGAGGGACCAATGAACGGCCAGATTCTCTTCGCGAGCGACCATGACTTTGCGGCGCAGGCGGTAGAGGGTCAGGCGCCGCGTGAGCGCGCCCGCCTGCGCAGCTTCGCAATCTATCAGCACGTCATCGCCATCGGCCCAAAGGATGAAGTCGAAAAGCGCCTTGCCCTGCGGCGTCAGCAGCCCGCCCCAGCGCGGCGCGTCCGCTGTCAGGGTAAGGACATCGCGCGTCAGAAGTCCCTGGAGGAAGCTTTTTGCCTCTTCACCCGAAATTCTGAGGAGGGCGCGGTCGGTTAAGGTGGTGCCGGTCATCGGCTTTAGGTAGGACAGGCAATCAACTTATCCAAGCGGCGAGCATCCCATGTCCGAGACTTTCGACCTGATCCTGAAGAACGGCACCGTCCACACCCCCGGCGGCGCGGACAATGCGGACATAGGCGTCCGCGCGGGCAAGATCGTGGCGATCGGGACCAGCCTGGGCGATGCGGGCGAGGTGATCGACTGTTCGGGCCTCGACGTGCTGCCGGGGTGCATCGACAGTCAGGTGCATTTCCGTGAGCCTGGGCTGGAGCACAAGGAAGACCTGGAATCAGGCAGCCGGGCGGCTGTGCTGGGCGGGATCACCGCGGTCTTTGAAATGCCCAACACCAACCCCAACACCGACAGTGCAGAGCGGGTGAGGGAAAAGCTGGATCGCGCGCATCATCGCATGTGGTGCGACCATGCCTTTTATGTCGGTGCGACGGCGGACAATGCCGAGGCGCTGAAGGAACTGGAGCGCATACCCGGCACGGCGGGGGTCAAGATATTCATGGGCGCGTCGACAGGCAGCCTGCTGGTGGACGATGACGACGCGCTGTCGCGGGTCTTGGCCAGCGGGACGCGCCGCGTCGCCATCCATGCCGAGGATGAGGCGCGGATGAATGCGCGCAAGGACCTCCGGGTCGAGGGGGATTCGTCTTCGCACCCGATCTGGCGCGACGATGAAAGCGCCATGATCGCGACGAAGCGGATCATCGGCCTTGCCCGGAAAGCGCGGCGGCGAATCCATATCCTGCATGTGACCACCCCTGCGGAACTGGCGTATATTGCCGGGCACAAGGATATCGCGACATGCGAAGTGACGCCGCAGCACCTGACGCTGGCGGCGGAGGACGCCTATCCACGGCTGGGCAGCTATGCGCAGATGAATCCCCCGATCCGGTCCGCTGCGCATCGGGACGGCCTGTGGCATTGGTTGGCGCAGGGCGTGCCGGATGTCCTGGGCAGCGACCATGCCCCGCATACGATAGAGGAAAAGGCAAAGCCCTATCCCGCCAGCCCCAGCGGCATGCCCGGCGTGCAGACGCTGGTGCCGTTGCTGCTCAACCATGTGGCGGAAGGCAGGCTGTCGCTGCGTCGTTTTATCGAGCTTACGTCTTCGGGGCCGCAGCGGGTGTTCGGGCTGGTGGGCAAGGGGCGCATCGCTCTGGGCTATGATGCCGACTTCACCGTGGTCGACCTTAAGAAGCGGTGGACCGTGGGCAGCGAATGGCTGGCTTCACGCTGTAACTGGTCGCCCTTTGAAGGGATGGACCTTACCGGAAAGGCCGTTGGCACCATCGTGCGCGGCCATCGGGTGATGTGGGAAGACACGCTGGCTAATGAGGCGGTCGGTGAGCCGGTCCGGTTTGAAGCGACCGAATTTTACTAAGCGGGGGAAAGTCTGTTCCGGCGGGCGACGGTCACGCTGTCGCCCGCGAAGAGAATGAGGCCAAGCCATATCAGCGCGAAGCTGGCCATCTGACCGTGCGACAGTTTTTCACCGTAGAGGAAGACGCCGCACAGGAATTGCAGCGACGGCGCCAGATATTGCATCAGGCCCAGCGTGGCCATCGGCAAACGATGTGCCGCCATGGCGAAAAGAACCAGCGGTATGGTGGTCAGCGCGCCCGAAGCGATCAGCAACCATGTGACATAGGCATTGGTGCCCAGGCTGATCCCGCCATGCGCGGATAGCCACAGCAGATAGGCCAGCGCGAAAGGCGTCAGGATCAATGTTTCCACGCCCAGACCGGCCATCGGCGGCACCGGCGTCATCTTGCGAATCAATCCGTAGAAGGCAAAGCTCAGCGCCAGGAGAACGCTGATCCAAAGGGTGGTGAGTGCTGCGGCGGCCATGATGGCGACGCCCAGCGTTGCGATGGCGATTGCCAGCACCTGTGCACGTCGCAGCTTTTCCTTGAGCACCAGGACGCCCAGCGCGACATTCACCAGTGGATTGAGGAAATAGCCAAGGCTGGCGGCGATCACATGATCGTTGTTGACCGACCAGACATAGGTCACCCAGTTAATGCCGATGAACAGCGCGGATCCCGCCAGCGGCAACAGCAGTTTCGAGTCCCGAAAGGCGCTTAATAGCGGGCCGAGGCCGCGCCGTGCCGTCAGTACGCCAAGGATCAGCAGCAGCGACCAGATGACACGTTGGGACACGACTTCGACCGGGGCCACTTCGTGAAGCAGCTTGAAGAAAATGGGGAGCAGTCCCCAAAGCCCATAGGCACCCAGAGCCGCGAGCATACCTGCCCGCAGTTCAGGATTATGTTCGTTCAGAAAATCCCTCCCCCGGCGAACAGCCGCAGCGCGCCAAAGGCCGCGACGATCAGGCAGAAGTTGCGTCCGCCATTCCGGCTGGACGCCATGCCGATCAGCGCACCGACCAGGGCAAGCGGCACGAGCAGCCAGTTGAGGATCGCCACGAACGGCAGGATCGCGGGGATCATCAGGACAAGGGCGACAAGTCCGATCAGGACTGAAACTATATTAAGCATTATCAACACATGGCCATTCCGGCGCCGAAGGGCAAGGTGGCGATAATGCCGACATGCAAAGAATGGCATGGCGGAAATATTTGGCGATTCACCAAAAAGCCTAACGGAAAATTAACCTGCGCTCTTCATCTCCTGTTTACGAAGGAGTGAAGCTATGGTGCGTTTCCCGACTGCCTGCGTGGCGGCGTTTTTGTTGATCCTGCCTTTGGGAGGGTGCGGCAAGGATGACAAGGATGCCGATCTCAACGCCTTGGACGCCCAGCTCACCAATGACGCCGTCGATCCCGCTCTTAAAGGCGCGCTTGCCGGTCAGATCGTTGTCGATCCCAATCTGACCAGCCAGTCGAACCGCAATGCCGTTCGTCCAGCTGACCGTCCCGCCAATGCCGCGCTGCCCGTATTGAAGGGTGATGCCGCCCAGGCGCTGGCCCAGTCGGTGAAGCTGGCTGGCGGCAAACTGCTTGCTACGCCTGCTCCTGCAAAGGGTGAGGCGATGGAATCGACTACGACTCTGGCGGCGCTGGCCCGTGAACAGTCGCAGCCCGGCGGCAACGTCTATTGCCGCAAGAATCTGGTCTACGGAATGCAGTGGGCCAGCCGCTTGCCCGACCCGTTTACTGTGTATCCCGGCGCGCAATTGATGGAAGCTGCCGGCGCGGATAAGGATGGCTGCACGCTGCGCGCTGCGACCTTTGTGACGCCAGTGCCGCGCCAGAGCGTCATGGATTTCTATTATACGCAGGCGCGCAGATCAGGCTTTGAGGCCGAGCACCGGATATTGGGCGGCGACCATGTGCTGGGCGGCACGCGCAAGGATGATGGTGGCGCGTTCATGTTGCTGTTCACCGACGCGCCGGGCGGTAAGACCAGTGTTGATATCATCGCCGACAACGGGCGCTGATAACGCCGATAGCTGAAGATCGCCCCATTTCCTTTGTCGCGATTTCCCTCTAGGGCGGCGGCATGAATAATATCCTCCTCGTCATGGGTGGCGGCGCTGTGGGCGCGCTCGGGCGCTATCAGCTTGGCCGCTTGTCGGGCCATTTGTTTCCCACTGCCCTCTGGCCATGGGGAACCTTTGCGGTCAACCTGCTGGGCGGGTTCGCGATGGGGATAGTCGTCGGATGGCTCGCACGGTTTCACGCCGCACCCGGCGAATCCCTTCGCCTGTTGCTGGCAGTGGGGCTGCTGGGCGGTTTCACGACCTTTTCTTCCTTCAGTCTGGAAATGGTGCTGATGATCGAACGGGGCCAGTTCGGCATGGCTATTGGCTATGCGACCTTTTCCGTCGTCGGCGCGGTCGCCGCGCTGTTCGGCGGGCTTAGCCTGATGAGGACTATCGCATGAAGGGGCGTCCGCCAGGCAAACCGCAGGGACCCGCGCGTGGCGGGCGGAAACCGGGTGGCGGAGGTGCTCCTGACAGGGCGCGGGGTGGAGCCAAGGCCGCACGGGCGCGAAAATCCGAAACGCCCAGATCCAGCTCGAAGCCGCCAGCCAAGTCCTTGGGCACAAAGGTGGCGGCAGTGAAGGCTCCCGCGGCGAAGGCTCCGGTTGCGAAATCCTCTGCCGCAAAGGGCGTGTCGCTGGATGTCCGCCAGTTTCGCGTGGGCGTGGACGATGACGGCATCCGCCTCGATCGCTGGTTCCAGCGGCACTTGCCGGACATCGGCTTCAACACCGTGTCACGTTGGGCGCGTACGGGGCAGTTGCGGGTCGATGGCGCGCGCGCGGCGCCGGGTGACCGGGTTGCTGCCGGGCAGAGCATACGTGTTCCTCCTGCAGAACCCAAGGCCGCCGAGACCGCCAAACCAAAGCGTGCAAAGCCAGAACTGAGCGAGGATCAGGCCATGTTCGCGCAGAACATGGTGATCCACCGCGACGCGCAGGCAATTGTCCTCAACAAGCCGCCAGGCCTTGCTACCCAAGGTGGGACCAAGACCGACGAGCATGTCGACGGACTGCTCGACGCGTTGGAGTTCGAGCTGGAACAGCGGCCCAAATTGGTCCACCGACTGGACAAGGATACGTCCGGCGCGCTTCTGGTCGCTCGGACGGCGCGGTCGGCGGCCTATTTTGCCAAGGCTTTTTCCAGCCGCACGGCACGAAAGGTTTATTGGGCAATCGTGATCGGCGTGCCGTCGATCAATGACGGCATGATAGAATTGCCCATCGCCAAGCAGCCCGGCACCGGCGGGGAAAAAATGCATGTGGATGAGGAGGAGGGGCTTCCTTCCCGCACCCGTTATCGCGTGATCGAACGGGCGGGCAACCGCGCCGCCTGGGTCGAACTGCAACCCCATACCGGTCGCACCCATCAGCTGCGCGTCCATATGGCGGCCATTGGTCATCCGATTGTGGGCGACGGCAAATATGGGGGCAAGGAATCTTTCCTGTCCGGCTCGATCAGCCGCAAGATGCACCTTCATGCCAGGCGTATTCGGGTCGATCATCCCGATGGCGGGCGAGTTGATGTGAGGGCGGAATTGCCTGAACATTTCGCGGCCAGCCTTGTCTCCCTGGGCTTCGACCTGTCGGCGGGCGACCTGCCGCTGGACGAGGAAATCGAGCGTAAGCCCACGCGCGAGGATGAAAAGAAGCTGGCCCGCGCCCATGCCAAGCAGGTCCGCAAGGGCCGTCGCGGCGAACGTCGCTCGCGTGGACCGGGCGAGGGGCGGGATTTGCGCAAGAAATGACCAATCGCCTGGCCGTTTTCGATTGCGACGGCACTTTGGTGGACAGCCAGCACAGTATTTGCGCCGCGATGACCCGCGCCTTTGAAGGCGAAAAGCTGACCGCGCCTGATCGCGTGAAAATCCTGTCAGTGGTGGGGCTGTCCCTGCCGCTCGCCATCGCGCGGCTGCTACCCGAAGCGGAGCCGGATTATCATGATCATCTGTCGGAACGTTATAAAAGCGCGTTCCAGCAACTGCGCCGCGAATGCGCGGTATCAGAACCGCTCTATCCCGGCATGGCGGAATTGATCCGCGATCTGGATGCCGCCGGTTGGCTGTTGGGAGTTGCGACGGGAAAGTCGGATCGCGGGCTTGCCCTGTGTCTGGAGCATCATGGCATAAATGCCCATTTCGTGACGCTGCAAACCGCAGACCGGCACCCGTCAAAGCCGCACCCTTCCATGCTGCTGACCGCCATGGCCGAAGTGGGCGCATCGCCCGAAACCACGGTGATGATTGGGGATACGAGTTTCGACATCGATATGGGCATTGCCGCCGGAACGCGAACGCTGGGCGTGGGATGGGGCTATCATGATCCTGCGGAGCTTGTGGCGGCGGGCGCTAATGGCGTGGCCATGGACAGCAGTGAATTGCATCGCCATATCGTCGGCCAATGAGCGATATTACTCCTCCGCCGCCCGTTGATCCTGAAAAACTGGCTCGCCAGCGCTATTTCGCGCTTGGCCTGTTTCGCCTTTCCGGTGCGGTCATTGTCATGTTCGGGTTCCTCATCCTGATGCAGCGATTCAGCTGGGTCCAGGGCGGGAAAGCCAAGGCGATGGGCGCGATCTTCGTTATGGTCGGTCTGTTCCAGTTCGTGATCGTGCCTCGCCTGCTGTTGGCTTTGTTCAAGAAGCCCGCGGCGCATCAGGTCGAGGATGAGCATCAGTGAAGCGGTTTTACAAGCAAGCCGCCATTGCCGAATGCGAAACGGGTTTTGGCATTCACCTTGATGGCCGCCCGGTGCATACGCCCGCGCGCGCGCCGCTGATCCTGCCCAGGGCGAAGCTGGCTGAGGCGATTGCCAGCGAGTGGCGGCGGCAGGGGGACAGTATCGATCCACGCACCATGCCGTTCACGGGTCTGGCCAACGGTGCGATTGACCAGATCGCCACCAATCGTGAAAACTTTGCTGCCGGGATCGCGCGCTACGGCGAAAGCGATCTTCTATGTTACCGGGCGGAGGGGCCAAGCGAACTGATTGCTCGCGAAGCGGCTGCGTGGGACCCGCTGCTGGAATGGGCACAGCGGCGCTATGACGTCACTTTGCGAGTGACCAAGGGCATCGTTCCGGTGGAACAGCCGGTTGAGACGCTGGGCCGATTGAGCGCGGCGGTTATGGCTTTCGATCCGTTCACCCTGGCGGGACTATCGACGTTGGTCACGCTGTCCGGGTCGTTGATATGCGGGCTGGCCATCGTGGATGGCGGCCATGACACGGACGTGATTTGGTCAGCGTCCGAAATTGATGAGGTCTGGGAGGTTGAGCAGTGGGGCGAGGACGCGGACGCCGCTGCCCGGTCCGCGCGGCGCCGGGCTGAGTTCGGAATGGCGCGCACCTTTTGCGATCTGGCGCGCGGCTGACGGTCGATTTCCGAGCGGGACGCCTTGCCGCCGGTCGTCCGCATATCTCAGGGGCGGGAGCCTGCTTCAGGCAGCGTTTGACGTCAGCTTGTTCGCGTAAAGCAGTCGTCCTTGGCCCAACAGGCCCAGCAACTGCGGCAGCATGTGCCGCGCAACGGCGAAGCAGCCTTCGCTGCGGCCAATCTTTCCCCAGCTGGCGATGTGATTTTCGCTCACATAATCGGCGCCATGGATGACGATCGCCCGCATTTCGGCGTTATTGTTCAGTGGGTCGAGTCCCGCCAGCCGCATCGCCTGGCCATGTTGCCCATCGTAAATCATACCGGTTTTATACGCTCCGGCGCTACTAGCGAGGGAGTTTGGTTCATTGGAAAAGCTTTGCAGCCAGCCCGAATGCTCCGGGTCGGACCCTCTGCCATGGGACACGAGGTAGGAACTGGCATGGCCGCCCACCAGATCGACGATATGGAAACGCAGTTCCCGCGACGGCGCGTTGAAATCCGCCAGCGCTACACGGTCTCGTAGTTCGAACATATGCTGATGCTGATCCAGCGCCGCCTTGGCGCGCGCCAGCAGTTCGGCATAGGGTTGGTTGGCCAAAGGTCCGCCAGCCTTTGGCCGGGGGCCAGGGGTCAGTGGTCTGGGCGGCAACGGAGTTACCGGCGTCGCGCGTCCGACGCTGTCGGCAAGAAATGAAAGAGCAAATCCGCTTAAGGCAAGCTTCGTAAAACTGCGACGATCCATGGCATCCAATATAGCAATTTTGAAGCGCCGCTCCAAGAGCAGGGATTAACGGCTGGCCGCCCGCATATGGCAGACGACCAGCCTTTGCTTCAATTCATGGCGTTGTTGGCGTCTTCAGTGCTGCTGTCCAGCCGCGCGGTCATGCCAGTGGCCGCGGCGTCGTCCTGAATCTGCTGCAGTTCCGAAATGGTTGGGGGCGGTGCCGGTTCGGGTGCGGTCATGTTGTTGCTGGGTGGGGGCAGCGGCGCTTCAGGCTCTTCGATGATCACATTTTCAACCGGCGGTTCGACCATATTGTTGACGACGGGCGCTTCTTCCTTCTCGCCACAGGCGGAGAGGATCAGGGCGCCAGCGAGTGCGGTCAGGGCGATAATGCGCATGATGGGTCAGTCCTTTGCTGCAATGGTGTTCGATGGCGCGGCGGTGGGATCAAGCCGACTGCTCGACGCTTCGATCTTTTGGGCGAGCAGCTTGTCCCAGCCATAGGGATCGGAACGGAAATGCATCGTGCCGTTACCGCTGGCGAAAGCCGTCCAGTAAAGCAGATAGACCGCCACCTCCTGGGGCAATTGCACCCGCTGCGTCTTGCCGGTGTCGATCATGGTCTGGACCTTGCCGACAAGGTCGGGATTGCCTGCGACCATCAATTCGGCGAGCGACACAGGCTTTTCCAGCCGGATGCAGCCATGGCTGGCGAGCCGGTCATAGCTGGCGAATTTGGCGCGGGCAGGCGTGTCGTGCAGGTAGACGGCGAAGGGGTTGTTGAAATCGAACTTCAGGCGACCGAGCGCGCTGTTCGGCCCGGCGGGCTGGACGATCCGTTCCCCTGTTTCCGGCGTGCCGACGATTTTATAGCCCTGCCGCTTCAACGCTGCGCGTCCCTTGGGCCACAATTCTTTCTTCGCAATCGATGCAGGCACGTTCCAGGGCGGATTGACGACGATCGAATGGATGCTGGATGTCAGCATGGGTGTTGCGTTATCGGGGGAGCCGGTGACCGCACGCATCGACGTGATGGGCTGATCGCCTTCAAACATGGTCAGCACGGCGGCGGCGATGTTGACCTGCACACGGTTGACCGGCAGCTGGCGAGGCATCCAGCGCCACCGTTCCATATTGGCCATGATGGCGGCGATACGGTCATCCACAGGCACGTTCAGTTCGCGCAGCGTGCGCGTGTCCAGAACGCCAGTCGGGTTGAGGCCATAGCGGCGCTGGGCGCGCTGAATCACGTCAACCAGCTTTTCACCGGGTTTAACGCTCATATCCTCTATGGCGATACGCTGGCGGACAGTGTCAGGCGATGATTTGGCCGTCAGCGCGGGCCAGCCACCTTTGTCGCGGATGGCTTCATAAGTGACAAGACCACGGCGCAGGCCGTCATAGCCCGAATAGGGAGGCGTTAAACCGGCGACCCACTGCGGCACGCGATCTTCGGCCACCGCGCGGGCAAGTCCGGGGCGCGGGTCGAACGGCGCCGGGCGCAACGCCCAGACTTCCAGAAAGTCGGCGGTGTTGACCCGCCCGGTGCTCAATGCCTTCGCCCGATCCAGGACGGCAGCGATCAAGGCCTCGCCGCTCAATCGCTTGCTGGGCCTGCTGCGGGCCATCAGGCCTTCTTTGGTGCCGCCCTTCAACCAGTCGTTCAGCCAATCTTCCTGAGCAGAGGACAGCGGCGGAATTGGAACTGCTGGCGCGACCGGGACAGGTGGCGGGACCACCGGCTGAGCGACGGGAGGCAGGGTTGGCGCCACTGCTGGAGGTTGCGCAAACAGAGGCGCACCCGACAGGCCCAGAAGGGAAGCGGCGGATAAGCGGATCAAATCGAGACGGTTCATGCTGGACCAGATAGCGCAAAGCCCCTGTGGTTCAAACTCGCCTTTTTCTAAAAATATGATCCGCTCCATCGCCATGCGACCTTGTTCCACGCCAGAACGGGCCGGATATCTTCAATGCGCCGTCGGCAAAGGCGCGATTACGTCCCGCCCAGGGCTCATCACTTTCGCTGCGATCAGCCCGGCCGCACCCAAGGCGATGAAGTCACTAAACGTGAGGTAAAGCATATATCCCCAGGGCGCATGATTGAATACCGACTGCCCAATATGAACCCAAAGCACGGCGGCGGTGGTAAAGAGGATCGCCGTTCGGGCGCGGCTGCCAAAATCGGCGGCGACGAAACGGAGCGCGATGGCGATCAAGATGCCGACGACCAGCGCCAGGATAAATCCGCCGATCAGGGCGGCGCTGTCGGTGACCGGAAAGCCGCTGCTATTGTAGAAGACGGTCGCAATCGGGCCTTTTCCATAGAGGATCGTGCCTTGCGCGGTGGCTGGATCAGGAATGATGTAAACCCCGGTCCCGTTCACAGTGAGCGCCTGAGCCATGGCCGCCTGCAGGTTTGCGCTCGCCTGTTCATCGGCGCGATGAAAGGCCAGGGCGCTGAGCGGTGTGCCCCAGAATATGAAATAGATGATGAACATGGCGATGCCGCCTACGACGCCGCTTGCGATCGTTCTGACCATATATGCTCCTGTCCCTACCGCCTTGAAGATGACAGCAGAACGCGGGGAGGGGCATATCTTTCCAGCGGGGCGGTCAGGCGGGTTTGCGCGCTGCCTTTTCCGCAATGCCGGACATGCCCTCACGCCGGTCAAGCTCATCCAGGACGGCGTCCAGCGGAATGCCGAGATCGCCAAGCAGGATCAACAGGTGGAACAGCAGGTCCGCACTTTCGCCGACCAGGTTGTCCCGGTCGTCTGCCATGGCAGCGATGACGGCTTCCACCGCTTCTTCGCCGACCTTCTGTGCGATCTTGGCGCGGCCACGACCCGTGAGTTTCGCGACATAGGATAAGGCGGGATCGGCGGTCCGCCGCTCATTTATGGTTTTTTCGAGGTCGAAGAGGGTTGAGCGCATGATATCCATCAAGCCTTAGGTGGCGGGGGCGTCAACTAAAAGTTGATGTCAGCCCTTGCGGACCTGAACACCGGCAGCTGCCAGCGCCTGATGCGCTTCCGCTACCGTATGCTGGCCGAAATGGAAGATCGAGGCGGCAAGGACCGCGCTGGCATGGCCTTCGATCACGCCTTCGACCAGGTGCTGAAGCGTGCCCACACCGCCGCTGGCAATGACGGGGATCGACACGGCATCGGCGATGGTGCGGGTGAGGGCGAGGTCATAGCCCGCCTTCGTGCCGTCGCTGTCCATCGACGTGACCAGCAGTTCGCCCGCGCCCAGTTTTGCCAGGCGGATGGCATGTTCAACCGCGTCGATGCCTGTCGGCTTACGGCCACCATGGGTGAAGATTTCCCAGCGGCCACTATCCACACGCCGGGCATCTACCGATCCTACGACGCACTGGCTGCCAAAACGGTCGGCGATGTCGGCGACCACTTCTGGTCGAGTGACGGCGGCGCTGTTTACCGCGACCTTGTCCGCTCCTGCGAGCAGCAGGGCCCGCGCGTCGTCCGGGCTGCGGACGCCGCCGCCCACGGTCACGGGCATGAAGCAGACTTCCGCCGTGCGACGAACGACATCCAATATGGTCCCGCGCGCTTCATGCGTGGCCGTAATGTCGAGGAAGCATAGCTCGTCGGCCCCGGCGGCGTCGTAGACGCGCGCTTGTTCGACAGGGTCGCCTGCATCCCGCAGGTCGACAAAGTTGACGCCTTTGACGACGCGACCATTTGCGACGTCCAGGCATGGAATGACGCGCGTGCGGACGGTCATGGCATAAAGCCCATCACGCTGCCGCCCTCGCAATGGCCAGCGCCGCCTTCAAGTCCAGCCGCCCGTCATAAAGAGCACGGCCCGTGATCACGCCTTCAATCCCGGCTTCCGTGTGCAGGCTGAGCACGCGAATGTCGGCGATGCCCGCCACCCCGCCGCTGGCGATGACGGGAATATCGGTGGCGCGGGCGAGGTCGAGCGTCGCATCGATATTGCATCCCTTCAGCAGGCCGTCGCGACCGACGTCGGTGAAAAGCAGGCTCGCAACGCCCGCATCTTCAAAGCGGCGGGCAAGGTCAGCAACCGGCATGTCGGACTTTTCCGCCCAGCCGTCCGTCGCGACGAAGCCGTCGCGCGCATCGACGGCCACGACGATGCCGCCGGGAAAGTCGCGGGCTGCAGCCTTCACGAATTCGGGGTCCTTCAACGCGGCGGTGCCGATGACGATGCGCGACACGCCCAGGTCGAACCAGCGTTCCACCGCTTCGCGATTGCGGATGCCGCCGCCCAGTTGAACATGGCCGGGAAATGCCTGGACAATGTTCTCTACGGCATCGGCGTTGATGGCGCGGCCAGCAAAGCTGCCGTCGAGGTCGACGACATGCAGATGTTGCGCGCCCGCGTCGGCAAAGAGCCGTGCCTGCGCCGCGGGATCATCGCCATAGACGGTGGCGCGGTCCATGTCGCCTTCGGCGAGGCGCACGACCTGTCCGGCCTTTAGATCAATGGCGGGGAAAACGATCAGAGACATGGATTCTACCGATTGATTGTGCCGAACGCGCGCCTGCGATGGCGGGTGCGCGGATCGGGCGCTGATACTAAAGCGTCGCTGGGGAAAGTGGACCCCAAGCCCCTTCCTTGGGAGGAGCGCGGCATTTCATTCGCTCCGTCGAGGGTCATGGACGCCACTCCAGGAACCGGGACAGGAATGACAGGCCGTAGCTCTGGCTCTTTTCCGGGTGGAACTGACAACCGATGATCGTATCGCGGGCGACTGCGGCAACCAGTGGGCCGCCATGCACCGTGATCGCCGCGACGTGCGCAGGATCAGCTGCTTCGAAATGGTAGCTGTGCAGGAAATAGGCTTCGCCGCCGACCAATAGGGGGGGCATTCCTTGAAGGATCACGTCGTTCCAGCCCATATGCGGCACCTTGACCGCCGGATCGGTCGGTTCGATCAACCGCACGGTGCCGGGAATCCAGCCCAGCCCTTCATGCCGCCCGAACTCTTCGCCTGCATCGGCCAGCAGCTGCATGCCCACGCACACGCCCAGGAATGGCGCGGCGCGCTGATGAACCGCGTCGTTCATCGCATCGACCATGCCGGGGACCGCGACCAGCGCATCGCGGCAAGCACGAAATGCGCCGACGCCTGGCAAAACGATGCGATCCGCCTTGGCCACGACATCGGGGTCGGCGGTGATGACCAGATCGTCCGCACCGGCCTTTCGCAGGGCGTTATAGACCGAATGAAGGTTGCCTGCGCCGTAATCGATCAGGGCGAGCGCGCTCACAGCATCCCCTTGGTAGAGGGAATGGCGTCCGCCTTGCGCGGGTCGATTTCCACCGCCTGTCGCAATGCGCGGGCAAGCCCCTTGAAGCAGCTTTCGACGATATGGTGATTATTGCTGCCGTACAGATTTTCGACGTGCAACGTTACGCCCGCTGCCTGCGCGAAGCTGTGGAACCAGTGTTCGATCATCTCGGTATCCCATTCACCGAGTCGCTGGACCGTGAAGGGCGCCTTGAACACCAGCCAGGGTCGGCCCGAAATGTCGAGTGAGACGCGTGTTAGCGTTTCATCCATCGGCGCGTAGGCGGTCCCATAGCGGGAAATGCCGCGCTTGTCGCCCAACGCCTTGGCCACTGCCTCGCCAATCGCGATCGCTGTGTCTTCCGTCGTGTGATGCTGGTCGACATGCAGGTCACCCAACGTCTTCACATCCATGTCGATAAGGGAGTGCCGTGACAGCTGCTCGATCATATGGTCGAGAAAGCCTATCCCGGTGGACACGGCATAAATGCCCGTGCCATCCAGGTTGACAGTTACGTCAATCTGCGTTTCCGCAGTGTTGCGGTGAATTTCGGCCGTGCGCATGCTGCGCCCTATACCCAAGTGGGCGTGCTATGCAATGTGCCCCGCGCACTTGACCCGCCGCGCCGCGCCGTTAGGACATTGCCCCATGAGCGAAGACCTGCCTGACAGCCTGATTCCCTATGATGAAATCGTCCAAGAGGCGCTGCGGGCCGTGGTTGGCCGCGTCCTGGGCGAGGTTGAACGGTCCGGCGGCCTGCCGGGCAGTCATCATTTTTACATCACTTTCAAGACGCAAGCCGTGGGGGTCGACATCCCCAAGCATCTGGCTGAACGTTTTCCCGATGAAATGACGATCGTGCTACAGAATAAATTCTGGGACCTGAAAGTCGGGGACGATGCTTTCGGTGTTAGCCTGACCTTCAACCAGATCGCGTCGCATCTATATATTCCCTTTGCCGCGATCACCGCTTTCGTCGATCCGGCGGTCAACTTCGCGCTTCAGTTCCAGGCGCAGGCGGACGAAATGCCCGAACCCCATGAGGAAGCGGAGAACGACATGCCTCAGGTCACGGCCGAGGACGGGTCCAATGTCGTCACGGTTGATTTCGGCAAGAAGAAATAAAGGCTGGCGGAGCGGCAACCCGCTCCCCAGATTGGCAGCATCCCGGCTGAAACAGGGGAGCGCGCCTTGAACGACATTCGCATCGAAACCGACAGCATCGGCCCGATCGACGTGCTAGCCAGCGCCTATTGGGGCGCCCAGACACAGCGCAGTATCGAGAATTTCCCGTTCGGGCCTGATGAGCGCATGCCTGTCGGCGTCATCCATGCATTGGCCATCGTTAAGCAAGCTGCCGCCCGCGTCAACCGGCTGCATGGGTTGGACCCGGCTACTGCCGATGCAATTGAGACGGCGGCGCAGGCCATTGTTCAGGGCCAGCATGACGACCAGTTCCCGCTGGTTATCTGGCAAACGGGCAGCGGCACTCAGTCGAACATGAACGTCAATGAAGTGATCGCCGGTATCGCCAATGAGGCGATGACAGGAAAGCGCGGCGGCAAGGTTCCGGTCCATCCCAACGACCATGTGAACATGAGCCAGTCGTCTAACGACAGTTTTCCGACGGCGCTCCACATAGCGGCGGCGCGGGCGGTCACGGGCGCGTTATTTCCGGCGCTGGACCGGCTTCACCAATCGCTGGACGACAAGGCGAAGGCTTGGGCGGGCATTGTGAAGATTGGCCGCACGCACCTGCAGGACGCCACGCCCATGACGTTGGGGCAGGAATTTTCGGGCTATGCCTACCAGCTTTACCGATGCCGCAACCGGATTGAACCGGCCGTACTCCACGGCATGATGGCGCTGGCCCAGGGCGGGACGGCGGTGGGCACCGGGCTGAACGCACCTGATGCATTTGACGTGGATGTCGCTCGCGAAATTGCGGCGATAACCGGACTGCCGTTCCGAACAGCCGACAACAAGTTCGAAGCGCTCGCGTCCAACGATCCGCTGGTGCATTTATCCGCCACGCTCGCGACGCTGGCGGTTGCGCTTACGAAGATCGCGAATGACATCAGGCTTTTGGGCAGCGGCCCGCGATCGGGCCTGGGTGAATTGGATCTGCCCGCCAATGAACCGGGCAGTTCGATCATGCCGGGAAAGGTCAATCCAACCCAGTGCGAGATGCTGACCATGGTCGCCGCGCAGGTCATCGGCAATCATCAGGCCGTGACGGTGGGAGGGCTGCAGGGCCATCTTGAACTAAACGTATTCAAGCCGATGATCGGGGCGGCGGTGCTGCGTTCCATCCATTTGTTAAGCGTTGGAATGGACAGTTTCGCCCAACGATGTGTCGAAGGGGTGACGCCGAACGAAGCGCGTATCGCCGAACTGGTCGATCGGTCCCTTATGCTGGTCACCGCCCTCGCGCCGGAGATCGGTTATGACAACGCCGCAAAGATCGCCAAACATGCTCATACCAACGGGCTGACGCTGAAGCAGGCGGGCCTGGCTCTGGGCCTTATCGACGAACAAAGTTTTGACCGGCTGGTGCGACCGGAAAATATGGTGTGACCATGGCGGAACCCCGCAAGGTTCGATACATTGACGCTGTATGAAGAAAATCTCCACCGCTCAGCCGCTTGTCACCGTCCGTCCGCCGCGCAAGGCGGGTCTTTTGCGAAAGGTGGCCCGGTTGGGAGCGACTGTGGTCGCCGCTCGCGTTGCGGCCGCCACCGGCAAGAAAGGCGTGGTGGGTATCGTTGCAGGCGTTGGAGCCAAGCGCGTGATCATGCGTCATCCACTGGGTGCCCTGTTCGTGACCGGCGCCTATCTCGCAGGCAAGGCCTATGAGGCGAAGCGTGAGGTGGATCGCAAGCGGTCGGTGCGCGCCTTGCCGGACATGAGCGGTGAACCGGTCCTCATTGAAGCGCCGGTCAAGGAACGGCAGGGCAAGGCCTAAAGCGCTGATTGCCAGGTCTTTATCGCTTCTATTGGCCAGCCAAGCATCAAGATGTTGAGCGTCAGATTGTCACGAATGACGTAGAGAGCCGCCAGTTCCATCACCATGGTGGCCAGCACGGTTACGGCAGTTGGTGCGCGCGCGGCAAACAGAAATCCGATCGTCATCATGCCTATGTCGCTCATGGAATTGAGGATGGTGTCGCCCCTATAGCCCAGGGCGATGGTAGCGGTGCGGTAACGGTCGATGATGATCGGCGAATTTTCCAGGATCTCCCACACCGATTCGATGGCTACGGCCAATGCCAGGCGCGGCCCCATCGGCTGGCGGCGCATCAATAGACAGGCAGCGGCGTAGAACAGGAAGCCGTGAATGACGTGGCTGAGGCTGTACCAGTCGGCAATGTGCTGGCTGTTGCCGCTGTCGAGCGCCCCGTGCCACAATTCGACCCGGCCGCAGGTGCAAATGAGCGGGCGCGCCATCAGATAGAGCAGCACGCCTGCGACAATTGCGATGACTGCGGCGATCAGAAATCCACGCCGGTTGCGGGCCTGTTTGCTTCTGGACAATGTCTTCCCCTTTTCCGCCTCTTGCCAAATCGCGCTCGCGGCGTCACTAGCGGCCATGGCCGACAGCATCCCCACCGAAGCGCCCGATTTCAAGCGGCGCGGCGTGCTCTTCGTACTTTCGTCGCCGTCTGGCGCGGGCAAGTCCACGATCGCGCGCAAATTGCTTGCCGCTGAGCCTGACTTGGCCATGTCCGTTTCCGCCACCACGCGTCCGATGCGACCGGGGGAGGTTGAGGGACGGGATTATCATTTCGTCGACCTGGAAGAATTCCGGCGGATGACGAACGACCATGAGTTTCTGGAATGGGCGCATGTGTTCGGGCAGCGCTATGGCACGCCCCGCGCGCCGGTCGAAGAGATGCTGAAGAGCGGGCGCGACGTCCTGTTCGACATCGATTGGCAGGGCGCGCAGCAGCTGCACCAGATCGCCGGTGGCGATGTTGTGCGCGTGTTCATCCTCCCCCCATCAATGCAGGAATTGGAACGGCGCCTTCGCGGGCGTGCGACTGACAGTGAGGAAGTCATCGAAGGCCGGATGTCCCGCGCCGCTAATGAGATCGCGCACTGGGACGGATATGACTATGTGCTGTGCAACGTCGACGCGGATGACTGTTTCCAGCGGGTCCAGACCATCCTGCACGCCGAACGCATGAAGCGCAGTCGGCAGACCGGCCTGATCGGGTTTATCCGCAAGCTCAGCCGCTACCACCAGGAAGATTGACGGGACAGGTCGAACCGGGCGCTCTGCGTCAAACGTCGAACCCGGCAGGGTCCACCCAATCCGGGTGGACGAAGGCCATGACCTTGAACAATGTTCCCATGGCGTCATCTGCTGTCAGCCGGTGACGGGCGGCCTCCACCTCCGCAGCGCGTTGGGGTGCGGTGCGGGCCAACTGATCCGCGCGCCCGTCGATTCCCAGCAGACGTAAAAAGCTGCCTTGGCTGACGGGACCGAGCACGCGCAAGCCCGCCTGTCGCGCCATGTTGCCGATCATCGTGAAATCGACATGGGTGGTAAGGTCGCTTTCACCCGGATCGACAAAGGGATCGACGAAGCCGTGGCCACGCACGGCCTGCAATGTGTCGCCAATCGCGGGGCCTTCATAGCCATAGTCGATGATGATCGCCGCCCCCCCTTGCCGCGCGATCCGGGACGCGAGTTCCAGGGCAATTGCCGCTCCCGCCATCGGCAGTTCGAAGATGGAGCCTTCGGGCGCGTCGGCAGCCATCAATGGAATGCCCGATTCCACCCGGCGATAGCCCGGCATCGGCAGGAAATGAGTGGCGTCATCTGTGGTTGAGTGGATCACCACGCGTTCCCGCCAATCATCGCCCGCCCGCACGATCTGGCGCACGGGGAGGGCGTCGAAAAATTCATTGGCGACGACCAGCAAAGGGGCATCGCTGGGCAGGCCCGCGACATCGTCACAATGTCTGACATTCGGGACGAGGATGCGCTGGCGCTCGCGCAGGGTAGGGCTGGTTTCCACGAAGCGGACTTCGGGAGTGAAGTCTACACTGGCCATGGCGCGCAGCGCGTCGGACGCGAGCGTGCCGCGTCCCGGACCCAGTTCAGCATAGATAGCGTTGGGACGGCTGCCCGAACGCATCCAGATGTCGGCTAGGCAAAGACCCACAAGCTCCCCGAACATCTGGCTGATTTCGGGGGCGGTCGTGAAGTCGCCCGCGACGCCGAGCGGATCGCGAGTGCCATAATAATGCTGATTGGCTTCCGCCATATAATGCGCGATCGAGATTGGCCCGCCGGAGTCGATCTGCCGCGCGAGCCGATCGGCGAGTTTCATCGCGTCAGCTGACACTCGCGGTGCCCGCAATGGGTTCCACGCGAACGCGACGGCCTTTCGCCGTGATGATCAGATAGAGGCCACCCAGGATCATCGGGACACACAGCCACTGGCCCATGTGAAGGCCGGTGCGGGCGGCGAACTCCATGAGCTGGGCGTCAGCCTCACGATAAAATTCGACGACGAAGCGGAAGACGCCGTAGCCGAGCAGGAAAATGCCCACGAGCAGGCCGGGCTTATAACGCGCACGCGTTTTCCAGAAGGCGAATGCCAGGATCAGGAACAGCAGCAGGCCTTCGAGGACGGCTTCGTAAAGCTGGCTTGGATGGCGGGGGAAGGGGCCGCCGGTCGGGAAGATGATCCCCCAGGCGACGTCGGTTTCCTTGCCCCACAATTCGCCATTCACGAAATTGGCGAGGCGACCGAAGAACAGCCCGAAGGGAACGCAGCAGGCCACATAATCATGGATGCGCAGCCAGCTCAGCTTTTCCTTGCGCGCCATGTAGAGCACGGCAAGCGACACGCCAATGACGCCACCATGGAATGACATGCCACCGTTCCACAATTTTAAGATGTCGAGCGGATTGCGAAGGATATCCGGCTGATAAAAGAGGACATAAGCCAGCCGCCCGCCGATGATAATGCCCAGCGTCGCATAGAAGATCATGTCGTCGGCATGTCGCCGCGCCATTGGCGATCCGGGCTGTGCCACCAATTTCAGGAGATACCAGTAGCCGACGAGAATGCCCGCCAGATAAGCCAGGCTGTACCACTTCAGCGTGAAAAAGCCGAGGTCGAGCGCGACGGGGCTAAGCCCCAACTGGTCGAAATGGATGGCGGTGGAAGCTGCGGCGGCAATGTCTAGGATCAAGTCGGCGTACCCCGTGGCAAATATTACCCTGCCATAGATCAGGTTGGGGGCTGGAGGAAAGGGGCAAAGCCATGGAATCGCGGGTGAGGGACCGCACCCTAAAGCGCCTGAAAAGCGCTACTTCATTATCGTTTTTGCTCTCGCATCTTAATGGGCATAATGGTCGGGGAGAGGAATTACGGCTCAGGACTGGGATGATGCGGATGAGAGAGCGCTTCTTTCGTTGGTTTCGTCCTCTCCCGCGAGCCACTGTCTCGCGTCGGCTTCATCGCGGAACACCTTGATCAAAGGATTGGGCATCACGCGCTCGGCTTGAAGCTTGTTGAGCATCTGGGAGACCAGGACGGCTACGCGACCCACTGGTTGCATGATCGGCGCATCGGACATTTCCGCAAAGGCGCGCATGACTTCGGCTGATTGGGTTGGTTGGCCGCGACTGTCTTGCAATATGGTGAAAGGCCTTCCGTCTGCCTTCAGCCGGGTCAGAACGGCCGTCAGCTCGCGCTCATAGCGCGCAACTTCCTCTACATCCCAGAAGCCGCCACTCCGCTGGGTCAGCACACGCGATTTTTCATCAAATTCGATTGTGTACACGATTTTCGCCTCTGCCTGTTCTCGCTCTGACTTGGATGCAGAGCTTATGTTCATGTCACCTCAGGGCACGACCGTTGACGCTGGTCGATCTACGCCCTGTTCGCATTATTCGTCGCATTTCCAAAGTCAGCATATCAACCATCACTTCGAAAAAGCTTAAGATCGCGAACAGAACGTCGATATGCCTCAAATGTTTCGTCCAGAAAGTCCTGATATAGCCATGGTTTTTGAGGGATGACTGGAACCATCTGTGATTTTTCTTTCCAGCCATGCACGAAGCAGGCGGATAACAAAAAAGCCGCCCGGTGAGGGGCGGCTTTTCTGTTTGATCGCGAAAAGAAAGATCAGGCTTCTTCAGCCGGGGCTTCTTCAGCTTCCACGGCGATTTCGCCGGGTTCCGCGTTCGGGTCATAGTCTTCGGTGAAGCCAGCCTCGTCCTTTTCGAACAGGTCAGCCATCACGTTCACGCCCTGCGCCTGCAGTTCGGCTTCTTCCGGCGAGCGTGCGACGTTCACCGTGATGGTGACGGCAACTTCCGGGTGAAGCGCGACCTTGACGTCGAACACGCCCAGTGTCTTGATCGGGCGTTCCAGCACGACCATCGCCTTGGACACGTTGGTCACGCCATCGGCGTGCAGCGCTTCCACAACGTCACGGACGGCGACCGAGCCGTACAGATGGCCGGCATTCGACGACTGGCGGATCAGGACGATCTGCTTGCCGTTGACGCCTTCGGCAGCCTGTTCGGCGTCCGAGCGACGAGCGGCGTTGTCGGCTTCGATCTTCGCGCGGTTGGCTTCGAAGACCCTCTTGTTGGCGTTGTTGGAGCGCAGCGCCTTCTTGTTGGGCAGCAGGAAGTTACGTGCGTAACCGTCCTTCACGGTGACGATGTCACCGATGGCGCCCAGCTTCTCGATCCGTTCGAGGAGAATGATTTCCATGAGTCTTACTCCCTCACTTCACGATGTAGGGCAGCAGGCCCAGGTGACGGGCGCGCTTGATGGCCTGGGCCAGCTCACGCTGCTTCTTGGCGGACACCGCAGTGATGCGGCTGGGGACGATCTTGCCGCGTTCGGACACGAAGCCCTGCAGCAGACGAACGTCCTTGAAATCGATCTTCGGCGCATCCTTTGCGGCGAAGGGGCAGCTTTTGCGGCGGCGGAAAAACGGGCGTGCCATGTTTCAGATCTCCTTATTCGCCAGCGGGGGCTTCTTCGCGATCGCGGCGCGGGCCACGATCTTCGCGCGAACCACCTTCACGGGGACCACGGTCGCCACGCGGGCCGCGATCACCACGTTCGGAACGCTCCTGCTTGCGCATCATGACCGACGGGCCAGCTTCCAGCTCATCGACCTTGATGGTCATGTAGCGGATGATGTCTTCGTTGATCTGAGTCTGGCGTTCCAGCTCGGCAACAACGCCGGCGGGGGCGTCGATGTTCAGCATGACATAGTGCGCCTTGCGGTTCTTCGCGATCTTGTACGCGAGCGAACGCAGGCCCCAGGTTTCGACCTTGGTCACTTTGCCCTGCATATCTTCGACGATCTTGGTGGCGGTTTCCGCCAGTGCGTCCACCTGCGCCTGTGCCAGATCCTGGCGCGCAAGGAACACATGCTCGTAAAGAGCCATGGGTATTGCCTCATCTGTTGGCCGATCGCTGACGCGCGCCCCATGCGCAACGCCCCTCCGGCTGTCGTCTCAAGCATTCTATCACATCGTTTCGAGTCACCCCGGCCCGTGCGAAGCGGCGCCTATGGCGGAAACGCGGCAAGTTGGCAAGGAGGAGTTGGGCTTTGTTCAACTGTCCGCAAAATGCCTTGGCCCAATAAGAACGCCTCCGGGGGAGGAGAACCCCGGAGGCGTCCGCCGCCCGCTGGCAAGGGGTGGCGTTAGCGAATGACGTTGCCGATGATGGCGCCGATGATGCCGCTGGTGATAGCGATCAGCACAGCGTCATTGCCTGACCGGACCCACTGATATCCGCGCGGCGGTGCGTTCAGGCGATAGTCGCGATAATTGTTCACGACGCGATAGTTGCGCGCGTCGCGGCGATCGAAGCGCTGGCCCTTGGCCCAGCGGCGATTGTCGTTCTTGCGCACCGACTGCTGCTTGTAGACCGTCTTTTGCTTGTAGGATGCGCGACCGTGCGGACCGTGCTTCACCACGCGGGTGACTTCGCGATGGGGGGCGGCCTGGGCCTGGGTGGCCAGCAGGGGGCTGGCGACCATGGTGGTGGCGGCCAGGCTCATCAGCAGTTTCTTGATCATCTCACTTGCTCCTTGTCTTGGTCCTGTGCGCCTGTGTTGCGGCGTTGAAGACAGATTTAGGAGGAAGTTGTCGCGAGAATGTGCCGGATGACGCCGCTATTGTCTTGAAGTGTAACCGTCATTCATGGCGAAGGGCGTCGATGGGATTGAGCGCCGCCGCCCGGCGCGCCGGGAAATAGCCGAAAACCACGCCAATCGCCGCCGAGAAGAGAAAGGCGATGACGTTGACGCGAACGTCGAAGATGAAGGGCACCTGCATCAATGGCGCGATGACCACCGACGCTGCGAGCGCGAGGAGCAGCCCGATAAGGCCGCCGAGACAGGACAGCACGATCGCTTCGACCAGGAATTGCATCAGCACTTCGCGCGCTACCGCCCCGATGGCAAGGCGGATGCCGATTTCGCGCGTCCGTTCCGTCACCGAAACCAGCATGATGTTCATGATACCTATCCCGCCGACCAGCAGGGAAATGGCCGCCACCGCCGCGACGATCTGGGTCAGGATGGTGGTGGTGCCGGTGAGCGTGTCGCTGATCTGTTTGGTGTCGAAGACGTTGAAATTATCCTCTGCCCCCGGCTTCACCTTGCGCCGGTCGCGCATCAATTCCTCCAGGCTGGCCTGGACGGTGGAGGTGTCATAGGCATCGTCGACCGCGACCAATATCTGGCTGATGTCGCGGTCGCCGGTGAAGCGGCGCTGGACGAACTTGATCGGCATGACGACGACATCGTCCTGATCGCCAAAGCCGCCCTGGCCGCGCGTCGCCAGCGCGCCGATCACCTGGCAGGATACGCCTTTTATACGCAGCCGCTTGCCGACCGGGTCGCTGCCTTGGAAAAGATTGGTGCGCACCGTATTGCCGATGATGCAGACGGGCTTTCCGGCCTCCTCCTCCTCCGGCATAAAGAGCCGACCCGTGTCCGATTTCCAGCTTTGCACTTCGAAATAGGATGCGGTGGTGCCGTAGACGGTGGTGGACCAGTTGCTGCCTTCGTAGATGGCGGTGCCGCTGGACTGGACCAGGGGTGCGACGGCGCGCACGCCGGTCAGCTGATTTTCGATGGCCGTGAGGTCGGCGGGCTTGAAGTCAGGTGGGCGGGGACCGCCGCCGCCACGGCCAAAGCCCTGTCCGGGCCGAAGCTGAAGGACATTTGCGCCAAGCGAGCTGATCTGTTCCCGCACGGCGGCGGTCGCGCCATTGCCCAGCGTCACCATTGTGACGACCGCCGCCACGCCGATGATGATGCCCAGCGTCGTCAGAAAGCTGCGCAGCTTATGCCGGTTGATCGCGCGGAAGGCGAGGATGACGGTAGTGCCTAGCATCCTGATACCTCGCAAAAGGTGCGGGACGCGGAGTGGAGCGGAAAGATGTTCATGCGCTCACACCTTCTTCAATCCGCTCCACATGCCCATCCTTGAAATGGATAAGCGTGCGCGCATAGGCGGCCATGTCGGGTTCGTGCGTGACCATGATGACCGTGATGCCAACGTCGCGGTTCAGGCTGGTCAGCAATTCCATGATTTCCAGCGATCGTTCCGAATCGAGATTGCCGGTCGGTTCGTCGGCCAGCAACACGGCGGGCTGCGTCACGAGGGCGCGGGCGATGGCGACGCGTTGCTGCTGGCCGCCGGACAGTTCCGCAGGCGTGTGGTCCCACCAGTCCTTCAGCCCGACCTTGTCGAGCGCCGCCATGCCCGCTTCATAGCGGGCCTTCCGGTCTTCACCACGATACAGCAGGGGCAGTTCCACATTTTCAAGCGCGGTGGTGCGGGACAGCAGATTAAAACCCTGGAATACGAAGCCGAGATAACGGCGGCGCAGCAGGGCGCGCTGGTCGCGGTCCAGCGTTTCGACATGGCGACCCTTGAACAAAAATTCCCCGTCCGATGGCACGTCCAGGCATCCCAGGATGTTCATCGTGGTCGATTTGCCCGAACCCGATGGCCCCATGACGGCGACGAAATCGCCTTCGCGGATGTCAAGGTCGATCCCTTTGAGCGCCTGAAAAGCGGTGGGGCCAGAACCATAGACCTTCGTCACGCCGCGCAGGGATATGATGGGGTCGGCGGCCACCAGTTAATTTCCGGCCTGGCGGTTGGCCGCGCGCGGCTCGCCTGCCGAAGGAGCGACAGGGGCGGTTTCGGGTGGAGAGTCACCGGAATTGCCTAGCTTCCCGACGGTTGCGGGGCTGCCGTCCGACGCGCGGTTGCGGGGCTGGGCAGGTGCGCCCTGACGATCGTCCCGGCCATTTTTATCTTCAGCCGGCGCTTCCTGACCGGCGGCGAGCTGGCCGGTGATGACGCGCATCCCCGGTTTCAGGTCGCCGCCAGTGATCACGGTCCGAACCCCGTCGCTGGCGCCGACCGTGACCTGCACCGCCTTGGGCTTGCCGTCGTCTGCGACCACATAGACGGTCTGGCTGCTACCCGCGCCGAAGCTGACCTGTCGGTTGTTGTTGCCCCGGCGGAAACGGCGGCTGGGCACGATCTGGCTGGTGATGCCGCCACCCTGTCCGGCATTGGCGTTGGGCTTGAAACGCAGCGCGGCGTTGGGGACCAGCAGGACATCCCGCAACTGCTGGGTCACGATGTCGGCCGTGGCGGTCATGCCGGGGCGCAGGATCTGATCCTTGTTATCCACTGCCAGAACGGCGGTGTAGGCGACCACCGTCCCCGCCGTGCTGCTGGCGGAACTCGTGCCGCTGGAGGAGGTTGAGGACGCGCTGCCCGATGCGTTCGATCCGACATTGATCCGCGTTACCTGCGCGGGGAAGCTGCGGCCGGGGAAAGCGTCAACGTTGAAGGTGGCCGCCTGTCCGTCCTTTACCTGCCCGACATCGGCTTCATCGACCGACACTTCGACTTCCATCTGCGTCAGATCTTCCGCGATGGTGAAAAGGACGGGGGCGTTGAGCGACGCCGCGACGGTCTGGCCCGGTTCAATATCGCGGGACAGGACGACGCCGGTGACCGGTGAGACGATCTGCGCGATCGACAGGTTGGTCTGCGCCGTCGAAAGTTGCGCGCGCGACACGTCGACCTGGGCCTGCGCGGCGCGAAGGGAACCAAGCGCGGATTGATAATCGGCGCGGGCAGCGTCAATCTCCGTCTTCGCCGGGACCCGTCCACCCGAAAGGCGATAGACGTTGAGTTGCCGGTCCAATGTCGCCTTGGAAAGGGCGACCTGGGCCTGCGCCTGCGCGACGCTGGCCTGGGCGGCAGTGACCTGCGCCCGGTTCTGCGTCACGCTGTCGACCAGACGGCGCGTGTCCAGTTCCGCCAGTTTCTGGCCCTTCGTCACGCGGTCATTCACGTCGACATAGACGGCGGTGATCTTGCCGGACTGTTCAGAGCCTACATCGACCTGATTGATCGGCTTAAGGTTGCCGGTCGCGGACACGGTGACGGTCAGGTCCCCACGGCGCACTTCCCGCGTGGCGTAGTTGGGCTGATCGTCGCCGGAAAAGCATCGCGCCACGAGCAGGACAAGGACCAGCAGCGCAAGGCCGATGCCGCCCCGCACCACCCACTTGCGCCAGGGCTTTGCAGGCTTTGCTCCCAGGAAATCGTCAAGGTCCTGATCTTTGGTCACATCGTTGCTCATGCGGGCGAGTTTTCCATATTCTGCCAGCCGCCGCCCAACGCACTGTAAAGCTGGGCGATGGCGAGCGCTTCGTCACCTTGTGCGGCGGCGAGGCTGTTGCGCGCGTTCAAAAGAGTGGATTCGCTGGTCGAAAGCGTCTGGAAGTCGATAAGACCGGCTTCATACTGGCTGCGCGCCAGGATCGCGGCATTGTTGGACGCTTCGAATGCCGTGCCGAACTGCGCCTTGCGAGCGCGGGCGCTGTTCAGGGCAGCAACGGCGTTTTCGACATCCTCCAGAGCGATCAGCACATTCTGCTTATAGGCGGCGAACGCGCCTTCTGCGGCTGCGCGCTGGGATCGCACCTGCGACGCCAGGCGCCCCCCATCAAAGATCACCTGGGCGACATTGGCGAATATGCCGCCGGTGATGATGTCGAACAGGCTTTTGAAGGAGGCCGCGCTGGTGCCGATATTCCCACTGATGCCCAAGGCCGGGTAAAGCTGGGCCTGAGCGACGCCGATCCGCGCGGTGGCTGCGGCGAGGGCGCGCTCTGCCGACCGCACATCGGGACGCTGGCGCAGCGTGTCGGCGGGAATACCCGTGACGATAGCGATGGACGCGGCGGGAATGGGGCCGGGGCTTTCCAGCATCCGGGTCGCTTCGCCGGGCGCCTGGCCGGTCAGGACTGCGATGCGGTTCAGGCTGCCGCGCAGGCCGGCTTCAAGCTGTGGGATGGCCGCCCGTGTCTGCGCTAGCTGTGCGCGGGCCTGTTGTTCGTCGAGCGACGACACCAGCCCCGCCTGCAACCGCCATCCGGCGATGTCGAAATTGTCCTTTTGAATAGTCTCTGTCTCGCGGGCGATGCGCAATTGTTCCTGCGCCAGCCGGGCCTGGACATAGTTGGTGACCAGTTCGGCGATGATCGTCACGCGCACATTGGCAAGGTCATAGCCGGATGCGGCGAGGTCGGCGCGCGCGGCTTGCGAAGAGCGGGCGAGTTCGCCGAACAGATCGATCTGCCAGCTGGCGTTGGCGCCCAGCGTATAGCTGCTGCTCCAGCTGTCGGTGCCCCCGGAAATAACATTGCCATTGTCATCGACCCGCGTGCCGCCGCCACGGTTGGAATAGTTGCGGCCCGCATTGCCGGACGCGTTCACCTGCGGCAGGAAAGCGGCGTTTGTCTGACGCAGGGATTCCCGCGCCTGACGGAGACGAACCTGCGCCTGCACGATGTCCAGGTTGCTGGCGACCGCCCGGTCGATCAGCAGGTCGAGCGCGGGGTCGCCAAGCCGGGTCCACCAGTTCGCAAGAGCGGCTTCATCGATGAGTGCGTTATTCCCCTGAATATAGGTCGCTGGCACGCCCAGCGACGCGGGCCGGGGCGGCTTATAGTCGGGACCTGCCGCGCAGGCCGACAGCGTCAGCGCCGCTGTGGCAGTCCAGGCAAAGCGATATCGCACCTTTTCCTAGCACTCCGTCGTCGTTAAAGGGACCCGCAGACATTTGCGGGGGCAATGAGATCACGCATTCGGTAAGTGCCGAAATCGGCGTGACGCCTCAATGCCAATAATGTCGTAAAGTGTAACGGTCTTGAAAAGTGGCGCTTTTGTGGGCGTCCTTTGGTCAAAGGGTGGATGATGAGGGCATTTGTTTTTCCGGGGCAGGGCAGCCAGTCGGTGGGCATGGGCAAGGCGCTGGCCGAAGCGAGCCCAGCTGCGAAAGAACTGTTTCAAGAGGTCGATGACGCGCTGAACCAGCATTTGTTCCGCATCATGGTGGAAGGGCCGGACAGCGACCTGACGCTGACGGAGAACGCTCAGCCCGCGATCATGGCCAATGCACTGGCGACGTTGCGCGTGATGCAGAAGGAAGGCGGCTTTTCCCTTGGCGAGAAGGGCGATTTCGTCGCTGGCCACAGCCTTGGCGAATATAGCGCGCTATGTGGTGTCGAGGCGTTCGACATTGCGACGACGTCCAGGCTGCTGAAGCTGCGCGGGCAAGCGATGCAGGCCGCTGTTCCAGTGGGCGACGGGGCTATGGCGGCTCTGCTGGGCGCGGATATCGAAAAGGCGCAGGCGCTGGCCGACGCCGCCGCTCAAGGGGAAATATGCACCGTCGCCAACGACAATGATCCAAGCCAGGTCGTTATCTCCGGTCATCGCGGCGCCATCGAGCGCGCGGTCGCCCTGGTCAAGGATCATGGCATCAAGCGCGGCGTGCTGTTGCCGGTGTCCGCACCGTTCCACTGCCCGCTGATGCAGCCCGCCGCCGATGCGATGGCGCAGGCGCTCGCTGATGCAAAGATCAACACGCCGCTGCTGCCGGTTTACGCCAATGTGCTGGCCAGCGCGATTGCTGACCCGGACCAGATCCGCCTGCGGCTGGTGGAGCAGGTCACCGGCCGGGTGCGGTGGCGTGAATCGGTCGCCGCGATGTGGGACGCGGGCGTCACCGACTTTGTGGAGCTGGGGGGCAAGGTGCTGGGGCCGATGATCAAGCGCATTGCCCCGGACGCCAACGTGCGCAGCGTCGTGAGCATGGATGATGTCGAAGCCGCGCTGGCAGCTTTCTGAAGATATAAAAAGGATAATAGCTATGTTCGACCTGAAAGGCATGACCGCGCTGGTGACGGGCGCTTCGGGCGGGATTGGGTCCGCCATTGCAAAGGCGCTGGCGGCGCAGGGCGCCACGCTGGCGCTGTCGGGTAGCAATGAGGGCAAGCTCAAGGCCTTTGCCGCGGAACTGGGTGGCGATCACAAGACATTGGTCTGCAACCTTTCCGATCCCGCGTCGGTGGACGCGCTGATCGGGCAAGCGGTCGAGGCGCTGGGCGGCAAGATCGACATCCTTGTCAACAATGCCGGGATCACGCGCGATAATCTGATCCTGCGAATGAAGGACGATGAGTGGTCCGACGTGATCTCCGTCAATCTGGAAGCAGCGTTCCGCCTGATGCGCGCCGCCGCCAAGCCGATGATGAAGGCGCGCTTTGGCCGGATGATCTCCATCACGTCGGTCGTCGGTGTCACCGGCAATCCGGGCCAGGCCAATTATGCGGCGTCAAAGGCGGGCATTATCGGCATGTCGAAATCGCTGGGTCAGGAACTGGCGAGCCGGGGCATCACCGTGAACTGCGTCGCGCCCGGCTTCATCCGATCGGCCATGACCGACGAACTGAACGACACGCAGAAGGGCGCGATTCTGCAGAAAATACCCGCAGGCGACCTCGGTAATGGCGAAGATATCGGCGCTGCGGTCGTGTATCTTGCCAGCCGTGAAGCAGGCTATGTCACCGGCCAGACGCTGCATGTGAATGGCGGCATGGCGATGGTGTGACGGCATCGGGCGCGCGCGGTCGGTAACATGGCAGGGCGCGCTTGGCTATTTGCATCAACGCTTCATTGTGCCATCGGGATGATTGACAGGGGGCGGAAATCATCCTTTTCGATCATCTGTTGCCTCTTGCCTCGCACGGGGCTTGGCTCTAGGGCATGCCTTAACAATTATTCATAACCTCAACGATACCCAGTAAAAAGGACCACTCATGAGTGAGACCGCGGATCGCGTTAAGAAAATCGTCGTCGAACATCTGGGCGTCGAAGCCGAAAAGGTAACCGAGGACGCAAGCTTCATCGACGACCTGGGCGCAGACAGCCTGGACATCGTTGAACTGGTCATGGCGTTCGAGGAAGAGTTCGGCGTCGAGATTCCTGACGATGCGGCCGAAAAGATCGCCACCGTCAAGGATGCGATCGATTATATCGACAGCAAGCAGTAAGAGCGTTCAGCGGCTGGCCCCGACAGGTTCCGGCCGCAGCGTTTAAGAAAATGGCTCCCTCCTGTCCGGGAAACCGGACCTTGGGGAGCCTTTTTGTATCTGGACCGCCGTTCACAAGCGCTTCGCAAGCCGCTAAGGAACGGCGCAAGTTCATGTAGTTTTTCGGAGCAGATATATGCGTCGCGTCGTCGTAACCGGCCTTGGCATGGTGACCCCTCTGGGTGGAGATGTCGAAACCACGTGGAAGAACATCATCGCGTCCAAATCCGGCGCGGCGAGGATCGAGCGGTTCGACCCCACTGAATATAAGTGCCGCATCGCCTGCGAGGTGAAGCCCGCGGGGCACGAATATGGCTATGATCCGTCGCTGGACGTTGATCACAAGATCCAGCGGCAGGTCGATCCCTTCATCGTCTACGGCATCTCCGCCGCCAGCCAGGCGCTGCGCGACGCGGGTCTGGACAATATGAGCGAGGAAGAACGACTGCGCGCCGGTTGTTCGATCGGGTCGGGTATCGGCGGCCTGCCGGGCATCGAAAGCGAATCGCTGGTGCTCGCCAACAAGGGGCCAAGCCGGGTCAGCCCGCACTTTGTCCATGGCCGCCTGATCAACCTGATTTCGGGCCAGGTTTCGATCAAATATGGCCTGATGGGGCCGAATCACGCGGTCGTTACCGCCTGTTCGACCGGCGCGCATTCGATCGGCGACGCCGCGCGGATGATCGCGATGGACGATGCCGACGTGATGTTGGCGGGCGGCGCGGAAAGCGCAATCTGTCCCATCGGCATCGCTGGTTTCGCGCAGGCCCGTGCCCTGTCGACCGCCTTCAACGACACGCCGGAAAAGGCGAGTCGCCCATATGACGTCAATCGCGATGGCTTTGTCATGGGCGAAGGCGCGGGCGTCGTCGTTCTGGAAGAATATGAGCATGCCAAGAAGCGCGGCGCGAAAATCTATGCCGAAGTGATCGGCTATGGCCTGTCGGGCGATGCCTATCATGTCACGGCGCCGCATCCCGAAGGCAGCGGCGGTTATCGTTCGATGGAAATGGCGCTCAGGAAATCGGGCCTCAGCCTGTCCGACATCGACTATGTGAACGCGCATGGCACATCGACTCCGCTGGGCGACGAATTGGAACTGGGCGCGGTCAAGCGGCTGTTCGGGGACAATTTGTCGACCATGTCGATGAGCAGCACCAAGTCCGCGATCGGCCACTTGCTGGGCGGCGCTGGCGCTGTGGAAAGCATTTTCTGCATCCTGGCGATGCGTGACCAGATCGTCCCACCGACGCTGAACCTGGACGAGCCAAGCGAAAGCTGCGCGAATGTCGACCTGGTTCCTCATGTCGCCAAGGAGCGGAAGGTGCGCGCGGTGCTGAACAACAGCTTCGGCTTTGGCGGCACTAACGCATCCCTCATCATGAAGGCGATCTGAGGCCATTTTCATGCGGCGGCTTGGCTTTAGCATCTTGCTGGTCGGCCTGGCCGTCGCTGCCTTTGTCGCGTTCCGGTTCGTCTATGGCTGGACCGAAGCAGGCCCGGCGGCGGGCGACATCCATGTCGTCGTGCCCGAAGGAGCGTCGATCGCGGATGCGGCGGTGCTGCTGAAGCAGAATGGGGCGGTGCGCTCCGCCGACGCTTTCCTGACGCGAACCAAGGTTTTTGGGCGGGGCAAGTCGATCAAGGCGGGCGAGTTCCTGATTCCGAAGGGCGCGAGCAATTCGGATATTTTCTCGATTCTGCAAGGCGGCAAGACGCTGACCCGGCTCGTCACCATCCCGGAAGGCATGCCTTCGATCCTGGTTTATGAGCGGTTGATGGCCAATGAGCAGCTGACCGGGACGATCAAGGTGCCTGTCGAAGGAAGCGTGCTGCCCGACAGCTATGCTTTCGACAAGGGGGAGAGCAGGGCGGCAGTCCTGAAACGCATGCAGGACGCGATGAAGCGGACGCTGGCGAAGCTGTGGGCCGAACGCGCGCCGGACGCCGTGGTGAAGACCCCGCAAGAAGCCATCATCCTGGCCAGCATTGTCGAAAAGGAAACCGCCATAGCGAAGGAACGACCCACCGTCGCGGGCGTCTATGGCAACCGGTTGAAGGTAGGCATGATGCTGCAGGCCGACCCGACGATCATCTACCCGATCACCAAGGGAAAACCGCTAGGGCGTCGCATCAACAAGTCGGAAATTACCGCCGTCAACGATTACAACACCTATGCCATGACCGGCCTGCCCAAAGGGCCGATCGCCAATCCAGGCAAGCTGTCGATCCTCGCAGTTTTGCAACCTGCGGAAACCAAGGCGCTCTATTTCGTCGCGGACGGACAGGGCGGCCACATCTTCGCCGAGACGCTGGAGCAGCATAATCGGAATGTCCGAAAATGGTTCGACATCCGACGCGCGCGCGGGGAATTATAGGGCGTCGGTGGGCGCATCACGACCACTATATAAACGCCTGCTTCGAACAACTCCTAGCTTCTCACGCCTCGCCGGGATGCCGCTTTGGAGCGATCGCGTTCTACGACGCTGATGATCTTGCCATAGGCGCGGGCCAGGTTTTCGTGGTGCTGCCTTGTCAGGTCGCACGTCGCGCCTGCGGCGCTGAACTGTTCCATTCGCTGCTGAATCTGGAGATCCGTGATTTCGGGCATCAATATTTCCTGGGGGTAGCAGGAGGATGGCGAGAGACATGGGCTGCGGAGCGCTTGACCTCACCGGTGATGATTTTGTTGCTCAACAGCTTGCGGACCTTATCGGCTTCCCTGCCATCCAACAGCACCACGCGCGAACCACCGGATGCCAGGGGTTCGATTGTCGAAATGCGGAAATTGTGCGTGGCGCATAGCTTTTCGATCTCACCCACGCTGACGGACATGTTGATCGCCCTGCTCATGATGCGCGGCCCTCTCCGCCGAACGGATAAGGGGCGAATGCCGAACCGCCCTGTACAGAACCAGATCGATAGGGATGGCCATGCTCCCGAATCCGACGGGCATAGATGCCTGCGCGATAGCGGTGCGTGGCCCGCGTCGCGGTGCATGACGACGTCTGCTCCTTCAGCAGTTCGATCTGTTCATTTTTCAGCAGGTGGTTGAGATCTTCCATGGGCATACTCCAGCGGCAAGCGGGAGCGCGATGGTCTCTCTGTCAATGCGAAGGCTTGCGGGCTGGTTTCGCTCGATGAGACATGCTTAGCATGATCCCCTCAGCCTGTCGTAACAAATCGCAATGTGTTTCCTTGCCCGACGGTTGCTTGTCGCCTGACGGTCAGTGCATCATATATGCGCCTGGCCAAGCGGGAAAGCAGCGCCACTAGAAGGAGATTTCATGATGCTGGGACGTGCCGTACCTGATGTGACGCTGAAAACGCGCGTGCGGGATGAAAGTGTCGGTGGCCCCAATCCATTCCGCTGGCAGGACATCCAGACCGGAGAGCTGTTCAAGGGCAAGCGCGCCGTCGTCTTCTCCCTTCCCGGAGCATTCACCCCGACCTGCTCGACCGAACAATGCCCGGCCTTTGAGCGCTATTATGACGATTTCAAGGCGCTGGGCGTCGATGACGTCTACTGCATATCGGTCAACGATGCGTTCGTAATGTACCAGTGGGGCAAGCATCTGGGGATCACGAACGTCAAGCTGCTACCGGACGGGTCGGGCGATTTCACGCGCCGGATGGGCATGTTGATCAAGAAGAACCATCTGGGCTTTGGCGATCGCAGCTGGCGTTACGCGATGGTGGTCGACGATGGAAAAATCGTCGCCTGGTTCGAAGAGCCAGGGATTAACGATGTCGGTGAGGATGACGACCCATACGGCATGAGCAGCCCTGAACCGGTGCTGGAGTGGGTGAAGGCGCATCGGGCTGACTGAACGTCCGGCATCTGCGCCCATCATCGTGACGGCATTGATGGGCGCGCAGGATTTTGCTTGGGCAGACGGGCTTCGGCGGGCGCATTTTCCGCCCGATCGCAATGTCGTGCCCGCGCACATAACCTTGTTTCACCATCTGCCGCCGTCGATTCTACCGGAGCTGGCTGTACGGATCAGGGGGCTGTGCGCAGGTCCGGCTCCGGCCGCGACGCTGGCCAAAGTCATGCTGCTGGGACGGGGTGTCGCCTACCAGGTGGAAAGCGCCGATTTGCTCAGCATGCGCGACGAACTGGCGCAGGCTTTTGCAGGCTTGCTGACACCGCAGGACCTGGCACGGCCCCAACTGCACCTGACCGTGCAGAACAAGGTCGCGCCGGACGAAGCGCGCAAACTCGCGGCTGAATTGAGCGCCGGGTTTCGGCCGCGAAGCTTGCAGATCAGCGGGCTTGCGGCATGGCATTATCGCGGCGGACCGTGGGAACTGGCCATGAAGGCGAGTTTCCGGGGGTAGGCCGCGACGATACTTCTCAACTTCTCAGGCGAGGCCCACTTCCTTCAGCGGAACCGACGCGTCGGCAAGCTGGTCCTGATCGAGCAGCGCGCCTGACAGGACATGCGCGCGGCCCTGGACATAATCCTTCACCGCGTTGACGCAATCGAGCGCGATCACCTTGCCCGCTTTCAGATACAGCACGGAAAAGCTGCGGTTGGCAGGGTCGCCGCGCAGAATCGTGTGGTCATGGCCGATGGACAGGCCGACGGTCTGAAGCTTCAAGTCATATTGGTTCGACCAGAACCATGGCACGGCGTCATAGGCGTCTTCCTTGCCCATGATGTGGGCCACGGCGGTCTTTGCCTGGTCATTGGCGTTCTGCACCGATTCCAGCCGGATCTGAGCGCCGCGGGCAAAGCGGTTCGCGTGCGATGCGCAATCGCCCACGGCATAGATGTCGGGCAGGCTGGTGCGGCAATATTCGTCCACATCGACGCCGTTGCCGCCCGCTGCACCCGCCGCGATCAGCGGGCCGGTTTCGGGGATGATGCCGATGCCGACAATGACCATGTCGGTTTCGATCCGTTCACCATCCTGCATCAGCACGGCGGTAGCCTTGCCATCCGCCACTTCGATACAGTCCATCCGGGCGCCGGTGCGCAGGTCGACGCCATGGGCGCGATGTTCCGCTTCATAGAAACGCGACAGTTCTTCGCCCGCGACGCGAGCCAAAACGCGGTCCAACGCTTCCAGCAGCACGACCTTCTTGCCCAATTTGGTCAGGACGGCGGCAGCTTCCAGGCCGATATAGCCCCCGCCGATGACGGTCACATGTTCGATCTGGTCGAGTTTCGCCATCATCGCGTCGACATCGTCGCGGCGACGGACGGCGTGAACGTTGGATGCGTCGGCGCCATTGCAGGTCAGCATGCGCGGGCTGCCGCCGGTGCACCAGATCAGCTTGCCATAGCTGATCTGCTCGCCGCCAGCCGTCAGGGTGTGGGCCTGGGCATCGACGGTCTTGACCCGGTGGCCCAGCAGCATGTCGATGTTACGTTCGGGCCAGAAGCTCGCGGGACGGATCAGGATGCGGTCGAAACTCTTGTCGCCCGCAAAATATTCCTTCGACAAAGGAGGCCGTTCGTAAGGCGGGTCCTTTTCATCGCCGATCATCGCGACCGACCCTTCAAAGCCCAGCTGGCGAAGGGATATTGCCGCCTGTGCGCCGGCATGACCGGCACCCACGATCACAACATCATAATGGTTCATCGGCCCCCGATCCTCTCCAAGCGTGTCCCGCGCCGTCATTGGCGCGCTTTGCCGGGGCTGGCAAGGGCTGGCGGCGAAGATTGCCGCGTTGCCCCACGCTTCGCTGGTGGCGCGGCGCTGGCCAGATGTGGCATAGGGCGCGTCATAAAATAGGGGGACTCGCACACATGCCCACGCAGCAGGAATTGAGCGGACACAGCGCCGATGCTTCGCATGGGTCGCTTCCATCACTTGCGCTGGGGGCATTGGGCGTCGTGTTCGGCGACATCGGCACGTCGCCCCTCTATGCGCTGAAGGAAAGTTTTGTCGGGCATCATCCACTCGCGGTTGACCCGGCGCATATCTATGGTGTGCTGTCGCTGATCTTCTGGACCATGATGTCGGTCGTCACGGTCAAATATGTCTTCATCATCCTGCGGGCGGACAATGATGGCGAAGGCGGCAGCATGGCGTTGCTGGCGATGATCGGCCGCAGGTTGGGAGACACGCGCTGGACGCCCGCCATCATGGTTCTGGGGGTGCTGGCGACGTCATTATTCTATGGCGACGCCATCATCACCCCGGCCATTTCGGTGCTGTCCGCGGTTGAGGGGCTGACCGTGGTCGAAGCGGGGCTGACCCCGCTGGTGCTGCCGATCGCCATCGTTATCCTGATCGGGCTGTTCGTTATCCAGGGTTTCGGAACGGCCAGGGTCGGCGCGCTGTTCGGACCGGTCATGGCGGTATATTTCGTGACATTGGCCGTGTTGGGGATCGCCAATATCCTGCGTCACCCGGAAATTTTCCAGATCGTGAACCCGGCCTGGGCGCTGTATTTCTTTCAGATCGATCCAAAGCTGGCCTTTCTGGCGCTGGGCTCGGTCGTGCTGGCGGTCACGGGGGCAGAGGCGCTCTACGCCGATATGGGGCATTTCGGCCGTAAAGCGATCAGCATCGCCTGGCTTTACGCGGCATTGCCCTGCCTGATGCTCAACTATCTGGGGCAGGGGGCATTGCTGTTGGATAATCCGGCGGCGGCGCAGAACCCCTTCTTCCTGCTCGCCCCCGAATGGGCGCGCCTGCCGCTGGTCATATTGGCCACGATGGCGACCGTAATCGCGAGCCAGGCGGTCATTTCGGGTGCTTTTTCCGTGACGCGTCAAGCGGTTCAACTGGGCTTCCTGCCCCGGCTCCGCATCCTGCACACCAGCGCTTCGACGGCAGGGCAGATATATATTCCGCTGATCAACTGGGCGCTGCTGGCCTGCGTCATCATGCTGGTGCTGGGCTTTGGCAGTTCGAGCGACCTTGCGGCGGCCTATGGCATCGCGGTGACGGGCACGATGGTCATCACAACATGCATGCTGGGCGTGCTGACATTCAGCGTGTGGCGCTGGAATCCGCTGATCGCAGGAGCCGTGACCGGGCTGTTCCTGATCATCGACGGCGCCTATTTCCTGTCCAACGCGACGAAGATACCGGACGGCGGCTGGTTCCCGCTGATGGTCGCTGCGATATCGTTCCTGGTGCTGACGACATGGGCCACCGGGCGGCGGATCATGCGTAATTCCCTGCGCGAAGACGCCATGGACCTGGACCTGTTCATTCGGTCGGCGGGGTCATCGCTCAAGCGTGTGCCGGGCACGGCGATCTTTCTGTCCGCGTCGGGCGAAGGCGTGCCGCCCGCCATGCTCCACAATGTAAAGCACAACCGCATCCTGCATGAACGCAACATCATCCTGACCGTGCGCACCGAAGAGGTCCCACACCTGCCGTTCGACGGACGGACCGAAGCGCAGGATTACGGCCAGGGCTTCTTCCGCCTGGTGCTGCGTCATGGCTTCATGGAAAATGTCGATGTGCCCGCCGCCATGAAAACGGTGCGCGATTGTGGAGGACCGATCGGCGTCGCGGACACCAGTTATTTTCTGAGCCGCGAGACTTTGGTGCCTTCATCCCGACCCGGCATGGCGATCTGGCGCGAGCGACTGTTCGCATGGATGGTACGCAATGCGGAAAGCCCGATGGCATTTTTCAAGCTGCCGACCAACAGGGTGGTTGAGCTGGGATCGCAACTGGAAATCTGATCGGGAACGCCATCGCCTCGGCAGTGGCGCTTTCAGCCTCGGTGCGGGGAACGCGGGGTGGCTGGCTTCCTGCTGCTGATACTCCCAGGGTAGGAACGAAACCGGCTCCGGCCGATTGTTTCTCTTGCAAATGGATTTGGAGGCAAAGTCATGTCTTGGGTAGGCCTTACGACGCTCATCGTGCTTCTTGCAGCGGCACTGTTTGGTGCGGTGCTTTACGCTGGGCATAGAGGGAAACTGGACCGCCGCGCCACATTGATCCTTGGGTTGGTCATATTGGCAGGGGCGTCGGTCGTCCTGCTATACCCATCCGTCCTGACGCTGACCCACGAGGAAAGCGCACAGCCGCGCTGAAGCAAGCGCGCTAATAAACCCGGAGAGAAAGGCGTGCCTTTGATGGCCCGGTGATCCGCCTCGGGTCCATCCCAACAACGCTTACGCCGATACATTTGACCAGGCAGCCTTCAAATGCAGAGCGTTGCCGATTGATCACGTCAGATCGTTCTGAGCGAGAACCTTAGTTGTTTCCTAAATCTTTCAGTTCCCGCGACCTGTCGGCGGTCATTGACCGCAGGCACTCAGCGGCCTGGATCTGGCGCAGCGATCCCTCGCGCATGCCATAGAAGCGGCAATTGGCATCGCGGTACTGAATCCACAGCCGCTGCGCCTGACGGAGCGGATCGCGCTGTTGGAGATCGACCTGCCGCAATGCGGCTGAATAGTTGGCATTCAGGCTGGCATCCCACGCGGCGGTCTTGCGGGTGAGACATTCCACGGTGGCAATCGAACTGTCACCAGCGCAGCCCCGATATTCCGCGTCGTACATTTCAGCGCTCGCAGACCGTGGCATCGCCAGGCAACCCAGGATTACAAGGAAGGCAAGTGTTGGCCGGTGTTCCATCAACGCTGCGCTCGCGCCCTTGCCCGCTCCTGGGCGGATGCGTTCATGGGCGCGCTTCTCGTCGGTTTCGACACTGCGGTCGGAGCAGCGGTTGAAGGTTTCGAACTGATTCTGCCCGCCGGAGCGCCCGCCACCGCTCCGGCTACAGCAGCACTTCCTTTTTGGGTTGCTGAAGGTCTCGATGAGGCGTTCGAACGATTGACGATGCTGGATGGTGGGTTCAGCGAGGTTGGCCGCTGCCCATCTCTGACGCGGGCGCGCGGCGTGTCTCCGCGAGTATGTGCTGGGTAGCTGCGCGCGTCGGATCTCTCGTTGCGTCCGGCCACCCCGGACATCAACGATTCAATGCCAAGGCATGACCCAGGCTCGATCGGATTTGGAATGCAGTCTCCTGATAGCTGCCCTGAGGCAGCGGAGGCATTGCCCATCAACAGTCCAATAGCGCAAACGGCAGAAGCGCGGGCAGAGATTGGAAAGAACATTTCCTATCCTCTCAGCTTTAGGTGACGCACCGGCGGTGGGTAAAACCATCGATCTCTCCGGCTGAGAAATCATAGCCCTAATCCCCTGTTAAAACGAGTGGCAATAATGGGCTGTTCGCTTGCGGCGGGAATATTTGCGAGAGCTTAAGGCACCGGCGACGTCGCCAAAGGACAGCGCGGGCATGGTGGGCGCCATGATAAGGTGCTGAAAAATCCAGTTGTATCTTGCGTCCGGCGAGCACGTTATGCCCCCTCGAAATGCAAATTTCTGGATAGATATCCTACCGTATGGTAGCGGAGGAGGGACTTGAACCCCCGACACGCGGATTATGATTCCGCTGCTCTAACCAGCTGAGCTACTCCGCCCCAAGGGCTGCGCCGGGCTGTGCAGCCCTGCGGTGAGGGCGCGCTATAAGCAGGGTGATGGGCCTGGTCAACGGGGTTTGATACGCCGCCGCAGATTCTGTCGCCCTGCGCACAGTGTGGCAAATCGGCGGGTCGCCGCGATATTTTTGGCATGGTTTGGGAAGGGCGCGCATTTTAGCGCTTGCAATCGCGCCTTTGCATTGCACTAATGTTGCAATGCACAACCGGCGGTCACCGCCGAGGGAGGATCGACACTTTGCCCTTCCACGAAATGTTTGAACCGGACGGTTCGTTGCGCCCCGGTTATGGGGAAGTGCAGAGCTGGGTGGAACGGACAGGCATCGCCGGGCTCAATCGCCGGATGGACGAGGCAGAGGCGATCTTTCGCCGCATCGGCATCACTTTCGCGGTTTATGGGGAAGGGGGCGACCCGGAACGGTTGATCCCCTTCGACCTGTTGCCGCGCATCTTCACGGCGCAGGAATGGCGCGTGCTGGATCGTGGCATTCGGCAACGGACACGGGCGCTCAACGCCTTTCTGCACGATGTTTATCATCGCGGTGAAATCGTGAAGGCCGGGATCATGCCCGCCGACATCATCTACCAGAACAGCGCCTACCTGGCGGAAATGGCGGGCTTCACGCCGCCGGGCAAGGTGTACAGCCACATCGTCGGGATCGACATCGTACGCACTGGCCCTGCCCGGTTCGAAGTGCTGGAGGACAACTGCCGCACCCCGTCGGGCGTGTCCTACATGCTGGAAAATCGGGAAATCATGACGCGCATGTTCCCGGAACTCTTTGCTCAGGGGATTGTGGCGCCGGTCGATGATTACCCCGCCGAATTGCTCAAAAGCCTGAAGGAAGTAGCGCCACCCGCGTGCAAGGGCGATCCGGTTGTCGTCCTGCTGACCCCCGGCGCGCTCAACAGCGCTTATTATGAACATAGCTTCCTGGCTGACCTGATGGGTATTGAACTGGTCGAACCCGCGGACCTGTTTGTGGATCAGGACCGGGTGTGGATGAAGACCACGCTGGGGCCCAAGCAGGTGGACGTCATCTATCGCCGGATCGACGATGAATATCTCGATCCGCTGGTTTTCCGGCCCGACAGCATGCTCGGCATTCCGGGTATTTTCAACGTTTACCGCAATGGTGGCGTCACGCTGGCATCCGCGCCGGGATCAGGCATCGCGGATGACAAGGCGGTTTACATCTATGTGCCAGAGATGATCCGTTTCTACCTGGGGGAGCAGCCCATCCTGGAAAACATCCAGACCTGGCAATGTTCGAAGCCTGACGAGTGCAGCTATGTACTGGAACATCTGCACGAACTGGTCGCGAAGGAGGTTCATGGATCGGGCGGCTATGGCATGTTGATCGGTCCCAAGGCGACACGGGATGAAATCGCCGCCTATGCCGATCGCATCCGGGGCAATCCTGGCGGCTTCATCGCCCAACCGACGTTGGACCTGTCGATGGTCCCGACGCTGGGGCCGGCTTCAGTGGTCGGGCGGCACGCCGATTTTCGACCCTATTGCCTGGTCGGGAAACAGATCCGGCTGGTGCCTGGCGGGCTGACGCGTGTGGCGCTGACCGAAGGATCGCTGGTGGTCAATTCCAGCCAGGGGGGCGGGGTCAAGGACACATGGGTGTTGCAGGATTGATGGAGATGACAGCCGCGCCACATTTTGCACTGCCTGTCGGAACGGTAAATATTCGCCCGAAAGCTCGGCCATGCTGAGCCGGACCGCCGAAAACCTGTTCTGGATGGCGCGCTATATGGAACGTGCCGAAGCCACCGCCCGCTTGTTGACCATGGGGCAGCGCATGGCGATCCTGCCCGGCGCGCATCACCGGGACGAATGGCGGTCGGTCGTGCGCGCCACGGGCAATGGCGCTGCCTTTCCCGAAGGCCCGCAAGTGACCGAAAGCGACGCGGTGTCCTATCTGATGCTGGATCTGGACAACCCCAGCTCCATCCGTTCCTGCCTGTTGAAGGCGCGGGCTAATGGCAAATCGGCCCGGACCATGCTGACGCAGGATATGTGGGAGGCGCTGAACGAAGGGTGGCGCAAGCTCGACAGCTATGATGTGGGAGAGGCGCGGCGGCAGCTGCCCACCCTGATCGATTGGGTCAAGACGCGGGTCATGACATTCCGGGGCGCCGCGCATTCGGGGCAGTTGCGCAATGAAGGCCATGATTTTCTGCGGGTCGGTTCGGCGCTGGAGCGGGCGCAGATGACCTTGCGGCTGCTGGACGTGAAATATTATGTGCTGCTCCCTGAAACCGAAGTGATCGGGGGTAATCGCGACCATTATCAATGGACGTCGGTGCTGCACGCTTTGTCGGGGTCGCGGGCCTATCATCACGTCTATGGCGGAACTTACACCCCCTGGCGGATCACCGATTTCCTGATGCTCAATCGCATGTTTCCGCGCAGCGTCGCCTATTGCTACGACCAGATGGCCTACCGGTTGAACCGGTTGGCAGGGTGGCATGACAGCCGCGGTCCCTGTCATGACACGGTGCGGCAGATGGTGGCCGACCTCGAACAGTCGGACAGCGGAGAGATTTTCCGGGTCGGACTGCATGAAACCGTGCAAAGCGGGCTGGAGATGACCGACCGACTGGGCGGCGAAATTGCCCAGACCTACCATTTTGGATGAAGGGGGCAGGCGGGGCATGAAACTGATTGTCCGCCATCAGACGGTCTATCACTATCAGGCATCGGCGGGGCGCGCCGCGATGCGCCTGAAACTGATGCCGATCGATACCGCCATGCAACAGGTGCTGGAATGGCAGGTCAGCGTGAATGGCGAACCTGTGGACGGTTTCCACCGCAACAGCTTTGGAGAGATGGAGGCCATCTGGATTCGCAACGAGCGGCTGGACAGTGCGGTGATCGTGGCGGAGGGTCTTGTGGAAACACAGGACAGAAACGGCGTGCTGGGGCCTCAGCAAGGCTGCCTGCGCCCCGATTATTTCCTGCGCGAAACGCCCCTGACCCGCATGTCGGATGCGATCAGGGACATGGCTCTGTCATTGCCCGGCGATGCAGGAATATTGAACCGCCTGCATGATTTGAGCGCTGCCGTGGGCAACGCGGTCGCCTATCGCAGCGGTGCCACAACGTCCAGGACCACGGCGGCAGAGGCGTTCGCGCTCGGTGCGGGTGTCTGCCAGGATCATGCGCAGATATTCATCGCGGGCGCGCGTGCCATGGGGGTGCCCGCGCGTTACGTGACTGGGTATCTGCTGGCGCAGGAGGGCATGGCCCTGCACGAAACCCACGGCTGGGTGGAAGCATGGATCGCCGACCTTGGCTGGGTGGGGTTCGACCCGTCCAACCATGTGTGCGTGACGGAACATTATCTGCGGCTTGCGTCCGGCCTGGATGCGGAAGATGCGGCTCCCATCCGCGGTTCTGTGACGGTGGCGGGCGATATCTGGATTGACGCGGACGTTCGTATCGCGCAGGCGGAGGATGGGTTGGAGGATCGGCAGTTGCAGCGGCAGCAACAACAATGTGCCCAGCCATCCATCCCGCTGAGTATCTAAGGTTGGATAGGAGCCCGATGGGCGATGACCTATTGTGTGGCGGTTCGCGTGGATCAGGGTCTGGTCATGCTGTCCGACACCCGCACCAATGCGGGCATGGACAATATCGCGCGTTTTCGGAAGAGCTTTACCTATAGCGTCGCGGGCGAACGCGCGATCACGCTGATGTGTTCGGGCAATCTGTCGATCACCCAGGGGGTGAAGGCGATGCTGGGCAGGGCGATCAAGGATTCGCAGCGTGATCCAGAGATTGAAAGCATCCTGAATTGCGCGACCATGCACCGTGTGGCCCAACTGGTTGGCGACGCGATGTGCGAGATGCAGCATCATTATCGCAGCACCATCGAAATGCAGGGGTCGGGGGCGGATGCGTCCATCCTGGTCGCGGGGCAGCGGCGGGGCGGCAAACAGCGCCTCTACCTCATCTATTCAGCGGGCAACTTCATCGAAGCCACGGAAGACACGCCGTTCTTTCAGATCGGCGAACATAAATATGGCAAGCCGATCCTGGACCGCATTGTCCGTCGCGAAACGACGTTGGAAGACGCAACGAAAGCGGTCCTTGTCTCGATGGATTCGACCCTGCGTTCCAACCTGTCCGTCGGCATGCCGCTGGACCTGACCGTTATCGAACGCGATCAGTTCGATTTCCGGGTCCGCACCCGGATCGAGGCGGATAACGAAGAATTCCAGCTACTCTCGCTCGGCTGGTCGGCGGCGCTGCGCAAGGGTTTTGAGGACCTGCCCAACGTGCTGGGCTGATCGGCTATAATGGTCGAGGCGATGGCCTTGGCCAACGGCGCGGAGTGGCTGAGCTTCACGGCGATCAAGCAAATGCATCAGACGGTTGGGCTTGCGTGTCCGCCGTTGCAGCCTATTTCATCGCGACGAACGAATCTGAACGCCGGGGACATTTGATGACCGCAAGCCATTCCACTCGCATGCTGATCCTGGGATCGGGACCTGCGGGCCTTTCCGCCGCCATTTACGGCGCGCGTGCTGGCCTCGCTCCCATCGTCGTGCAGGGCATGCAACCGGGTGGGCAGCTGACCATCACCACAGATGTGGAAAATTATCCCGGCTTTCGCGACGTCATCCAGGGCCCCTGGCTGATGGAGCAGATGCAGGCGCAGGCCGAACATGTCGGCGCAAAGATGATGTACGACCAGATCGTCGATGTTGACCTGTCCGAACGTCCCTTCCGGCTTAAGGGTGACGGCGGCGCGGTCTACTATGCCGACAGTCTGGTGATTTCGACCGGCGCGCAGGCGAAATGGCTGGGCGCTGAGGGCGAGCAGCTGTTGCAGGGCAAGGGCGTGTCAGCCTGCGCCACCTGCGATGGGTTCTTCTATCGCGGCAAGAAAGTGGTCGTGATCGGCGGCGGCAATACCGCTGTCGAAGAAGCGCTTTACCTCACCAATCACAGCCATGACGTGACCCTGATCCACCGCCGTGATTCGCTGCGCGCGGAGAAGATTCTGCAGCAGCGGCTTTTCGCTCACCCGAACATCAAGGTGCTGTGGAACCAGAAGATCGAGCGTTTCGTCGGTGGTGGCAACCCTGAAGGACTGGTCGGCGTCGACCTGATCGATACGGTGACCGGCAAGGCGTCCCATATTGAGACAGATGGCGCGTTCGTGGCGATCGGCCACCAGCCCGCAACGGAATTGTTCGCGGGCAAGCTCCCGATGGACGATGGCTATCTGCTGGTGGATCCGGGAACGACCCGCACCAATATCCCCGGCGTCTTTGCGGCGGGCGACGTCACCGACAAAATCTACCGCCAGGCGGTGACGGCGGCGGGCATGGGCTGCATGGCGGCGCTGGACGTGGAAAAATTCCTGGCCGAAGCCGATTTTGAAGCGATGGCGGCGGAATAAGCTGGTCAGTCGGCTGGGTCGAACTGCGCGAGAGCGGCAGTTCCGACCCGGCGATTATTGCGCCAGCTTTGCCTTGGCAAAGGCAAGCAGCGTGCCGAATGTTTCGAATGTTTCGCCGTCAATATCGTCATCCTCGATCAGGATGCCAAGGCGATCTTCCATTTCCGTGAGCAGGCTTGCGACGGCCATGGAGTCCAGTTCGGGAAGGGCGCCGAAGAGCGCCGTGCCGCAGTCAAAGGCGTCGACGCGATCCTGTGACAGTGCAAGCACGTCACGCAGAAGGTCCCGCACCACCGTTTCGATATCGCTTGTCCGGTCGACCGGCATTGTTTGTCCCGCCCGCATGATGGGCGCCTACCTAATCGTTCCGCCCCTAGCCGACAAGGGCGGAAATGGCGGTACGCGCGGCGGGCAGCCATGCCGAAGCGAAGCGGGGGTTGAAGAAGTCGAGACGGTGGAGCGCTTCCCGCCGGTCCATCCATTCCGCCTTATAGGCATTGTCTCCGGTGCCATAATCGATCCGCTGCACCGCGTCGGTATCGATGGCATGCGCGAACATCGCGTGGCTGAGCAACGTTCCAGGCGAAGCACCGTCGAACGCGCGGTCATGGGCGAGCTTGTGAATCAGCGCCGTGCCATTTTCGACTGTCCAGAACTGCGTCGCGATGGGCTGGCCATGCAGGCGAACGAAGCCCAGGCGCAAAGTTCCCGCAGCGGCTTCCCGTTCCGCCAGCGCTCGCAGGAAGGCAAGACCGGGTTCGGGCTGTTTCCAGCTGCTGGCATGGACGGTGACATAGTCGCGCCACAGGGCGTCATTGACCTGCTGCCCGATGTCGATGGTGAAGCGGCTGGCGCGGGCCTTGCGCTGCAACTGATTGCGCAGGCGGCCGGGGCGGTCGGCCCAATAGGCAGCGAAATCGCGGCCATTCAGGTCGAGCAGATGGCGGCCGCCCATCGGGCGCCGCACAGCGAACCATCCAGCGCGGCGAAAGGCGTCGAGTAGCAGGTCGGCATGATCGGTGACGGGATAAAGGTCGATATGCGCGCTGCCGGTAACAAGATGCGCGGCCATCACTTCGACCAGCCGACGACGGGTTTCCGGGCATGGATCACCGATGAAGATCGGCGACCAGGAAAAGCTGTACCAGTTGGCAAGTGCGCTCAACCGCCGCGCGGTGGGAGACATCAGGAACAGCCAAGCTTCATTGCCATCCTCCATCGTATGAAGGATGCGCACCGGCACTTTGCCGAAACAATGGGCGTGCAGCGATTCGAACCAGTCGATCCGGTCGAACAGCGAAGGGGTGGAAGCGCGATCCATCCGTCCCGCCATCGCGCCGCGAGCATGGGCAATCGTGCTATATTCCCTTGCGACCAGCAAACCACTATCTCCCCGTCGCCCCCGCATGTAGGTGAAAAGTCTGGAAATGGAGTTAAGCAACAGCCTGGAACGCACACCGGCCGTGATCGACGGCGCTGAAGTGTTGCCCATCGACCATGTGCTTTTGCGCGGCGACCCTGCCGGCCTGGCGCTGGACGGTCGGTCGGGAACGCAAAATTATGCTGAGCTGGAAGAAACGCTGGGACAACTGGCGGGCTGGCTCGCTGGGTTCGGTCTTGAGCGCGGGGCAAGGGTCGCTAGCTGGATGGCGAAGGGACCCGTAGCCGCGCTGATGCCGCTTGCCGCCCCCCGTGCGGGATTGGTCCATGTCCCGATCAACCCGTTGCTCAGGCACGCACAGGTCGCCCATATTCTGGCCGACAGTGGGGCGCGCCTGTTGATCGGCACGGCGGCCCGGATCGACACGCTGGGGGCCGCCGATGTGCCGGGGGAATGCCGCCTGCTGCGGGAGGAGGACGCCGCTTGTGCGATGAGCGGGGGCAGCGCGATTGGCCCGTCCGATGCCGAACCGCACGATCTGGCCGCCATTCTGTACACCAGCGGGTCGACCGGCAGGCCCAAGGGCGTAATGCTCAGCCACGCCAATCTATGGCTGGGCGCGGCGTCGGTGGCCGATTATCTGGGGCTAGGCGCGCAGGACAGGACACTTTGCGTGCTGCCATTCAGCTTTGACTATGGGCAGAATCAGCTGCTTTCGACCTGGTTCGCGGGGGGATGCGTCTATCCGCTGGACTATCTGACGCCGCGTGACGTCATGAAGGCGGTAGAGCGGCGCGAAATCACGACGCTGGCGGGTGTGCCCCCGCTCTGGGTGCAGTTGACCGAATTGAACTGGCCGCCGGAAGTCGCGGGAAGGCTGCGGCGGATCACCAATAGCGGCGGGGCGCTGACTCGCCCCTTGGTGGCGAAGCTGCGCAGTCTGTTCGCCAACGCCGACATCTATCCCATGTATGGGCTGACAGAGGCGTTTCGATCCACCTATTTGCCGCCCGCGCTGGTGGACAGCCATCCCGATTCGATGGGATCGGCCATTCCCCATGCCGAAATTTTGGTGGTGCGGCCCGATGGCATCGTCGCCGCCGATGATGAGCCGGGAGAATTGGTGCATTGCGGTCCGCTGGTCGCGCAGGGCTATTGGCAGGATGCGGCGCGCACGGCAGAGCGGTTCCGCCCCGCGCCGCCCGCATCGCGTTATGGCGGTATGGCGGTCTGGTCCGGCGACACGGTGCGGCGCGATGCGCAGGGCCTGCTGTATTTCATTGGCCGCGACGATGCGATGATCAAGTCGGCGGGCAACCGCATCAGCCCGACGGAGATTGAAGAAGCGGCGGTCGCCGTGCCGGGCGTGGCTGAAGCGGTCGCTATGGGCATCAAGGATGAACGGTTGGGGCAGGCCGTGCTGCTGTTGATCAGATCCACCGATCCGCTGGCGGAGGCGCAGGTCGAAGCGCGGCTGAAGGCTGAACTGCCCAATTTCATGCATCCGCGCACGATCGTCAGGCGGGATGAATTTCCGCGAACGCCCAATGGGAAAATAGACCGGGCAGCATTGATGGGGGAATTTGACCGATGAAACCGATGGGTCCGATCCCGCCATTCTTCACTGGCGAAGACGGCATGTTGCTGATCGGCGGCTGTGGCGCGGCCAGCCTGGTGGAGGAGGCGGGGGACACGCCGCTGTTCGTCTATGACATGGGCATCGTTCAGCGTCAGGTGCAGGATTGGCGTGACGCCATGCCGTCGATGATGTCGCTGCATTACGCGGTAAAGGCCAACCCTTATCTACCATTGCTTCACCGCATGGCGGCGTTGGTGGACGGTTTCGACGTGGCGTCGGGCGGGGAAATGGGCCGCGCGTTGGAGGCGGGAATGGACCCTGCCCATGTCAGCTTTGCCGGGCCGGGGAAGCGAGACGATGAACTGATCGCGGCGATCGATTCGGGCGTTACCATTAACCTGGAATCCGAAGGAGAAGCACGCCGCGCCATGACCATCGCCGGGCAGCGGGGCCGTACGCCCAGACTGGCCGTTCGCGTCAATCCCGATTTCGACCTGAAGGGGTCGGGGATGCGGATGGGCGGCGGGGCCAAGCCGTTTGGCGTGGATGCCGACCGGGCGGCGGCGCTTGCCCGCTCGTTGATCGATGCGGGCGCCGACTGGCGGGGCTGGCATATCTTTGCGGGGTCGCAGGCTCTGGATGCGTCGGCCTTGATCGAAACGCAGGCGGCGACGGTGGCGCTGGCGGCGCGACTGTCCGACACCGTTGGCGTCACGCCGCCGCTGGTCAATCTGGGCGGGGGCTTTGGCATTCCCTATTTTCCCGGAGATGCGCGGCTGGACATCAGGCCTATCGGCGAAGCGCTGGCGCATGTGCTGGATGCGCGGGCCGACATTCTGGCAGGCAGCGGGTTCGCGATGGAACTTGGCCGCTGGCTGGTGGGCGAATGCGGGGTCTACCTGACCCGCGTTGTTGATGTGAAGGTCAGCCAGGGCGAAACATTCGTGGTTGTGGACGGCGGCCTGCATCACCAGCTTGCCGCCAGTGGCAATTTCGGCACCGTCGTCCGCCGCAACTATCCGATAGCCGTGGCGAACCGCTATGGGGAAGGCCCGGCGGACCAGGCGGTCACCGTCGTTGGCTGCCTGTGCACCCCCATGGACAAGCTGGGCGACAGGGTGGCGTTGCCAATGGTGGAGGAAGGTGACCTGATCGCGCTGTTTCTGGCAGGCGCATATGGGGCGTCGGCGAGTCCCGCGGCCTTTCTGGGGCATCCCAACCCATTGGAACTGTTGGTCGGATGACGTCGGGAACGGTTGACGCCTAACCCAATCTTTACCCTTTGAGTGCAAGAAGAAGCCCAAAGCCCATGGCTTGATGGCTCGCCTGCCTGTGCAGCAGCCATCCCGCGCGGCTGCACGAAGAGGTGAAGATATGCGTTTTCTGTCTGTTTCCCGGGCTCTGATCGGCGCAGCGATCCCGGCGGTCGCGCTTTCAGCTTGCGCATCGGGGGGCGGTGGGCGGCAGCTTCCGCCAGCATCCTTCGTGTCTCAGGAAGAAGGACCGGGCGAACAATATGTGATCGGCCCTCTCGATGACCTGACCGTGTTCGTGTGGCGCAATCCCGAACTGGGCGCAAAGGTGCAGGTGCGGCCCGACGGTCGTATCACCACACCGCTGGTCACCGACATGGCGGCAGTGGGCAAGACGCCCAAGCAGCTGGCCGACGACATGAAGGTGGCGCTCACCAAATATATCGAAAACCCGCTGGTGTCGGTGATCGTCAACAATTTTTCAGGCACGTTCAGCCAGCAGGTGCGGATCGTCGGCGCGACCGAAAAGCCTGCGTCCATTCCCTATCGCGCGAACATGACGCTGCTCGACGCCATGATCTCTGTCGGCGGCCTCAGCGAATATGCGGCGGGCAACCGCGCACGGCTGGTCCGCTTCAACAAGGAAGCGGGCAAGCAGCAGGAATATCAGGTCCGCATCGGCGACCTGCTGAAACGCGGCGATAGCAAGGCAAATGTCATGCTGGCGCCCGGCGACGTCATCATCATTCCTGAAAGCATGTTCTGATATGGCGGGACTTTATGATGAGCTGCTGATCGTCCTTCACGGAATTTGGAACCGGCGTTGGCTGGCCCTGGCCGTGGCGTGGGGCGTGTGCATGCTGGGCTGGCTGGGCGTGGCGCTGGTCCCCAACAGCTATGAAAGCAAGGCGCGGGTCTATGTGAACACCCAGTCGCTGTTGCAGGACAAGGTGGGCATCACCCAGGTCCAGTCCCAACAGGACCTGGACCGTGTGCGTCAGACGCTGGCCAGCACCGGCAATCTGGAACGGGTGGTGAAGGAAACCGACCTCAACCAGACGGTCAGCGGCCCGCGCGACGTGGCGGCAAAGATCACGACCCTGCGCGAAGGCATCACGGTGATGGCGCAAGCCGACCCCAGCATGATCGACATCAGCGCGAAGTCGGCCGATTCGGGCCTGTCCGACGGCGCCAATGCGCGCATCGCGCAGCAGGTCGTGCAAAAGCTGATCGACATATTCCAGGAAGCCAATCTGTCGTCCGATCGCGTGGAAACCAAGCAGAGCCTGGCCTTCCTCGACCAACAGATATCTGAGCGCGGCAAGCAACTGGCCGTCGCGGAACAGCGCCGGGTCGAATTCGAACAGCGTTATGCGGGCGTCCTTCCGGGCGCCGGGTCCATCGGTCAGCGCATGGACGCTGCCCGGATGGAGATCAACAATATCGAATCGCAATTGGCACAGGCCCAGGGCGCGCTGAGCGCCATGAACGGGCAGCTGGCCGGCACCCCGCAGACACTGCCTGGCACGGGCGTTTCGGGCGGCCCTTCGGCTCTGGCGCAGGCGCAGGGCGATCTGGCGGGCATGCGCGCGCGCGGATGGACCAGCAGCCACCCGGACGTGATCGCTGCCCAGCGGCAGGTCGATGCACTGCGCAAGCAGGGTGGCGGTGGCGCGGTGGGCGGCACGCCGAACCCCGCCTATCTTTCCATCAAATCGATGCAGGCTGAACGCGCTGCGACGGTGCAGGCGCTTCAGGCCCGCAAGGGGCAATTGCAGGCAGACCTTGCCGCCATGTCGTCGCGCCAGACCGATGAGCCTGGCCTCGCCGCCGAGCAGGAAAAGCTCGACCGCGACTATCAGGTGCTCAAGACCCAATATGACAAGCTGCTTGCCGACCGCGAGGAAATCCGCCTGCGTGGCGATGTGAAGACGGAAACCGGCGCGGTGCAGTTCCGCGTCGTCAATCCGCCCAGCGCGCCCACCGCGCCGACCGCGCCGAACCGGCCGTTGCTGCTGGTCGGGGTGCTCATTGTGGGCATCGGCGCGGGCGTTGGCACAGCCTTTGCCGTGGGACAGCTCAAGGGCAGCTTTCCTACGGCGGCCCGGCTTGAACGCGCCATTGGCCTGCCAGTGATCGGGTCCATCACCCAGACGGTCAGCGCCACGCAGAGGGCGGTCGAAAAACAGCGGCTGAAATGGTTTGCAGGCGCGAGCGGCGGGCTGGCGGCGGTTTGCATGCTGCTGGTCCTGGTCGAATTCATCCAGCGCGGCATGGCCTGAAGGAGAGCGGTAATATGAACAAGCATAGCTCCCTCTCCAACGGTTCGCTGATTGAGCGGGCGACGGAGATATACGATTTTTCCGCCGCACTGCGCGGGCGCGCCGCACCGGATGTGGACGTCCCGGCAGAAGCTCTGGCGGCAGCGCCTCCGGTTGTGGACATGGTCTCGCCATTGGGTGCCGGGGCAGCCGTGCAAGCGCCCGAATGGACCGGCCCCGTCCAGCCGATCGATCGCATCGCCCTGGCGGAGGCAGGCTATCTGCTGCCCGACGGCGCTGTCAGCGCAATGAGCGAGGAGTTTCGCTTGCTCAAGCGCGACCTTCTGGCTCAGCTGGCCGACGATCCGCGCGGCAATCATATCCTGGTCTGTTCCGCCCATAGCGGCGAAGGCAAAAGCTTTTGCGCGATCAATCTGGCGCTCAGCCTGGCGGCGGAAAAGGAGCGGGAAATCCTGCTGGTCGACGCCGATTTCGGCAAGCCCGGCATTCCCGAAGCGCTGGGCCTGACCAGCGGGCCGGGCCTGATGGATGCACTGGCCGACACCACCATATCCGTGGAAGACTGCATCATCCGCACCGATCTGCTGTCGTTGTCCGTGCTTCCGGCCGGACGGCGGAGCAACAATGATACGGAATATCTGTCATCCAGCCGAACGCAAGCGCTGCTCAATCGCCTGACGGAGGGGCGGCCCGACCGCGTGATCATATTCGATTCGCCCCCGCTGCTGGCCGCTTCGGCCGGGGCGGTGCTGGCCAGCCATGCCGCCATCGCGCTGCTGGTGGTGCGGGCCGACCAGACGAGCGAAAGCGCGCTGCGCGACGCGGCAAGCATGCTGAAGGGCGCGGGTCAGGTGCAGCTGTTGCTGAACGGCGTCAGCTTTTCGGGCACCGGGCGGCGCTTTGGCAGCTATTACGCCACGGGGGGCGCCGACGAATGAAGTTGCAGTTTTTTCTGGTGACCGCTGGCGTCATGACGCTGGGCCTGGGCGCGCCCGCGCATGCGCAGGAGCGCAGGGTTGAAGTCACGCCCTATCTGGGCATCGATCAGGTGGTGATGGCGCCGCTGACCGGCGGTGGAGAGGTCCTCACCTATACCAACGTCACGGCGGGCGCGACCGCCAGCATCCAGACGCGCCGGATGGAAGCTGTCGCGGACGTGCAATATAACCACAGCTTTGGCTGGGGTGGCTCCGCTACCGATCAGGATGTGATCAGCGGCATCATTTCGGGCCAATATGGACTGGCGAGCGGCCTGACGCTGAATGCCGGGGCGCTGGCCAGCCGCATTCGCACGGATGGGTTTTCGGGTGCGGCGACGCTGAATGACAGCCAGACGAGCCAGATTTATGCAGGCTATGTCGGCCCCGCCTATGCCGCGTCGTTCGGCGACATCGACGTCACGGCCTCCTATCGCCTGGGCTATGCCAGGGTCGAAGAGGATGCAGGCGCGAACTTCGGTGGCGCGGGCCTGTTCGACGAATCCGTTTCGCACAATCTTGCCGGTTCCGTCGGGGTCGGGCCGGGCGTGTGGCTGCCGGTAGGGATCGTCGCCAGCGCGGGTTATGACCGTGAGGATGCCAATCAGCTTGATCAGCGGTTTGAGGATAAATGGGGTCGCCTGGACGCCACCCTTCCGGTGTCGCCAACGGTCGCCCTGGCAGGCGGGATCGGCTATGAAAATATCAAGGTCAGCCAGCGTTCGCCGTTGCTGGACAGCAATGGTTTGCCGGTCGTGTCCAATGGCCGCTACGTCACGGATGACAATTCGCCGCGCCAGCTGATCTACGAATTTGACGACATCATCTGGGACGCAGGCGTGCTGTGGCGACCCAATCACCGCACCTCGCTGGAAGCGCGCGTGGGTGAACGTTATGGCGGCATGACCTATAGCGGCAGCTTCGTTTGGCAAGGCCGCAACAGCAGCGTCGCGCTGGTGGTCTTCGATGGCATCGACAGCTTCGGGCGGATCATCACGTCCAACGTCGCCTCCGTGTCCGGCAGCAGCCTGGATGTCGTGCGCAACCCATTTACGGGCGATTTCACCGGCTGCGCCTTTTCGGAATCGGGGGGCGGCCAGTGCTTCAACGATGCCTTGTCGGGTGTCACCAACGCCAATTTCCGTTATCGTGGCGTCGCGGCTCAATATTCCGCACGGCGCGGGCCTTGGGGCCTTGGCGTCGGGGCGGGCTATTCCCAGCGCAAATTCCTGACGCCATCGGGGCAGGCTGTGCTCGTCAGGGGATCGAAGGACCAGAACTGGTATGGCACCGGGTCGCTCACCTATGTGATCGACAGCCAATCCAGCATCGATAGCGCCGTCTATGCAAATTATTTCGATGCCAGCGGCGCGCGTCTGGATGTGCTCAACCTGGGCGCGTTCACCAGCTACAACCGCCTTATCAACCGCAATCTTCAGGCTTCCGCATCGCTGGGCATCGACAGTGCCAAGGCGGATGAACTGGACGCGCTGATCACCGCGATGGGCCAGATCGGCCTGCGCTACAGCTTTTAACCCGGCCGGGTGGAGACGACGAATGTACGATCAATTCTACGGATTTGAAGGCCGCCCCTTCCAGCTGACGCCGGACCCGCATTTCTATTTCGAAAGCGCGACGCATCGCAAGGCGCTGTCTTATCTGGGCTATGGGCTGGCGCAGGGTGAAGGCTTCATCGTCATCACCGGCGACATCGGCGCGGGCAAGACGACGCTGGTCGGCCACCTGATGGCGACGGTAGACCCCGCTCGGCTGACCGCGGTCAAGATCGTGTCGACGCAGGTCGGCGGCGACGACATGCTGCGGTTGACCGCGCAGAGCTTTGGCCTGCCCGTCGACAACATGCCCAAGGCGCAGGTCCTGCGACAGGTCGAATCCTACCTGCATGCGCAGGCGCGGGCGGGCCGCCGGTCGCTGCTGATCGTGGATGAAGCGCAGAACCTGTCGGTTTCCGCGATCGAGGAATTGCGGATGCTGTCCAATTTCCAGTTGGGTGGGCATTCATTGTTGCAGATATTCCTGCTTGGCCAGCCGGAGTTTCGGGACCTCATGAAGTCCTCGCAGCTTGAGCAGTTGCGCCAGCGCGTCATCGCGACCCATCATCTGGAACCGATGATGGAAAGCGAGGTGGAGCCTTATATCCTGCACCGCCTGTCGGTGGTCGGGTGGAACGGCGATCCGTCGTTCACGCCTGACGCCTTTGCCGCCATCTACGCCGCGACCGGGGGCGTGCCGCGCCGGGTCAACGTGCTGGCCAGCCGTGTGCTGCTGCTCGGCGCGCTTGACCAGTTGGCTGAAATTGATGCCGACGCGGTGGCGGCGGTGGTCGCCGATATGGGGGCGGACAGCGATGCCGCGCTGGAACCGGTTCGCCCATCGGTGCTGGACTGTGTCGAAGAAGACGACATAGTTCCGGCCCAGCCCCAGAAGGCGGTGGAGGCGAATGAAGCCATCGCGCTGAGGGCCGAAATAGAGGCATTGCGCGCGCGTCAGCCCGAACCGTCGGTCACGCTGACGACCGAAATCGCAACGCTGCGAGCCGAACTGAACCGGCTTCGCGCCGGTCAGGCGGAGATTCAGGCCGTCGATCCCGAAGCGCTGAAAGACTGCTTCACCCTGATTGAGGAACGGCTGTCGTCGCTGGAATTCCGTGTTGGCGAACAGGATGTTGCGCTGCGCCGCGTGCTTACGCTGCTGGTGGAATGGGTGGAACGCGAACAGCGCATGGGTGACCCGCAGCAAAGCGCGGCGGCCTGACCCATCATATCAGGATGATGCAGAACGCCCTTTCCGTCGATGTTGAGGATTGGTTTCACGTCGGCGCGTTCGAACGGACGATCCGGCGTGAGGACTGGGCCGCACTGCCGCATCGGGTCGAACATAATACCGACGCGGTGCTGGACTTGTTCGCGCAGGCCGGGATCAATGCAACCTTCTTCACGCTGGGCTGGGTAGCGGAACGCTATCCTGCGCTGATGCGACGCATCGCTGCTGCCGGGCATGAAGTGGCCAGCCATGGTTACGATCATGCGCGCGTCTTTACCCTGTCACCCGAAGAGTTCCGCGCCGATCTGCGCCGGTCACGCGGGCTGCTGGAAGACGCCAGCGGGCAGGCGGTCACAGGCTATCGCGCGCCCAGTTTCTCCATCGACCAGCGCACGCCATGGGCTCACGCCATATTGGCGGAGGAAGGCTATGCCTATTCCAGCAGTGTCGCACCGATCCGGCATGATCATTATGGCTGGCCCGAATCGCCGCGCTTCGCCTGGAAGCCGGTGGCCGGGTCGCCATTGGTCGAACTGCCGGTGACGACAGCCATGTTGGGCCGCCGCCGTTTGGCTGCGGGTGGCGGGGGTTTCTTCCGGCTGCTGCCCTACGCTTTTTCCCGTTGGGCAATCGGCCAGGTGAACCGGCAGGAACAGCGACCAGCCGTCATCTATTTCCACCCTTGGGAAATTGACGTGGATCAGCCGCGCATCGCCGACGCGCCGCTCCGGTCGCGCATTCGCCACTATACCAATATTCCCGTGATGGCCGACAAGCTTCGGCGGCTGATCGGCGATTTTGCCTGGACGCGTGTCGACGCGTTGCTCCCCCAGGAAGCGGGACGGGCCTGATGATCGCCGCCGATCTGGCCGTTACGACGCTCAACCTTCGCGATCCGGTTCAGGCGCAGGCCGCCGACGAATTTGTGATGGGCAGGGCCGACGGCACGCCGTTCCACCGCCCGGCATGGTTGACCGCCATCGCCCGCGCCACGGGCAATCGCGGGCATATGCTGGCTGCTGTCGCTCCTTCAGGAAAGATCAGGGGGCTGCTCCCCCTCACGCATATGAAAAGCCGCCTGTTTGGGCAGGCTCTGGTGTCGTCCGGCTTTGCGGTGGATGGCGGCGTTCTGGCCGAAGATTCGCGCGCTGCTCAGGCATTGGGCGCTGCGGCGCAGGATATGGCGCGCAATCTGGCGGTGGGGTCGGTCGAACTGCGCGGCGGCGACGCTCAATCGGATGATTGGGCGCGGCATGAAGGCAGTCATCTGGGCTTTTCCCGCCCAATTGCGGCTGACGATGAAGCTGAACTGCTCGCCATTCCGCGCAAGCATCGGGCGGAACTGCGCAAGGCGCTCGCCAACCCGGCGCTGCATATGGACGTGGGCCGGACCGACCGGCTGATCCGTGACCACTATCGCATATTTTCCGAAAGCGTCCGCAATCTGGGCACGCCGGTCTTCCCCGCGCGCCTGTTTCGCGAAGTGCTCGATCAGTTTGGAAACAATGCCGACATCCTGGCCATCTATGAAGGGGACCGTCCGGTATCCGCCGTGTTGACGCTCTACCATCATGGCCGGGTCATGCCCTTTTGGGGTGGCGGCGTCGCCGACGCACGGCGGCTGCGGTCCAATGAGCTGATGTATTATCGCCTGATGGGCCATGGCCGGACGCAGGGCATGACCATGTTCGATTTTGGCCGGTCCAAGACGGGCAGCGGTCAGGCGGCGTGGAAAAAGAGTTTTGGCTTCGATCCCGTTCCGCTCGCCTATCATAGCTGGTCGGCGGATGGCGCGCGGCGGGACATTAATCCCAACAGCCCCGCCTATCAGCGCCGGGTGGAAATGTGGAAAAAGCTGCCACTGCCAATCGCCAATCTGATCGGTCCCTGGATCGCGCGGGGGCTGGGATGACCGGCGAAGTCCTGTTCCTGTGCCACCGCATTCCCTATCCGCCTGATCGGGGGGATAAAATCCGGTCCTATCACATGCTCCAGCGGATTGCGGAGGTCGCGCCGGTTCATGTCGGCTGCTTCGCCGATGACGACCGCGACATGGGCTTTGCCGCAGACATGGCCGCCTTGACCGCCAGCCAGTGCGTGTTGCCGCGCGACCGTTCGCGTGTCGCCGCAGGGCTGCGTGGCCTTGCCCGGCGGCAACCGCTGCTGGTGTCACTGTTCGACCATCCGGCGCTGCATCACTGGGTCGCACAGGTGCTGCGCGAACGGCCCATCAGGGCCGTCTTCGCCTATTCGGCCCAGATGGCGCATTTCGTGCCGCTGCTGGGACCCGAAACTCGCTTTGTCATGGACTTTGTCGATTTCGACTCCGCCAAATATGCCGCCTACGGGGCGAAAGGCAGAGGGCCGATGAGCTGGATTCACCGCCGCGAGGGGCGGCTGTTGCTCGACTTTGAGCGTGCGACCGCCGCGCGCGCCGACATCAGCGCCTTCGTCAGCGATGCCGAGGCGGATCTGTTTCGCGCGGTCAGCGGGCTGGGACCAGACCGGGTGCGTGCAATCGACAACGGTGTGGCGCTCGAATATTTCGATCCCGCCGCCAGCTTTCCTTCGGTTGAAAGGGGGGAAGGCCCGCTGATCGTCTTCACCGGCCAGATGGACTATCGCCCGAATGTCGAAGCGGTGGAGGCGTTTGCATGGGGCGCTTTCCCGATCATTCGCGCGCGCTACCCGCAGGCGCGCTTCGCCATCGTCGGCCGCAAGCCCACCGGGCAGGTGCAGGCGCTTGGCCAGCTGCCCGGCGTCACCGTGACAGGCGCCGTGCCCGACGTGCGCGGCTGGCTGGCGGCGGCGGACGTGGTGGTCGCGCCCCTGACGATCGCCAGGGGCATTCAGAATAAGGTGCTGGAGGCTATGGCGATGGCGCGACCCGTCGTCGCTTCCCCCCAGGCCGCCGAAGGCATAGACGCCAGCGACGGCGCGCATCTGCTGGTCGCGGACGATCCTGTCGAACAAGCGGCGAAGGTCATGGCGCTGATCGCCGATCCCTTGGCGGCAAGGCGGCTGGGCCAGGCGGCGCGGGCGCGCATGGAACAACGCTATCGCTGGTCGGCGACATTGCGGGACCTGCCGGCAATGCTATTCGGTCAGCCCGCCAATGATGCGCGCACCGCATGACCGATCGCGCGCTTCCTCTGCACCGTTTCTCCGGTCTGCGCCTCTCAGGGTGGCGCGGGCATCTGTCCGCGGTCGCCATCGTCTGGCTGGCGATCCTGGCGCTGTTCCACAGGGACGCGGCGGGAATGGTGTCGATCTGGTGGAACGCCTCCACATTCGAACATTGCCTGTTCATACCCTTCCTGATCGCCTGGCTCGTGCAGCAGCGCTTGCCCGGTCTGCGTCAGATGCAGCCGGTCGCCTGGACGCCGGGGCTGATCTGGCTGACCGTGGGGGCGGTCGCATGGCTGCTGGGCGCGGCGGCGGGGGTTGCGCTGTTCCGCCATGTCGCGCTGGTCCTGATGATGCAGGGGACGGTCGTCACGCTGTTGGGCCCCGCCATCTCGCGCGCGCTGCTGTTCCCGTTATTCTACGCATTTTTCATGGTCCCCTTTGGCGAGGAAATCGTCGCCCCGTTGCAGATCGTGACGGCGCGCCTGTGCATGTTCTTCCTTGGCCTGTCGGGCGTGCCCGCCCATATGGACGGCATATTCATCACCACGCCAACCGGCTATTTCGAAGTGGCGGAAGCCTGTTCCGGGGCGAAGTTCGTCATAGCGATGACCGCCTATGGCGCGCTGGTGTGCAACGTCTGTTTCACCCGCTGGTCCCGGCGCATCCTGTTCATCACCGGCGCATTGGCGCTGTCCGTGCTGGCGAACGGGGTCCGGGCCTATGCGACGATCCTGGTCGCTCATTTCACCAGCATCGACGCAGCCGCTGGCTTTGATCATGTCCTCTATGGCTGGGTGTTCTTCGCAACCGTCATGATAATCGTGATGGCAGCGGCATGGCCGTCTTTCGACCGCAAGCCCGGCGACCCCTGGTTCGATCCCGACACGCTGCGCAATCCCACAACTGGAGTGGTATCGGCCGCACTCGCCACGGCCATCGCGCTGGGCCTCATCCTGGCCGCACCACTATGGCTCGCGGTCAGCGCGGCTGCCAGCGAACCGCTGCCCGGCGCGCCCCAACTGCCGGTGGTGAAAGGATGGACCCTCACGCCTGACCCCGCACGCTATCCATGGACGCCGCGCTTCGATGGAGCCGACCACCTGATCACCGCCCGCTATCGCGATGGCGATGGCGATATCGTGGATCTCGCCATCGCCAGCTTCGCCCGCCAGGACGAAGGACGCGAGCTTGTCGGCTTTGCGCAGGGCGCTGCCGATCCTGATCAGGGCTGGACATGGTCTTCGCCCGCCAAAGCACCGCCAAACGCGCGCGGAGAGCAGATTACCGCCCCCGGCCCAGTCGTCCGTCATGTGGTCAGCTTTTACCGCGTCGGCGACGGCGCGCTTACCGGCAGCGCGCCACAGGTCAAGCTGGCCACGATGAAGGCCCGGCTGCTGGGCACTGACCAGCGCGCGGTCGCCATCCTGCTGTCCGCCGAAATGGGGCAGGGCAGTTCCGCCGACGCCGCCATCGCGCAATTTCTTGCCGATCTGGGCCAAGTGCAGGAATTGGCTGACCAAAGCCTCGGCATTCGCTAAGGCCATTTCGCATGTGCGGAATAGCGGGCATTTTTCACCTTGAGACGGCCAAGCCGGTCGACCCGGCGCGCGTGCGCGCCATGCTGGACGTGATGCCACATCGCGGCCCGGACGGCAGCGGCATCTGGACCGCGCCCGGCGTCGGATTAGGCCATGTGCGCCTGTCTATCATCGATCTGGGCGGCGGCGCGCAGCCGATGCTGACCGAGGATGAAAGCCTGGCGGTCACATTCAATGGTGAGATCTATAATTTCGCCGAAGTCCGCGCCGAGTTGGAGGCGAAGGGGCACATATTCCGCACCGACAGCGACACCGAAGTCATCCTGCACGGCTATCGCCAGTGGGGCGAGGCCTGTGTCGAACGGTTCAACGGCATGTTCGCCTTTGCCCTGTTCGATGCCCGCGCACAGGCGCTATGGCTGGTGCGCGACCGGCTGGGGGTCAAACCGCTCCACTATGCGCTTCTGTCTGACGGCAGCCTGATTTTCGGGTCGGAACTCAAGGTCCTGCTGGCTCATCCCCTGTTGCGGCGGTCGCCAGACCTGTCGGCGGTCGAAGATTATATGGCTTATGGCTATATTCCCGACGACGCCTGCCTGGTCGCCGGGGTGCGCAAACTGGGCGCGGGGCAGACGCTTCGCATGGTGCGCGGACGTCCCATGCCCCAGCCGCAACGCTATTGGGACGTGAGCTTCGCCGAACGCAGCAAGGCGAAGCCTGAAGCGCTGGAGGAGGAACTGGTCGCGCTGATGCGGCAGGCGGTGCGATCGCGCATGGTGTCGGACGTGCCGCTGGGCGCTTTTCTGTCGGGCGGAGTGGACAGCAGCAGCGTCGTCGCCCTGATGGCGGAGTCATCGACCCAGGCGGTCAAAACCTGCACGATCGGTTTCGATGTCGCATCGCTGGATGAAACCGCCTATGCCGACCGCATTGCCCGGCGTTTCGCCACCGACCATCGCGCGCGCATCGTGTCGCCGGACGATTATGGCCTGATCGACAGGCTGGCATTTCATTTCGACGAACCCTTTGCCGACGCATCCGCGCTGCCAACCTATCGCGTATGCGAACTCGCGCGGGAAAAGGTGACGGTGGCACTGTCGGGCGATGGCGCGGACGAAGCCTTTGCCGGTTATCGCCGCCACCGTTTCCAGATGCAGGGCGAACGGATACGCGCGCTGATCCCGGCATCGGTGCGCCAGCCATTGTTCGGCGCACTGGGGCGCTGGTATCCCAAGGCGGACTGGGCGCCACGTTCTTTACGCGCCAAATCGACCTTCCTTGAACTGGCGGGAGAAGGCGGCGAAGCCTATGCGGCGTCGGTCGGCGTCACCCCCCATGCACTGCGTCAACGCCTGTTCGGGCAGGATATCCGGTCGCGCCTGGGGGGGTATCGGGCAGAGGATCGCTATATCCGCGCCATGGCAGACGCGCCCGCGCGCGATGCGCTCGACCGCGCGCAATATGCCGATCTCCGCATCTGGTTGCCCGGCGATATATTGACCAAGACCGACCGGATGAGCATGGCCGTAGGGCTGGAAGCGCGCGAACCGCTGCTCGACCACCGGCTGGTCGAATTCGCCGCGCGCCTCCCGGTCGCTCAGCGCATCCGGGGCAACAGCGGCAAATATATATTGAAAAAGGCGATGGAGCCTTATCTGCCGCAGGACATCCTCTACCGCCAGAAAATGGGCTTCGTAACCCCCATCAGCAGTTGGTTCCGCGGCCCGCTGGCGGGGGAGGCCAGCGCCATTGCGGGTGGATCGGCGCTGGCAAAAACCGGCTGGTTCGATACGAAGATGCTGGCCAAGGTGGCGGCCGACCACAAATCCGGCGTTTCCGATCATGGCCGCCTGCTTTGGCAATTGCTGATGCTGGACAGGTCGCTGGGGCGGCTGTTCGGCCTTTGAACCGGCAATCGCCACTGCGGAACATCAACGCTTGCAACCCGCAAAGGCCGGTGCCAACGGGTCGTTCAGCTAATGGCTTTCAGGGACGCAAGTGACGGTCTCAAAGGAAATAGTGCGCGCGCGCCTTTACCTGCTGTGCCTGCTGGGGGACCTTGCGGGCCTGTTCCTGTCATTCCTGCTTGCCAATCGCCTGGCGCTCGGCGCGTTCATGGGCGAACCGGGCAAGCCGCACGGGCTGGTCATGTTCTCGATGATTGCGCCGCTGTACATCCTGCTGGCGGTGCAGGGCGGGGCCTATGGCATTCACATGCTGGCCAATATCCGCCGGGGGATTTTCCGGGGGCTTCTGGCGCTGGCGCAGGCCGCGCTGCTCATGCTGCTGATCGTCTATCTGGGCAAGATCGCCGAACAGCTTTCGCGGCTGACCTTCATCACGGGGCTTGGATTTTCGGCGCTCAGCGTCGCGCTCGTCCGTATCGCCATCAGCCGTCTGGGCGCCCGCCTGCTGGGCGAAGTGCCCCATCTGACGGCGGTCATCATGGATGGCGTCGAAATTGAAACCCGCGCGCATATGGAGGTGATCGACGCCGACGCCGCCAACCTGCATCCCGAACGGCATGATGCCGACATGGCCGCGCGCCTGGCCGCTGCCGTCGGCATGGCGGAACGGGTGATCGTCGCCTGCCCGATGGAGCGGATGGCGGAATGGTCGGTCGCGTTGAAATCGCTGTCGGCTCGTGGCGAAATCGTCGTGCCGGAACTGCTGCGCTTCGCCCCGGCGCGGGTCGACGAATTTGACGGGCAGCCCACCATCATCGTTGCGGGGGGACCGTTCCAGTTCCGTGACCGCATCATCAAACGCATCTTCGACATCGTCGTCGCAACCGCCGCGACAATCGCGCTGTCGCCCTTGCTGGTCGTCACCGCGCTTGCGATCAAGCTGACCAGCCCCGGCCCCATCCTGTTCAGGCAACCGCGCATCGGTCGTGACGCCCGGTCGTTCAACATCTACAAATTCCGGTCGATGCGCGTAGAGGCCAGCGACAGCAAGGCGGATCGTCTGACCGCCCGCGACGATGACCGGGTAACCGCCGTCGGGCGCTTCCTGCGCCGCACCAGCATCGATGAATTGCCGCAGCTGTTCAATGTGTTGCGCGGCGACATGAGCATCGTCGGCCCGCGCCCCCATGCCGCAGCGGCCAAGGCGGGCGACAGCCTTTATTGGGAGGTCGACGAACGCTATTGGGAACGTCACTGCATCAAACCGGGCATGACCGGCCTGGCGCAGGTGCGGGGGCATCGTGGATCGACCGACCATCATCAGGACCTGATCGACAGGCTCCAGTCCGACCTGGAATATGTCACCCAATGGTCGATCTGGCGTGACCTGCGCATCATTGTCGCCACTATCGGCGTTGTGGTGCATCATAAGGCCTATTGATGCGCGGCCTTGACCTTTTCCTCTGCGCCGTCCTGCTGCTTTCGATGGTGGCGCTGCTGTGGCCTTTCCTGTTCTACCCGCTGATCCTGCGCATGCTGCCGGACCGCCAGGAATTGCCGGAACAAGGTCCGCGCCCTACCGCTTCGCTGTTGTTCTGCGCCTATAATGAAGCGGCGGCCATGCCGGAAAAGATCGCCAATATCGACGCGATCAAGCAGCGGCATCCCCAATTGCAGATACTCGCCTTCGACGACGGGTCATCGGACGACACAGCTGCCTTGATCGCACAGCGGCCCGACCTGTTGACGCTGGTCCGTGGCCCCGGCCGCAGCGGCAAGGCGCATGGAATGAAGCGGCTGGCGGCGCAGGCGACCGGCGATGTGCTTATCTTCACTGACGCCAATGTACTGCTGGACGCCGACGCCATCGACAATCTGCTGGCGCGCTACGCCGATCCAGCCGTGGGCGGCGTTCTGGGGTCGCTCCATTATGTGGGGGAGGGAGAGAGCGCCACCGCGTCGGTCGGGTCCCTCTACTGGCGGATCGAGGAACGGTTGAAGGACGAAGAATCGCGCACCGGCAATGTGCTGGGCGCGGATGGGTCGATCTTTTCCATTCGCCGCGCTCTCTATCCCCAATTTCCCGACAGCGTGCTGGATGACCTGACCGTGTCGATGGCGGTGGTTTTCGCGGGCCAGCGGTTGGTGAAGGCCAGGGACGTCATCGCGCGTGAACGGCTGGTTACGGGGCGGGGCGACGAATATCGGCGCAAGGTGCGGATCGCCGCGCGTGCCTGGCATACGCATGTCCATCTACGACCGCAGCTAAGGCGCATGGCCGCGATCGACCGTTTCAAATATGCGTCCCGCAAGATTATACGCTGGTTCGGTGGCCTGTTCATCCTGACCGGTGCGATTGCAGCGGCTGTGCTGGCTGTTCGGGTCTCGCCTTTGCTCGCGCTGGGTGGGGCGGTGCTGGCAGTGGGTATGATCGCGATAGGACTGCGCGCCAAAGGCGGGCCGGTCGCGGCGGTCGTCGACATACTCGTCGCCTATGCAGCAACCTTGCAGGGCGTAATCAGGGCCATGAGGGGGCGGACGGTCACCATATGGAATCCGGCCAAGTCGCGTTGATCCCCCTCGCCAAAACGGCGGCATATTGTATAGGCCGTCGCTGTTTGTGCATCGGAGCCGAGGCGTGATTACTTTCCAGCGGGTGGCAAAGGCCGTCGGCAAACATTCGACCCGCGCCATATTGGCGGCGCGAAAGGCCTTGGGCGCGCGCGCCAATCGCGCTTGTCCAGCATGCGGCCAAACGGTCGTGGGCTTTTTTCGCTATGGCGACAATGCCGAATGGGGTTGCCCCGCCTGCGCCGCGTCGCCGCGCGAACGGTTGATGAACCACCTGATCACGACCAATGTCCTGTCGGTGCCCTCCACGGGGGCGATCCTGCACATGGCGCCCAACGAAGCGAGCCTGGTCCGCCGCTTTTCCGCAGCTGCCGATTATGTGCCTGCCGATCTCAACCCCGAACGATATAATGTTCCGGCCATGCGGCGCGTCGACCTGATGGCGCTGGCGGATGTGGATCGCTACGACCTGTTCTACGCCAGCCATGTGATGGAACATGTACCCGACGACCACCAAGTCCTGCGCAACATTCATCGCGCCCTGAAAGCCGGGGGCGAAGCCTGGTTGATCGTTCCGCTGTGGGACAAGCCGACCGAGGATGGCAGTTTCGACATCCCCCCGCGGGAACGCGAGCGCCGATTTGGCCAATGGGACCATGTCCGCCAATATGGCCCCGATTTCGCCGACCGCATCCGTGCGGCGGGGTTTGAGCTTGAGGAAATCGACGTCAGCAGCATCGATGCCGACGTTCGTCACCTGTTCGGGCTGGACGACCGGCTGTTCCGCGCGCGCAAGCCCGGCGGAACCGCCTAGCCGTGGGACAGCCCGGTGGCATGGCGGTCACCCGGTTGGAAGGGTCGGCCCGAATTCTGGCTCTGGTCAAGCTCGCCAATGTCGGGCTGACGCTGATCTGGGGCTTCGCCGTCACCTACGTGTTCGTGCGCGCGCTCCCCTTGCGCGAATTTCAATCCTTCCTGCTGCTTGTTGCTTTCGGCAATTTCGCCATTTCGGCGGAATTCGGCCTCACCAGCATCATCTACGCCCGACTGCGGCGGCACTGGCTGGGCGTCAGGGATGAAGGGGCGGGGCAGTTCCGGCTGGAGGAAATGGGGGTCCTGTTCCTGTTCCTTGGCCTGCTGATCGCCGGGGGCCTGGCCATCCTGCTCATTGCCCTGGCGTCAGGCGGCATCGACACGACGATGCCGGTGCTTTTCATCCTCTTTTTCCTGTCCGCCTGCGTCAACCTTCCCGCCTTGCTCGCCAAACGGGCGCTCGCCGCAGTGGACGGCAATTTCCTGTGGGAAGCGCTGGACTTCATGCGGCGCATCATGACGATCACGCTGCTGCTGTTCATCCTGCAGGGCCTTGATCCGCGCGTGTCGGTGGCGTTGCAATTGGGGGTCAGCCTGTGCGTCATCGCGTGGGCGATCATGCTGGTCCACGCCCGGTTGGGAATGACCGTCCGGCACTGGTTCGCCTTTCGCGTTGGCGGCGGCCATGTGCGCGCGCATTATCTACGCGACATCGGTGCGTCGGCCATGTTCACCATGTCGGAAATCGTCGCCTATAATGCGCCCTATTTCACGATAGCCCTGGCGACGCAGGACGCGCGCCCGATGCTGCTGTTCGACTTTTTCTTCAAGATGTCCCGCGCGCTGTCGATGTTCGTCCGCGCCGCGGTGGAAGCTGCCCTGCCGCGCATCACTCGCGCCTTTCACGCGGACGACCGCGCCCGCCTGAAGCAGCTGCTGACCAGAGCGCTCGGCGCAGGTTTCGTTTTCGCGCTGGCGACTTCGGTCGCGCTGGCGTTGGCGGGCACCTGGATTTTCGGGAAGCTGTTTGACGGCCGAGCGGCGATTTCGTCGCTGGACCTGCTGCTGGTCGATTTGGCCCTGTTCGCCCTGACGATCATCTGCGTATCAGTCTATGTCCAGGCCGCGCTTGGCCGCTTTGCGCATCTTTTGACCCGGTCGCTGCCATTCCTCGCCGGATCGTTGCTCAGCGTCCCGCTGGCCCTGTTGCTGCGCGATCAGTTCGATATCGCCTTCCTGTCCTTTTACACAGCGACGCTCCTTCTGGGCGCCATGCTCCACGGTCTGTCGCTGCGTCGCCTGTTGAAGGGCGAACGGTGAAGGTAACGATGGTCGATCCTTCGCTCTTCACCGGGCGTTACGACGACAGCCTGTGCGCGGCGCTCGCGGACGAAGGACAGGATGTGACGCTGCTGGGCCGCCCGATGCGATCGACCGACGCCATAGCGCCCAGGGGCTATGATTATGCCCCCCGCTTTTTCCGCCACAGCGAATCCCTCCGCGCAAAGCTGGGCGAAGGAAAGGCCTTCCGCCTGATCAAGGCGGCGGAATATGGTGCAACGGCCGCTCTGGGCAGGCTTGGCGCGTTGGAACGTTCGGACATCGCCCATTTCCAATGGCTGCCGCTTGCGCCCGCCGACCGGGTCCTGCTTCGCCGGTTGAAGGGGCGAACGGCCCTGGTCCATACCGTGCACAATGCGGACGCCTATCATGACGACGCGGGGATGCAGGGCCGGGGCTATCGCGCGCTGCTGGATCAATTCGACGCGCTGATCGTCCATGGCGAAACCACGCGGCACGCGCTGGAGCGGCAGGGCGTCTCGCCGCGCCGCATTCATGTGACGCCCCATCCGCCGATGCGCCTGGCCAGGGCGAGCGCGCAGGACCTCGCCGCGATAGCTGACCCCGTGACGCCAAGGTTGCTGTTTTTCGGCACGATCCGCCCCTACAAGGGGGTCGACCTGCTGATTGAAGCCTGCCTTTCGCTATGGCGGTCGGGCCTTGCCTTTGAACTGGTGCTGGCGGGCAAGCCCTTCATGGACATCGACCCGCTGATCGAAGGGGTCCGCGCCGCCGGGTTCGGCGATCGGCTGATGACCGACCTTGGTTTCCTGACAGAAGGGCGACTGGACGCGCACATGGCCAAGGCCGACGTCATTCTGTTCCCCTATCGGCACATCGATTCCAGCGGGGCGTTCCTGTCGGCGTTGCACCATGGCAAGGCGATGGTCACGTCCGACGCAGGCATGTTCGGCGCGCTTCCTGATGGCGCTGCGGTACGCACGCCCGCCGGAAATGCGCCCGCCCTTGCCCAAGCCCTCTTGCGGCTCATCGAAAGCACGGCCATCAGACACGCAGCAGGCGCGGGCGCGCGCGCCTATGGCGATATGATGGGCAGTTGGAAGGACATGGCGTTGACGACGATCGGCATCTATCGCTCCGTGGTGACGTCACAGGCATGAACCGCTATGTCCGCGAACTGACCGACCGCACGCTGGCGCTTCGCCTCGCCGTCGCGGGTCGCACCCACCAATATCCTGAAATCCAGGCATTGCGCCGGTTCCTGTCCACCTTTGCCATCGATTGCGTGTTCGATGTGGGCGCGAACCGCGGCCAATATGCGACGATGCTGCGCAAGGACGCAGGGTTCGGCGGGACAATCCTGTCATTTGAGCCGAACCCGGACATTTTCGCTGAGCTTTCCCGTCACGCCTCCAAAGACGCCAAATGGCATGTCTTCAACCTGGCCCTGTCCGATTTCGACGGCACGGCCAGCTTCAACATCATGGCGGCGGACCAGTTCAGCTCGTTGGAAAAGCCGGCCGAAGGACAGGATGCGATCTTCACTGACCGCAACCGGGTGACCCGTACGGTGGAAATGCAGTGCCGCCGCATCGACAGCCTGCTGCCGGAACTTCAGGCAGCGCATGCCTTCACGCGACCATTCCTTAAAATGGATACGCAGGGCCATGACATGTCGGTGTGCGAAGGGGCAGGGGACCTGCTGTCGCAGATCGCGGGGGTCCAGACGGAACTGGGCGTTCGACCCATTTATGAAGGCGGGATCAATTATCGCGCCATGATCGATTGGCTGGCGGACAGGTCGTTCCGGCCATCCGCTTTCTTCGCGAATAATAAGGGGCATTTCCCTCTCCTGGTGGAAATGGACGGCATTTTCGTCAACCAGGCGCTGTTGCCGCAGGGCGCCTGATGGGGTCCGGCGTCCGATCCGTCGATGCCCGGCGCCTGTTCCTGGCGGGGGCCATCGGCCTGACGCTTTGGCTGGGCGCGACCTTCCTGTGGCACGTGACATATCGGCAGGGCATCAGCCTGGCGGTCATCATGTTCCTGGATCAGGATTTTCCTGCACTGCTGGGCGGGTTGCTGCTGCTGACGCTGGCCGCGCCTTTCGCCGGGGGCATGGGTTTTCGCCTGCCCGCGCCACGTGCGCGCATCATCGTGCCCCTGATCATGCTGTTCGGCTTGGTCGCCTGGGCCGGACATTATTGGCTGTTCCAGGATTATGCGATCTCCCGCGATGAAGAGGTCGCCCGTTTTGCCGCCGCCTATATGCGTGAAGGGCTGTTGGCACGCCCGATCCCACCGGAATGGGAACCCTATCGCCGGGCGATCATGCCCGAATTCTTCTCTCCCTTTGGCGCGGCGGATTATTGGACGGCGGCCTATCTGCCGGTGAACAGCGCCATCCAGGCGATGTTCTGGCAATTGGGCGATCCCAACATGGCGGGACCGGCCCTGCTGATCGCGGGGCTGTTCGCCCTGTGGAGGGTCGCGCTTCACCTGTTCCCTACGCGCCCCGACGCGGTGTGGGTGACCATGCTGCTCGCTCTGTCGTCCGCTCAACTTTGGGTGACGGCCATGACACCCTACGCCATGACCGGGCATTTCGCGCTCAACATGGTGTGGCTGGCGCTTGTGCTGCGCGGCGGCGTGGTGGGGCATGTCAGCGCGGGCGCAGTCGCCTTGGTGGCGGCGGGCCTGCACCAATGGCATTTCCCGCCCATCTTCATCGCGCCCTTCATCCTGTGGATGCTGCTGGCGCGGCGTTGGGCGGCGGCGGCGTTCCACGTCATCGTGCTGGTGGCGATCGTCATCGTCTGGGCAAAGCTGTGGCCCGGATTTCTGGTGGAACTATTGGGGCCGCCGTCCGACATTCGTCCTTCGGCGGGGGTGGCGGACAAGGTCGGCAGCCTGTTCGAACGGCTCGGCGACCGCTGGCAACCCTTGGTGAACCTCAGCCGGTTTGCGGCGTGGAACAATATTTTGATGGTGCCGCTCGCCACGCTGGGCGTGTTCGCGATGCAATGGCGGCGGGCGATCAGGGGGCGGGAAATCGCCTTGCCGCTGGCCCTGGGCTGTTTTGCAGGCTGCGGGCTCGCGCTGGCGCAGGGCTATGGCTGGGGCTTTCGCTATGCCCACGGCTTTATCGGGCCGTTCTGCCTGCTTGCCGGACTGGGCTGGGCGCACTTTCGTCCGGCGGCGATGCGGCCGATCTTCATCGGTCTGGGCGTCACCTTGGTGGCCAGCGCCTATCTGGTCTGGCGGACCCATGTCTTTGTCGCGCCCTACGCCGCCAGCCACCGTATGATCGACGCATCGCAGGCCGACGTGGTGCTGGTTGATCCGCGTGGCGGCCTGTATGTGACGGATCTGGTGCGGGGCCGCAACGGCGTTCCGGGGCGGCCCATGGTCATCAACCTGGCCATGTTGACGCTGGATCAGGTGGATCAGCTATGTGAAAAATATGTGGTGGAACTGTTCGATCGCGCTGAATTCCGTCCGCTGGGTATTCCTTTGGCGCGCTGGAACCTTGGCAGGATGGATGCGCTGCGGGCACATATGAAGGAAGTCGGCTGCGACAGCCCTGTGCTGCCGCCTTTGCCCGAAACGATGGAGGACGCGTTCAACGCTTCGGGGGATGTGCTCTGACCTTGGCGGGGACGGTCAGCGTCAGGGTTTGACGCCCTTCATATAGACCCGCTTTCCGCCGATCCATGTTTCCAGCACCTGTGTGGCCCGGATATCGGCTGGGCGGCTCACCGAAATATCGCGGTCGATGATGACGAAGTCCGCGCGCTGGCCCGGTATCAGGCTGCCGAACCGTTTTTCGGCAAAGCCCGCAAATGCCGCCTGCCGGGTATAGCCGTCCAGCGCCGCTTCGAAGCTGACGCGCTGCTGCGGCGTCCAGCCGCCGGTCGGCTGGCCTGCGCCATCCTCCCGGCTCATCGCGACCGCCATGCCGACGAAAGGATTGGGCGTTTCGGTCGGTACATCCGACCCGAACGTCAGGGGAACGCGATTGTCCAGCATCGCTTTCCAGGCATAAGCGCCGTTGATCCGCGCTTCGCCCAGCCGGACCGTCGCCGTGCGCCTGTCGGCCACAGCGCGCCCGGGTTGCATCGACGCGACGATGCCGTTCTGGCCAAATCGTGGCAGGTCCGAAGGATCGACGATCTGCGCCTGTTCGATGCGCCAGCGCCGGTCGCCCTTATAGGTCTGGCCCAGTTCGGTAATGGCGTCCAGCAGCTCGCTGTTCGCCGCATCGCCGACCGCATCGACCGCGATCTGGAAATTGTCCATTGCCGCCCGGCTCATCATGTTGCGCAGCTGGGTGGACGGGATCAGTTCCATTCCGCGCTGGCCGGGCGCGTCGGCATAGCCAGTCTTCAGCCATGCCCCGCGCGATGCCAGTGCGCCGTCCAGAACCAGGTTCAGGCCACCCATCCGCAGATGATCGTCATACAGCCAGGGCGTCGGCTCCGGCCCGGCGATCATCACCATATTGTCCAGGCCCAGCGCATAGGAAATGATCCGCACGCGCAGAGCGCCCCGATCGGCCGACCGTCGGAACGCCTGCCAATCCTCGATGCTGGTTCCCATGTCGGCAATGCCGGTCACGCCGTTCGCCAGCAACGCCTGCTGCGCCTTTTCCAGCGCGATGTCCCTGTCCTTGGGCGCTGGCGGTGGAGCGGCCTTCTGGATCAGGTCCATCGCCTTGTCCACGAACAGGCCAGACGGCTTTCCACCCGCCATTTCGATCCGCCCACCGGGGGGCGCCTTGGCCGTGGCCGTGACGTTGGCGGCGCGCATCGCCAGGCTGTTGGCCCAACCGGCATGACCGTCGGCATGCTCCAGCCACACCGGCACATCGCTGACTGCTGCATCCAGGTCGGCTGCGGTCGGGAACCGCCCCAGACCCCAGCTTTCCTGGTTCCATCCGGTCCCGATGATCCACTTGCGGGCGGGATTGGCGGCGGCATAGGCTCTGATCCTTGCCTGCGCTTCCGCCAGTGATCCTGTGTCCGACAGGTCCAGGGTAATGAACGCCAGGCCCATGTCCATGACATGGCCATGGGCGTCGATCAGACCGGGGATCAGCGTCTTTCCTGCCCCGTCCAGCTTGAAGTCGGGTCCCTTGGGCCAGGATTCCCCTTTTTTCAGCTTCTTCTTGCGCGGCGGGTCCTGATAACGGCCCGGCAGCAGCTTTTCGACCTTGCCCTCATCATCGATCAGCAGCGCGCGAAAACGCACGACCTGCCCACTCGCGTCCAGCGCGATGCCGTTCACATTGTCGATGACCCCCGACGCCATGGCGGGGACGGGAAGCGCGAGTGCGGCCAGCGCCGCCAGCAGCCTTTGCCTCATGCGCGCGTGATCCGGCGCACCAGTGCGCTCGTATCCTGCCGGTTGCCGCCCATCGCCTGCACGTCGGCGTAGAATTGGTCGACCAGCGCGGTGACGGGCAGGGTCGACCCATTGGCGCGCGCTTCTTCCAGCGCCAGCCCCAGGTCCTTCCTCATCCAGTCCACGGCAAATCCGAAATCGAAACTGTCCTGCGCCATCGTCTTCCAGCGATTGTCCATTTGCCAGCTTTGCGCCGCGCCGCCGGAAATGGCCTCGAACACCTTGTCCAGGTCCAACTCGGCGGCCTGCGCGAAACGCATGGCCTCCGCCAGGCCCTGCACCACGCCTGCAATGCAGATCTGGTTCACCATCTTGGTCGTCTGCCCCGCGCCAGCCGTGCCCACATGGACGATCCGCGCGGCATATGTCTGCATCACTATACTTGCCGCATCGACGGCCGGCGCGGTGCCGCCGCACATGATGGACAGCTTGCCATTTTCCGCGCCTGCCTGCCCGCCGGACACCGGGGCATCGACGCAGTGCAGGCCCAGGCTCTCTCCCTCGACGAACAACTGCCGCGCGATCCGGGCCGAAACGGTCGTGTGATCGATGAACAGGCCGCCCGGCTTCATGGTGCGAAACGCGCCCTCGCGGCCCATCGTTACCTGCGACAGGTCATCGTCCGTGCCGACGCAACTGATGACGATTTCCGCTTCTTCCGCCGCCTTGGCCGGGCTGACCGCGACCTCCCCGCCATACAGCTCGGCCCAGCGTTTCGCCTTGCCGATCGAACGGTTGTATACGGTAAGGCTGTGTCCTGCCCGCGCCAGATGCCCGGCAACCGGACCACCCATGACACCCAGGCCTATAAAAGCGATATTAGCCATATGCCTCGTACATGTAAACGCGCACCCCCGCCGCCATAGGGACAGTTTTCAGTGAGGGCCAGTTCCTTCGGAACTAAATTTCCGCTAGGGGCCAACACATGAACACCTTGAGCAAGATCGAAGGCGCTTTGCCGCTGCCTGTTACCGTCGACGACATATTGGCGGCACGCGTGCGGATTTCGGGTGCAGTAGTGCATACGCCCACGCTGATCAGCCAGACATTGTCGACGATGCTGGGCTGCAAGGTCTATCTGAAGTTTGAAAATCTTCAGTTCACTGCGGCTTACAAGGAACGCGGCGCTTTGAACCGGCTTCTCCAGCTGGACGAAGATGCGAAGCGGACGGGCGTGATCGCGGCTTCGGCAGGGAACCATGCGCAGGGGCTGGCTTATCATGGCCGTCGCCTGGGCGTCCCCGTCACCATTGTCATGCCGAAGACTACGCCGACGGTGAAGGTTACGCAAACCCAGGGGCATGGCGCGACTGTCGTGCTGCACGGTGAAAAATTCGATGACGCCAACACCTATGCGCGTCAGCTGGCGAAGGATCAGGGGCTGACCTTCGTCCACCCCTTTGACGAACCGGACATCATCGCTGGGCAGGGCACCGTCGCGCTCGAAATGCTGGAGGACGCGCCGGAAATCGACACGCTGGTCATCCCCATCGGTGGCGGCGGCCTGTTTTCGGGCATGGCGACCGCAGCAAAGGCGATGAAGCCTGATATCTGCGTCTATGGGGTGCAGGCGGACCTTTATCCGTCGATGTATAGCCATATCAAAGGCGCGAAGTTGCCCTGCGATGGCGACACGCTGGCCGAGGGCATAGCGGTCAAGGAGCCTGGCGAACTCACCCGGCGGATTGTCGAACGTTTTGCCGACGACGTGCTGCTTGTCAGCGAGCGTGATTTGGAAGAAGCAGTCAGTCTATTGCTGCAGATTGAAAAGACCGTGGTGGAAGGCGCTGGCGCGGCTGGGCTTGCCGCCTTGCTGACGCATAAGGAATTGTTTGCCGGGCGCAATGTCGGGCTGGTCCTGACCGGGGGCAATATCGACACACGGTTGCTGGCCAATGTCCTGTTGCGCGACCTGGCCCGTTCCGGGCGGCTGGCGCGGCTGCGCATCATCCTTCAGGATCGGCCGGGCGCGCTGTTCCATGTCGCGCGGATTTTCGACCAGGAGGCGGTCAACATATTGGAGCTGTCGCATCAGCGCATCTTCACCAACCTGCCCGCCAAGGGGTTGAGCCTGGACGTCGAGTGCGAGACGCGCGACGGCGATCATCTGGACCGGCTGCTCGCGGCGTTGCGGGAAGCGGGCTATGAAGTGGCGCCGATCGAGGTCGCTTGACCGGCGAACTTCGGGTGATCGGATTTTCGTGGTAAATGTCCTTTTCACAGACGGCGGGGGGCGGCATAGTTGCCCCATGATTCAAGCATCACGCAGGGTCGGGACGGAGATAGTGGCGTGACCGCACCTTTTCGCTTTCCACGTTTCTTCGTGACCAATCCCAGTCCCTGCCCCTATCTGCCGGGGCGCAGCGAGCGCAAGGTTTTCACCGAGCTGAACGGGGACAATGCGTCGGAACTGAACGACGCGCTGGGCCGCATCGGATTTCGCCGCAGCCAGAATGTCGCTTATCGACCCAGCTGCGCGGATTGTTCGGCCTGCGTGTCTGTCCGTGTCGTGGCGGATCAGTTTGAACCCAATGCAAGTCAGCGCAAGCTGATCCGCCGTAACAGCGATTTGGTCGTTACCGCGTGCAAGCCCTGGTCGACCGAGGAGCAGTTCGAACTGCTGCAGCGTTATTTGCGCGCGCGTCATCCGGGCGGTGGCATGACCGAGATGGATGAGATGGATTTCGCCGACATGGTCGAACAGACCCCGGTGGAAAGTCATGTCGTCGAATATCGCGAGCCGGGTGAAAATGGTCGTCCCGGCAAGCTGGTTGGGGCCTGCCTTACCGACCGGCAGGGGGATGGGCTGTCGATGATCTACAGCTTTTTCGATACCGAGCTGGAGCATCGCAAGGGGCTGGGCAACTACATCATCATGGACCATATCCTGCGGTCGGCCAAAGCGGGGCTGTCCTATGTCTATCTCGGTTATTGGGTCGAGGGGTCGCAGCGGATGCAGTATAAGGTCCGCTATCACCCGTTGGAAATGCTGAGCCGCAGCGGTTGGGTAAGGTTCGATCCGCAGCAACAGGCGCAAGCGATCCGCAGCGCCGTATCGCGTGACGAGCCGCCGCTGCCGATCGAGCTGGGCGGAATTTTCAGGAAGTAAATCCCGTCACCGGGCCGCTGGTTTTCAGTCGTGCACTGTCATGTGCAAGGGAGTGTAATCAGCCGATCGGATGGCATGGAAGGGTAGCCCTTCCTTCGCGACCGGCTGTGCAGTCCAACTTACTTGCAGTTGCAGTCCCGGTGGGCCTTCCCCTTTGCATGGCGACGCGGCGCGGCTTTGCTGGTGACGTAGGTGCGGGTCGTGGTCATCACCGGCTGAACGACGACGGTCGTGGTGGTCGGCCCCGGATAATAATAGCCATTGGCATAATAGCCCGGCGCGTGCGTGGTCGTGACCCTGGGTTGACCCAGGCCTTCGTGATGCGTCACGTGCGGAGCGGATGCGTAAGGCGGGGCGTCATAGTCGGCGCCATAGTTGCTGCGCGCCTCTCCTTCGAAGCGCCCTTCATATTCGCCGCTGTAGGTTTGCCCTTTCTCGTCTCGCCAAGTGCCGGTCCAGCGGCCTTCATATTCGTGAGGTGGCGGGCCGCCAGGCATGGTGACGTCATCGTCGTAGTCCGCGCCATAAGGCGGATCGGACCGGTCGTCCTGGTCCCACCGGACATCGCTGCGATGGTCCCGGACCCGACCGTCGCGGTCAGTCATCACAGCGTCGTCATAGTAACGCGACCAGCGATATCCGGCCGCTGGGACTGGCAAGCCATAGGCGCTGTAATTGCCGATATGATATGTCGGGCTGACCCAGTAAGTGGGCAGTACATAGCCGATAACAGGACGGCGATAGGCTCCCCAACCACCCGGCGCGCGCCATCCGGCGAACCAGCGGCCCTGAACACGCGGACCCCAGCGATGGACGGCCCGGCCCGAAAAGCCGCCCTTGCCCATCATCGCCAGCGCTGGGCCAGCAGGGGTCGCTTCGCCCGCTATCGCCGGACCACTGAGTCCCAGCGTCAGTCCCGCTCCCGCCAGCATGATGCTCCAGATTCGCATGGTTCACTCCCCGTCATATCGGGCGGACGTCAGCCCGCGCGCAGTTAAGGGCTTGTTTAGCATGGCGATCCGCATCGATCCACGCGACGCAGCGGCGTTCCTGTCCCGAATCGGGGCAGGGAGCGGTCAGGCGACGCGCGGAGCAATCCGCTTTACTAGCGCTTCCAGACCAGCTTGATCGGCAGCATCAAAGCGCCCGGTTGTGGGGCTGTCCAGGTCAAGCACGGCCACCACCTGTCCATTCAGCGCCACCGGGATCACGATTTCCGAAGCACTGGCCGCATCGCACGCGATATGTCCGGGGAAGGCGTGGACGTCGTCTACCAGTTGGGTTTTACCTGACGCCGCCGCCGTCCCGCACACGCCGCGTCCTAGAGGAATGCGGATGCAGGCCGCCTTGCCTTGAAATGGCCCAAGCACCAGTTCGTCCCCAACCATCCGGTAAAAGCCCGCCCAGTTGAGGTCCGGTAGAAACTGCCAGATGAGCGCGGCAACATTGGCCATGTTGGCGATGGCGTCCGATTCGTCCCGCGTGATGGCATCAGCGGCCGCGATCAGGTCGGCGTAGATTGCGGACTTGTCTGCGTCGGGCGAGGGCGAGAAATCGAACATGGGTGGCATATAGAGGCGGTCGCCTGCGTCGGCCAACCCGCATACCTGAATTCTAGTCGAATTTTACGCGGCCCCGGCCCTGCTTCACTGAACTGCGCGCCTTCTTGGCGTCAACCCGGCGCGCTTTGGCGGCTTTACCGGGCTTGGTTGCCTTTCGCGCCTTGGGGACGATGGTGGCTTCACGGATCAGTTCGATCAGCCGCGCCAGCACTTCCTGCCGGTTCAGAAGCTGGGAGCGCGACCCTTCCGATCGCAGGATCAGGACCCCGTCCATTGTCATTCGGCGGCCAGCGATCCCGGCCAGCCGTTGCTTGACGGCTTCGGGCAGGGATGGGCTGTTCGCAACATCGAACCGAAGCTGCACCGCGCTGTCAGTTGTGTTCACATGCTGGCCGCCAGCGCCCGTTGAGCGAACGAAGCTTTCAGACAGTTCGTCCGCGTCAATCGATATTGAACGAGTGATGGGGATGAGCGGCAAAGGCGCTACACCCCCGCTTCATCCAGATATTCGGGGCCGAACCCGGCAGCAGCGAAGCTGTCCGGCAGAGGGGCGGTCGCTTCGACAGGAGGCTTTGCTCCGCGCGGAATGCTGAGGAAGCGGCTATGCAGCATCATCGGCCCGGCACCATCTCCATAGACGGGATCGCCTGCGATGCTGATGCCTAGGCCGTGGAGGGCATGGCTGCGGATTTGATGCGTCCGGCCCGTCCGGGGCGTGAACAGAATGAGCGAGCGCCCATTTTTCTCCGCGAGCATACGCCATTCGGTCATTGCCGCCTTACCGTCGCTGGCGGCGATCATCCGCCATCCTTCCGCCGCGCTGCTGACCTTTTTCAGCGGCAGGTCGATAGTGCCGCTGGGTTGATCCGGTACGCCTTCCAATATGGCGACATAGCGTTTGGTGACGGTGCCTGCTTCAAATTCGGCGGCGTAGCGTTTGTGCGCCTTTGGATTTCGGGCAAGGGCGAGGCAGCCGCTCGTATCGCGGTCCAACCGATGCACAGGCAGCGGCCAGCGTTGGAACCCAAAGGTCAGCGACGATAGATGATTTTCAAGGCTGAGCGATCCGTCGCGTGGCGCGTCCACCGGCAAGCCAGAGGGCTTGTCCAGGATAATGGCTTCGCCATCGATGAACAGGACGCGATCGTGAAGCAGGGTCAAGGATGATAATCCAACAGAAAGGGATGATGATTGACGGTTCTGCGGCTTCCTATAGGGCGTCAAAGCCATGAACAATAGGGGGGACAGCAGCCGGACCGGGACGGCGCCATCGGAATGGGTGCCGGGCGGTGGACGACTTGAGTGGGTCGATGTGGCGCGTGGCGTCGGCATCATCGCCGTGGTCGTGGGACATGTCTGGACGCGAGGCCCCCTGCGCGACGCGGTCTACAGCTTCCATATGCCGCTGTTCTTCCTGCTGTCAGGCCTGCTGTCGCGTCCGCAGGCTCCTGGCGCGTTCGCCGTTCGCCAATTGGGATCGCAAATGCGGCCCTACGCTGCTTTTCTGACATTGTTGATCTTGGCGGATCAGATCGTTGAGCCGTTGAAGGGACATCGCCCTATTTCCGACCAATGGCCGCAGGACCTGTTGCCGGTGCTGCTGGGCGGTTCATGGCTGCGAGGGCCATATACAATCTTCTGGTTCGTGCCGTGCCTGATGGTCGGCCGCATCCTATTTAACATGCTGCTGACACGCTGGCCCGATCCACTCGACAGGCGGTGGATGTTGGTGATGCTCTTATTGCTACCCTTTGCCTATATAACGGGTCGGATCACAGATATTTCGGTGCTTGGGTCGTTGAGCGTTCCCATGGCGATTGCTCTGCTATGGATCGGCTGTGCCTGGCAGAAAGTTGGCTGGCGGCGATGGTTCTGGTGGCCGCTGGCGGCGCTATCGCTGGCCGGTTTATCTGGGCTGCTGCCTACATTGAATATGAAGGCTGGGGATTATGGCATGCCCCTACTGTCGATCGGATCAGCAATCGCTACGTCATTGCTGCTGTTCCGCTTTTCGGTGCGGATGGGGCCTGTAGGCGGCTGGCTGGCGGCGATAGGCCGCGCATCGCTCGTCATCATGTATCTTCATGTGGCAGTGATTCATTATCTCGCGCCGATGATGGGTAAATCCTGGCTGATGACCTTGGCCCTCGCGCTACCGATGGCGGCCTATCATCTCATGAAGTGCAGTTCCGTGACCCGACGCATCTTTTTGTAGGCTATTGCTCTTCGAACGCGATGTGGTCGCCCGCCTCAGGGAAGGGGGGATGAGGCGGGCGACCGTGGGCCTGTCGAAAGAGGGCAGGCCTATTCGCTGTCAACCAGGACAATTTCGGCATCTTCCAGCGCAGTGATCGTAAAGGGGCTTCCGCCGATGATCGCTGCACCATCGCGCGCTTCGAATAGTTGGCCGTCAATCTCTATCCGCCCGGTGGCGGGGACCAGATAGAGGTGGCGTCCTGGGGCGCTTTCGTAAGTCACGCTTTCGCCCGCCTTGATCGTGCCGCCCAGCAGGCGGGCGTCGGCACGGATGCGGAGCGCTTCAGCGTCCTCATCATGCCCGCTGGCCAGCACGACCAGCTTGCCCGACCGATCGCCTTTGGGAAACGGCTTTGCTCCCCAGCTAGGCGACCCACCTTCTGCGCTGGGGATGACCCAGATCTGGAAGAGCGTCGTCGTTTCATTCTCCAGATTATATTCGGCGTGGCGGATGCCTGTTCCGGCGCTCATGACCTGCACGTCGCCTGCTTCAGTGCGGCCTTTGTTCCCCAGGCTATCCTGATGCGTGATTGCGCCGGTGCGGACATAGGTGATGATTTCCATGTCGCGGTGGGGATGAGGTGGAAAGCCGGATTGAGCGGCGATCTCATCATCGTTCCATACCCGGATCGCGCCCCAGCCCATCCGGGCGGGATCGCGATAATCCGCGAAGGAAAAATGGTGCCGCGCGTTCAGCCAGCCATGATCCGCATGGCCGAGCGAGGTAAAGGGGCGGCGTTCGATGCTGTTCTGCACGATGTTAGTCATCTGCTGGACCTTTCAATGCATTGTCGGCGCTTCCGACTTGCTTTCCAGCAATCTAGCGATCAGGATCGTTTCTTAAACAAGCAGCATTGAAACGGATTGTTTCCCTTATGCGTCTCCCCGATCTGGAAGCCTGGGCGATGTTCGCCGCCGTGGTGGAGCATCGCAGCTTCACTGACGCCGCCAAGGCGTTAAGTGTTTCCAAGGCCACCGTGTCCAAGGCCGTGACGCGGCTGGAGCAGCACCTCGACACCAGCCTGTTCAGCCGGACCAGTCGCCGCCTCGCCCTTACCGAAAGCGGCAAGCGGCTGGCCGATCACGCCGCCCGGATACTTGCCGAAGGGCAAGCGGCGGAGGAAGCTGCGCGCCGGGAGACGACGGAGTTGAGCGGCACAGTGAAGCTGGGCGCCCCTATGACCTTTGGCCTGCTGCGCGTCGCGCCCCTGATCGCAGAGTTTACGAAGCTCCACCCCGGCGTCGACGTTGATCTGCACCTGTCGGATGCACGGATCGACCTTATAGAAATGGGTCTGGATGCAACCATCCGCATCGCCGACATGCCTGACAGTTCGCTGCGTGCCCGGCGGCTGGCGGATATGAATGTGCATGTCGTTGCGTCCCCCGCTTATCTGGATACACGGGGGCGGCCGACGCATCCTGCGGACCTTAGCGGTCATGACTGCCTTTGCTATTCCAACGTCTCCACGCCTGACGTCTGGCGGTTTGTCGGACCGGGGGAGCAGAATGTGGCCGTGCAGGTTCGCGCCCGCATCACAGTCAACAGCGGGGAAGCGATGTTGCCCGCCTTGGTGACCGGGGTGGGAATCGCTCGCCTGCCTGATTTCATCGTCGGTGACGCTATCGCGGCGGGTGATCTGGAGGAAATCCTGATTGACTGGCGCCCGCCGCCGCTGGGTCTCCACCTCGTGACGCCACCTTCGCGGTTGAGGTCCGGGCGAGTTGAAGCCCTGCTTGATTTCATCACGCGTAATCATGGCTGCTGAGGGCTGAGCGGCAAAATGGCTTCTGGCAGGATTTGAATCAGTCCATCGTCAAGGCTTTGTAAATAGATTCAAATTCCCGCGACTCGTGGATTTCTGCGGGTTAGCGAAAAATTAACCTTTGTCCTTCAGAAGTTTTTTGGTTAATGAATTGGAGCAGACGCCGTTCTTCGGGGTTTACGGGATCTGCAAGGACAGGGGCTTCATATGCGCGTTCTGCTAATCGAAGATGAACCGACCACGGCCAAGGCGATCGAGCTGATGCTCACGACCGAAGGCTTCAACGTCTATACGACCGACCTGGGCGAGGAAGGGCTCGATCTGGGGAAGCTGTATGATTATGACATCATCTGCCTGGACCTGAACCTGCCGGACATGCACGGCTATGACGTGCTGAAAAAATTACGCGCGGCCAAGGTGCAGACGCCGGTGCTGATCCTGTCGGGTATTGCCGAAATGGACAGCAAGGTACGCTCATTCGGCTTTGGCGCAGATGATTATGTGACCAAGCCTTTCCATCGCGAAGAACTGATCGCCCGTATTCACGCGGTCGTTCGTCGGTCAAAGGGGCATTCGCAATCGGTCATCCGTACTGGCAAGCTGGCCGTCAACCTGGACGCCAAGACAGTGGAAGTCGATGGCAACCGCGTCCACCTGACCGGCAAGGAATATGCGATGCTGGAGCTGCTTTCGCTCCGCAAGGGCACGACGCTGACCAAGGAAATGTTCCTGAACCACCTGTACGGCGGGATGGACGAGCCGGAACTCAAGATCATCGACGTCTTCATTTGCAAGCTGCGCAAGAAATTGGCGCTGGCCTGCAGTGGCGACAATTATATCGAAACCGTCTGGGGACGCGGCTATGTGCTGCGTGACCAGGACGAAGCCATGGATGTTGCGACCAAGGTCGCCTGATTTAGGCATCCCTGACGAAATTGAAGGCCAGCTAGCCCCTTGGGCGGCTGGCCTTCCTGTGTCTGGCGATGACCGATGGAAATGGGCCGACGACCTGTTGGTCGCCGGCCCCCAGTCAGACAAAGGGCGGCAATGGCTGAAAGCCTTGGTCGGGGGACCGCCCTTGAAGGGCTATTCGCCCGTCTGGCTGGATGAGGTTGCGCCGGATGCGGTCGTGTCGGCATGACCTGTCAGATGACCATGGGCGTCCAATGTGGCCGCCCCGTCCAGCGCACCGCTTGCGCCACCGGCTACGGATTTTGCGCTGCTGGCGGCGCCACGCGCACGATTTCCAGTGGTTTCAGCGGTCGCATTTGCTTTGCCCTGGGCTGTTGCTGCGGCGCTGACGGCACGATCGCGCGCGGCGCCGACGGTGCCAGTGGCACGGTTGCGAACATTAGCTGCTGCCTGGTTCACATCAGCCGTGCCAAGCGTGTCTGCGGTTACATTGCCATTGGCTGAGCCGGTGAGGGAGCCAGACCCGCTGCCGCCCTTCGTCTTGCCCTTGCGAGTGATGGCGCCATCTGCCCCACCATCGGCGCGGCCCTGAGCCGATCCAGCCGCGCGGACCCGGCCATTTTGCAGGTCGATGGCGCGATCAACGCCTATGCCGCCTGACCCACCGACTGTTCCGCCCAAGGAGCCGCCTACGCCACCAAGGCCGCCGCCCAGACCACCGCCGAGGCCGCCTCCGCCACCCAGAAGCTGTGCCGAAGCGGGAGCCGCCGTCATTGCGGCAAGGCAGGCAGCGGTCAGAATGAACTTCGCTTTCATCGATCGTCTCCTCATTTGTTTGTCGATCCAATGGAAGGACAACGGGACGGCCGCTGCATTTCATCCCGGCAATAAGAAAAAATCGAGCAAGGCGCTGTAATTCAGTCCAAATTTCTGCACCGACCGCATATGATACCGCGTCCAAGGCGGCGGTCGGCCTTTCCAGGATGCGTCGCTTCGGCTCTCAACGCCTTTAAGCTGCCGGTTGTGAGCAGGCGGCCTGCGACCAGCGGCGCGGCGAAGGAAGTGCCCCGCACCCGGCCCTTGCCGCCGTCGCTACGCGCCGCGTTCATGTCGGCGCCGGGGGCTGCGAAATCGATGTGGCGGGCACGACCTGCTTCGGGAAGCAGGCGGCCACGCCCGTCGATCCCTGTCACGGCGATAACTTCGGGATAGGAAGCGGGGTAGGCCGGGGGTGCTGCCGGTCCGTCATTGCCGACGGCTGCGACCACCGTCACGCCCTTGCTTTTCGCCAGCCGGATTGCTCCAGCCAGTAGAGGGTTGTCAGGTCCCACAAGGCTGACGGTCGTCACGTCAACTCCACGCGCAGCCATCCATCCCAGCGCCCGTGCGATGGCGAAGGCGCCGCCGCCAGCGGGATCATCGCCATAGACGTCGGCAACGAGCAAAGCCGCTCCGGGCGCGGCGCCCTGGATGATGCCGGTGCCGCTGATCAACGATGCGACCGCCGTGCCATGGGCGCTGGCTCGTGGTGACCCTCGCGCAAATCCGCGTTGTTCGATAGGCCCCGAAAGTGAGGGGTGGCGCGCGACGCCGCCGTCTATCAGTCCTGCGATGCGGCCCTTGGCAAATCCTCCGCCCGCCAGATGTGCTGCACCTGCCGCCATGGACTTTGGCGCCGTGCCGCTGGGGAAGTAGAGGTTGTCGGCGCTTGGCTGTGCTTCGGGAGCGATCGAGCGAACCTGTTTGAGGGCGCGGGCAAGGCTGCGTCCCTGCGGCACAGCCAGCCGCGTGACCGATAGCCCAAGACCCTCGACAAATTCGTTCTCGATACCGTAGCCTGCTTTCCGCAGCGCCTCGACACTGGTGGCGGCGGCGCCGATTAGCAGTATCACGCCGCGTCGCGCCGGTTCGCGCCGGTCATCCAGTTCGATCCGATCGCTGTGCTGATTCAGCAAGGCGCGGATGCGAGCGTCCCTGGTTTCCATCAGGCGGTCTGCCAGACGGGCGGGAGATAGCCGATCGAGATCGGCCTGACCCAGCACGCTGCCCAGACGCCCCTCTGATGCGCCACGGCTCATGTCCAGAGCATCGCCGACGGAAGGCAATAGCTGTGCGCCTGAGCCTGTTCCGGTCATGAGCAGGATAGCGAGGGCCAAGGTGCGTGTGAATTTCATGGCGCTTCTTTCATATTTCTGCCGATCGGGCCTGAACAACCTAGACGTATTGACGTCAAAATCAGCCATCGCTCAAAAACTTCCGATAAGGAATAAAGTCAGGGATGAAACGTTGGCCATCAACCGTTTCATCCCTGACGGCTACAGGAGAGCAGATGTCATTTGAAAATGATCTGTTGGCGATCCTTCCTCGGCTGCGCCGCTTTGCGGCCAGCCTTTCGAGGGACCGTGCCGATGGCGATGACCTGTGCCAGGCTGCGGTCGAAAAGGCTTTGAGGGCGCGGGACCAGTGGCAAGCCGGAACGAGACTGGACAGCTGGATGTATCGAATCATGCGCAATCTGTGGATCGATGAGGGCCGGGCGCGGCAACGCGCCGCCCGTACGTTCGCGCCCGAAGAGGCGGGAGAGCATGTCGGCCATGCGGGTGACCGTGATGTCGAGGCCCATCTGATGCTGGGCGACGTCGATCGAGCCATGAACGCGTTGCCCGACGAGCAGCGGGAAGCAATCGCCTTAGTGCTGGTGGAGGGGTTGTCCTACAAGGAAGCCGCCAGCGTGCTGGGCATTCCGATGGGCACCTTGACGTCACGATTGGTGCGAGGCCGCGGCGCTCTTCTTGAGCTGATGGGGGAGGCTGCATGACCGACATTGACGAAGCGAAGCTGATCGCATGGATCGACGGGGAACTGGATGACGTCACCCGGCGGCGCGTGGACCGTGCCGTGGCCGACGATCCTGCGCTGGCCAAACGTCTGGAGATGCACCGCCGTCTGCGCGAACGCGTGTCGGCTCACTACGCACCTATAGCGAGCGAACCAGTTCCATCAGCCATGGAGATTGGACTGAGGGAGACCGCGAAGGTCGCGCCTATGCCCCAGCGGAGCGCATCGTCCTGGCGCCACTGGGGCATAGGCGGGGCAATCGCTGCCAGTCTGCTGCTGGGCGTGGCGGTCGGGCAATGGACGAAAGCTACGGATGGCCCCGTGCTGATGAGGGAAGGAGCAATGTTCGCCGGGGGTGACCTTAAATCAGCGCTGGATACGCAACTGGCGTCGGCGCAAGAGGGCGCGTCCATCCGCATCGGCCTGAGCTTTCGTCGGAAGCAGGGAGCGGCCTGGTGCCGCAGCTTCGATGGGGACGCCATGGCAGGCGTGGCATGCCGGGAGGGAGAGGGCTGGCGGATAGAGCAACTCCTTCCGGGCGACGGAGAACGCACCGCCTATCGTCAGGCCGCATCGATCGATCCTCGGATCATGGCGATGGTGGCCGATTTGATGGCTGGCGATCCAGTCGATGCGCGGGATGAAGCGGCGGCGAAGGCGAGCGGCTGGCGCTGAGAGCCGTCGCCAGCCTATCAGGTCTGGAGGAACCAGCGTTCCGCGCCTTGCAGCCCGATCGCGCTAAGCTTTCCACTGCGCCAGGCTCCGGTATCGATGCCGATGCGATTGGACTGTTCATCGACCTCATCCGTGATGCTATGACCGTGTACGATCATTCGTCCATGATCCCCGCCATCGGTCAGGAATTCGCCTCTGATCCAGTGCAGGTCAGCGGGGCGCTGGGCCTCCAGCCGCACGCGTGGACGAACGCCTGCATGGACGAACAGATAATCGCCAACTGCTAACATGTCTTCAAACTGGTCGATGAAATCTACATGATCGCGCGGCACATGAGCCAGCATCCATTGGGCGAGCGCGTCATCGTCCATCGCCATGCATTTGTTTGCAGCCAGGCCGTAGCTGGCCAGCGTTTCCACGCCGCCGATGCGACGGAAAAAACCGGCATGCTGCGCGCTGCCGCGGGCGGCGGCGACGAACAACTCTTCATGATTGCCCTTGAGGAAGCGGACATTTTCCGTCGATTGTGCCAAGGTCATGGCGCGATCGATCATCTGCGCCGATTGGGGACCCCGGTCGATCAAGTCCCCCAACAGGATCAACTGGCGGGGCAGGGGCGGGCGGTTCGCGTCGTCCTGATCGATCATGGCCATCAGTCGGTCGAACAGGTCCAATCGCCCGTGAATGTCGCCGATAGCGTAGACCCGCGCATCATCACCCACGCTGGAAAGCGTGGTTCGCGGCTGTGGACGGCGGCGAAGAAAATTCAGCATGGCGGCGACCGCTCGAGCTTCATTTCCTCAATGTCGCACGACTTCATAGCCGAGGCAATGTGACACCCTGCTGACCCATATACTTGCCCGCCCGGTCAGCATAGCTGACCTCGCACGGCTCATTGCCCTTCAGGAACAGGAACTGACACGCGCCTTCATTGGCATAGATTTTTGCGGGGAGTGGAGTCGTGTTGGAAAATTCCAGCGTCACATGACCTTCCCAGCCGGGTTCCAGCGGCGTCACATTCACGATGATGCCGCAGCGCGCATAGGTGGATTTGCCCAGGCAAATCACCAGCACGTCACGCGGTACCCGGAAATATTCGACCGTACGCGCCAGCGCGAAGCTGTTGGGCGGGATGATGCAGCAATCGGTCTTGCGATCGACAAAGCTGTTCGATGCAAAATCCTTTGGATCGACCACGGCGCTATCAACATTTGTGAAGATCTTGAACTCATCGGCCACGCGGGCGTCATAGCCGTAGGAGGACAGGCCGTAGCTGATGCACCCGTCGCGCCGCTGACTCTCGACAAAAGGCTCGATCATCTTGCTGGACAGGGCCTGTTCGCGAATCCACTTATCGGACAATATCGACATGAATATCTAACTTTTCCTATTAGGATTTATGCCCAAGTCATTGGGACCAAATGCGAATGGTAAAAGAGCCGTGACGCTATGTTCCACTATGGCGGCACCATGCGTCGAAGCGCAATAGATAGCGATAGGACGGTCGGCTAACTGCTGAGCTTCGTTCAAAATCTGGCGGCAGCGACCGCACGGGGTGATGACATGGTTTTCATTTTCGGCACTGTCGGAGCGGCTGATTGGCCCACCGACCACGGCAATGGCGTCGATGTCGGCAAACCGTCCTCGCGCATTGGCCGCCGCCAGTGCGACGGTTTCGGCGCAAAGTGACAATCCCAGGCTCGCATTTTCGAAATTGGCGCCAACGATTATTTCCCCATCGTTCAGCCGAACTGCCGCGCCGACTGAAAAGCGGCTGTACGGCGCATAGCCATTCTTCCGGGCAGCGCGCGCTGCCTCTACCAATTGGCTGATCGTATCTTCCCGCGCATTCATGGCGCCACAACACCCCAGCGGACTGGCCCTTCGACACCGTCGATATGCCGCATGTCGTTGGCTGTCCACATTACCCAGTTGCGCGTCGCATAATCCGGGGGAAAAAAATCACCGTCCAGCCAAAGCGTGCGATTGATCCCGGAAGCGATGTCATAATGTTCCTCGAAATCGGGCGAGATATTCAGCAACGCAGGCTTGCCGGCGTTGCTTTCAACCAGATTGACCAGAGTGTTGAGTTCCGACAGCACTGCGTCCCGTTCCGGTCGTTCCGCGCAGGAGGGGGTGAATGCCAAACGAATAACCGGGGGCAGGGCGGCGTTGTCGCGCGGCACGGTGGTCACGAACCGAGTTGCCTGCAGGGCCGCGCGCTTGCAAAGGCTGAAATCCAGCGAAGCACCGTAGCGCAGTCCGGCCGACCGAGCTGCTGACCAATTGCGAGCAAAGGCAGGATCGCGGCCATCTGCCCCTTTGGCCGCGCGAATATAAGCGAAATCTACGCCGTTCGCGGCCAGTGTCCCCCAATCGATGGGTCCATTTTCGGCGCTGACCGCGACGCCTTGTGTCGGATAAACGCTGCGGTCAGGCGCCCAGTCGCGTACATAGAGCCACAGCGCCGCCGCCAGCAGGGCAAAGACGGCGACGCCCGCCAGAAAGCGGGCCAGATAACGGCCTGTAGAATGCTGGCGAATGATGTGCCCCCTTAACCCTTGATATGCAGCACGCAGATCAGCGTGAACAGGCGTCTGGCCGTGTCGAAATCGACCTTGATCTTGCCGTCCAGCCGTTCGATCAGCATCTCTGCCGCATCATTGTGGATGGCGCGTCGGGCCATGTCCACCGTTTCAATCTGCTGAGGCGATGCATTGCTGATCGCCTGATAATAACTGTCGCAGATGGCGAAATATTCGCGGATAGGCCTGCGAAAGCGGCCTAGGCCGAGGATGATCGCTTCCAGCGGCTCTTCGTCATCGCGCTTGACCTCGATCACCAGGCGTCCTTCCTCTACGCGCAGCATCACGCGATAGGGGCCTGCATAGCCATCGGCATGGACGCGCTGCGGAGCGAAGAAATTATCTTCCAGCAGGTCGAATATGGCGATGCGACGTTCCTGTTCGACGTCGGCGCTCCGCCACAGGATCGTCCGCTCATCGAGCGTGATATCAATGATGCGCGGATCGGCCATGGTGCCGAAGGTGAGTGCGGCGGCCTGCAACGAAAAGCAAGGCCGGAAAGAGCCGATGAAGTTCTCCACAGCTTTGCCCAGGGTGATATAGCTTCACGCTTGCACTGCGCCGCTGCGAGCGCGATGAGGAGCGCATGGTCGAACTGGTGCAGATTAACCCCGCCGCGGAAACAGGCGTTACGGAACTCCCCCGCAATGTGGAGGCCGAAGCCGCTCTGCTGGGCGCGCTGATGATTGACAACCGAATCGCCGAAGATGTGCAGCTGAAACTAAAGCCGGAGCATTTCTTCGAACCGCTTCACGGTCGTGTCTACGAAGCCGTCATGAAGCTGGTGGAACGTGACATGGTCGCAAACCCGGTGACGCTGAAGCCGATGCTGGAACAGGACCCGGCGCTTAAGGAATTGGGAGGCATTGGCTACCTGGCGCAGTTGACCGGCAATGGCGCGGCGCTGTTGGGTGCGCGCGATTTCGCGAGTCAGATCTATGACCTTGCCCTTCTACGTCAACTTGTAAATGTTGGCCGTGAACTTGTTGAAAATGCTCTTGATACAAGCGAGGACGTTAATCCGCGCGAGCAGATAGAACAGGCCGAGGTCGCGCTTTATAAAGTGTCGGAAGGGGAAGGTGAGGTCGGCTCGGTCAAGAGCTTTGCCACCGCTACGACCATGGCGGTGCAGGTGGCTGAGCGGGCGCTCAACAGCGGCGGTCATGTGTCCGGGATCACCACGGGTCTTAACAGCCTGAATGAAAAGATTGGTGGCCTTCACAATTCGGATCTCATGATCCTGGCGGGGCGTCCGGGCATGGGCAAGACGTCGCTCGCGACCAACATCGCTTATAATGCGGCTTCACGTTGGATGCGGGACCATGCTGACGGCATTCCGCCAGAAAAGAATATGGGGGCGAAAACCGCATTTTTCAGCCTGGAAATGTCTGCCGATCAGTTGGCCACCCGCGTTCTGGCCGAACAGTCGGGCATTAGCGGCGAAGCGCTGCGCATGGGCAAGATCAGTCGCGCCGATTTTCAGAACCTGTCCCGCGCAGCGCGCGAGCTTCAGGAACTGCCACTGTTCATTGACGATACACCGGGCCTGACCATCGCGGCCCTGCGCACACGCGCCCGTCGGTTGAAGCGCCGCCACGACGTTGGCCTCGTCATCGTCGATTATCTTCAGCTGCTTCAAGGCACGGGCAAGAGCAGCGACAATCGCGTTCAGGAAATTTCCGAAATCTCTCGTGGTCTCAAGACCTTGGCCAAGGAACTTAACGTCCCGGTTCTGGCATTGTCGCAGCTGAGCCGTGCAGTCGAGCAGCGTGAAGACAAGCGTCCGCAGCTTTCCGATCTTCGCGAATCGGGGTCGATCGAGCAGGACGCGGACATGGTCTGGTTCGTTTTCCGCGAAGATTATTATGTTGCAGCCAAGGAGCCGGGCAACAAGGAAGGCCCTGATCATTTGGAGTGGGCGCAGGAGATGGAGCGCATCTACGGTCTGGCCGAACTGATCATCGCCAAACAACGTCACGGTTCAACCGGTCGCATTCGCATGAAATTCGACGCCAAGATCACGCGTTTCTCGGACCTGGCCGAGGGCGGGTTCATGGGCGATTACGAATGACGAACGGGTCAGCCTGACACCAGGGCCTGGAATATCAAGGCAAGACCGACGAGGCTCATGCCGTAGGTTAGAGTCCTGATGACGGGCACGCCCATGCCATATAGCGGCAGATAAACGGTGCGCGCACCAAGCCACAGCCACCCGCCCAGTGCCGTTGTATCGGTCGTCTTGCCCGCGATGACCACGCCCAGCAGGCAAATGATGGCGACAGGATAGGTTTCCATGAAATTGGCTTGAGCACGCACCAGGCGGCCAGCCAACGGATCCAGCGGCGGCAAGGATTCGTCGCGCGCGCCCATGTTCCACTTGGCCCCATATTGCTTTGTTTTGAGGTGAGCCGCCGCAAAGATATGCACGAGCAAGAGCACGCAGCTCCAGGCCAGGATCTTGATTTCAACGGCCATGACATTCCCCTATGGTTGACTGGCGCATGATAGGCGAAGTTGCGGCTACGTCACCTTGCTTGTGAAGGCTGGCGGATTTTAAGGCAGCGAACAAAGAAATCCTCCCAACGCGCTGGGCGCAGGGAGGATTTTTATGTCCGCTACCTAGCCGTCCAAGACCGAGTCGATACTCAGAATACCGGCTGGTTGGCCGGATCGTCCGGGTCGCCAACAAGCGGGGGCAGCGGAGTCACGGGCGTATGGATGCCGCATTCCACCTTGTCCCAGCCCCGCCAGCGACCGGCGCGGGGGTCTTCGCCCGGCAGAACCTTTGACGTGCAGGGTTCGCACCCGATCGACAGATAACCCTGTGCTTCCAACGGGTGACGCGGCAGCTGATGCTGCTCGAAATATGCCTCTAGGTCCGTTTTAGTCCAGTCACCCAAAGGATTGATCTTCAGGCGACCGTCCTCAATCTCGAAGCGGGGGAGGTTTTGGCGCGTTACCGACTGAAACGCCTTCCGCCCCGAAATCCAGGCGTCGAGCCCTTCCTTCGCGCGATGCATCGGTTCGACCTTCCGAATTTCGCAACAGCCATCGGGGTCGTAGGACCAGCGGAGGCCGGTTTCGTCCTTTTTCGCCAGCACATCGGCGATGGGCGTGACGGCGCGGCTGTCGGTAAATCCGAACCTGCCGATCAAAGTGTCACGATAATCCAGCGTTTCTGTGAACATCTTGAGCGTGTCGACAAAGATGACCGGCACATTCCTGTCCGCCATTGCCACCAGATGGAGCAACACAGCACTCTCCGTGCCGAAAGACGACACAACCGCGACGTTGCCCGCCAGTCCTTCGGCAAAGACGGTCTTGAGCATCGACAGCGTGTCGACACCTTCGAAACGCACGTTGAGGGCATCGGCTTCCGCCTGGGTAAAGGCGGGCCGGGCGTCGATCACATCGAGCTGGCGGGCAGGTTCAGCCATTCACATTCTCCGGGTGCCGTTTCGCCCAAACAGGGCGGAGGCCATCGACAGTCTTTTGATAGACCTCGGCATAACGATTGAGCGCACGCGCTGCAGCGTCGTCGTCCAGCGCCTTGTCAGGCCGGAATGTGTCAAAGCCGCAGCGCCGCATTGCGACGAGTTGGTCCACCAGCACGTCGCCGACGGCGCGCAGTTCACCGGCGTAGCCCGCTTCCCGCAAGATGCGGGCCGCCGAATAGCCGCGACCGTCGCCGAACGCAGGAAAGTTGACTTCTACCAGCGACAGCCGGTCAAGAAACGGCAGCAACTCACGTGCGTCTTCGCCCGCCTCAATCCTGACGGCGGTCGAATTGGACTGGCCGGTGAAGGATTCGACCGTCACCGCCGGTTCCTGCGTTACTTCGCCTTCGCGGAAGGAAAGAAACTCAACCATAGATCGCCTCCTTGAAGGGCTTCATGCCAAGACGGCGATAGGTGTCGAGGAAGCGTTCACCTTCTTCTCGCTGGGCGAGATACAGGTCGGTCACCTTCTCGATCGCATCGACCACGCCGTCTTCCGAGAAACCGGGACCGGTAATCTGCCCGACACTAGCGTCTTCGGCACCCGATCCGCCGAGGGATAGCTGGAAATTCTCGACTCCCTTACGATCCACGCCCAGCACGCCGATATGGCCCGCATGATGGTGGCCGCAAGCGTTGATGCAGCCGGAAATCTTCACCTTAAGCTCGCCCAGGTCCTTCTGCTGGTCGATGCTCGCAAAGCGTTCCGACAGCTTTTGCGCCAGCGGAATCGAGCGCGCGTTGGCCAGGCTGCAATAATCCAGGCCGGGGCAGGCGATGATGTCGGTGATCAGGTCAAGATTGGCTTCGGCCAGACCTGCTGCATCCAGCTTTTGCCAGATGACATAAAGATCAGCCTTTTTCACATGCGGCAGCACGAGGTTCTGCGCATGGGTTACACGCAGTTCGTCGAACGAATAGTTTTCCGCAAGGTCGGCCGCCAGTTTGATCTGTTCCGCCGAAGCATCGCCCGGAATGCCGCCGCGCGGTTTCAGGCTGATATTGACGATAGCGTAACCCGGTTGCTTGTGGGCAGCGACCTGCCGGTCCACCCACAATGCAAAGGCCGGGTCGGAGCGATCGATATCGTCGCTCAAGCCCTGCTCGTAGGCCGGATTGGCGAAGAATGGCCGGATGCGATCCAGTTCCTCGGTTGGCGGATTGAGGCCGAGTGTCCGCATATGGGCGAACTCTTCTTCAACCTGCCGTCTATACTCATCGACGCCCAGTTCATGGACCAGGATCTTGATCCGTGCCTTGTATTTATTGTCGCGACGGCCATGGCGGTTGTAGACGCGCAGGCAGGCTTCCAGATAAGATATAATCTCATCTTCTGGAACGAAGTTGTTGATTTGAGGCGCAACCATAGGCGTCCGGCCCATGCCGCCACCGGCATAGACTTCGGCACCGATCTGCCCATCACGCTTTACCAGCTTCAGGCCGATGTCGTGCAGTTTCATCGCGGAACGATCTTTCTCGCTCGCGATCACCGCGATCTTGAACTTGCGGGGCAGATAGGTGAATTCCGGGTGGAAGGTCGACCATTGCCGCAGCAGTTCGGCCCAAGGGCGGGGATCGGCTATTTCATCCGCTGCCACACCAGCATATTGATCCGATGAGATGTTGCGGATGCAATTGCCGCTGGTCTGGATCGCATGCATCTCGACCGTCGCAAGTTCGGCCAGGATTTCCGGCGCATCGGCCAGCTTGATCCAGTTATACTGAAGATTCTGGCGCGTGGTGAAGTGGCCATAGCCCCTGTCATATTTCGCCGCGATCTCACCCAGCTTGCGCATCTGCTTGCCCGACAGGGTGCCATAGGGAATGGCGACGCGCAGCATGTAGGCGTGCAGTTGGAGGTAGAGGCCGTTCATCAGCCGCAGCGGCTTAAACTGATCCTCGGTCAGATGGCCCGCAAGGCGACGTTGCGTCTGGTCGCGAAACTCCTCGACCCGCGTATCCACGATGGACTGGTCATAGCTGTCATAACGATACATGGTTCAGATCACCCAGTTGCCGGCATCGGCGTCATTCGGTTTCAACGTCAGGTCGGGCCGCACGGTCGGTCCCAGTGCGCGGATGCGGTCCTTGATATGCGCGGGGCGCACCCCTTCGTCTGTCATGGTGGCGTCGATCACATAGGGGGCGACGACGCGCAGCGCAGCTTCTTCCGCGCGGGCCAGTTCGTCACCCCTGTCGCCAACGTCCACCGAATCGGCCAACTGGCGCGACCAGCCGTCGCCGGCCCACCAGATGACGTCGCCGGTGCCCAGGTCATTGCCCGTCAAAATTTTCACGAATGAATCTCCGCCCCATTGTTCATTTGCGCAGTCAAACCGGCCAGCGCGTCCTGCGCCAGCGCATAGGCCGCTACGTCGCCCACGACAATCAATGCGGGGCTTATTACCTTCTCTCGCAACACCATGTCGCCCAGGTCGGCCAGCAGGGTGCGCAGCGTCCGCATGTCCGCACGCGTGCCATTTTCCAGTACCGCTACCGGAATTGCGGGCGACACACCGTCGGCGATCAGCTTGTCAGCGATGTCGGCCGCTGTTGCTACGCCCATGTAGATGACGAGCGTTCGGCCATGACCTGCCAGCCCGGACCAGTCCTGATCGGTCAGCCCCTTGCACTGGCCCGCGACGAAGGTCACTGCGCTCGCCGAGTCACGGTGGGTCAATGGCAGTTGAGCCTGCGCCGCGCAGCCGATCGCGGCACTGATGCCGGGGACGACCTCCACCGGCACCCCTGCGGCCCGGCACGCTTCCATTTCCTCGCCGCCGCGTCCGAAGATGAAGGGGTCGCCACCCTTCAGCCGGACAACTTTGCGCCCGGAAAGGGCAAGATCGATCAGGAGCGCGTTGATCCCGTCCTGCGGCAGGGAATGGCGGCTGCGCTGTTTGGCGACGGAAATCAAGTCGGCATGTGGTGAGGCCATCGCCAAGATCGCAGCCGATACCAGCCCGTCATGCACGATCACCTGCGCGTCGCCGATCAGTCGCGCTGCGCGTAGCGTCAACAGGTCCGGGTCGCCGGGGCCAGCGCCGACGAGGTAAACGGTGGAAGGTGCAGCTTTAGCCATGATGGCCAAATGGCGGATGCACGCGCGCGTTTCAATTCAGAATGCTTTGTCAGCCACATAGGAAAATTTGGGAGGGGTGCCCGGTTCGACTGATAAGGGGATTAAGGAAGACGGTCAGTCGCCCATCGCCTTGATATCGATGTCCTTAAGGCCCACGCCGATGGAAGCGCGCGGCTGCTCAATTTCCGCGGACGCAACAGGATAGGCGCAATAATCCGCAGCATAATAGGCGCTCGGGCGATGATTGCCTGAAATTCCCACACCACCAAAGGGAGCGGAGGAAGATGCGCCGTTGGTCGGGCGGTTCCAGTTGACGATACCCGCCCGGACATTGGCCCAAAACTGGTTATATTGTTCTGGTGTCCCCCCGATCAGCGAAGCGGATAATCCATATCGGCTGTTGTTGGCTTCTGCGATGGCCGCGGCAAAGTCCGGCACCCGGATGACCTGCAGCAGCGGCCCGAACAATTCCACATCGGGCCGTTCTTCCATGGCTGTGACGTCGATGATTGCGGGACTGAGGAAAGGGCGATCCTCGACCGGGCGCACCATATGTTTGATGGGGCGACCGCCATGGCTCATCAGGTAAAGGAAGCTTTCGGTCAGTTGGTCCGCCGACCGATTGTCGATCACCGGCCCCATGAAAGGCGTCGGATCGGCATGAGGGTGATCGACGATCAGGCGGTCAGCGATTTTCTTGACCTCAGCGATCAGCGCGTCGGCCAGTTCCTGCTTTACGATCAGTCGGCTCGCTGCGGTGCATCGCTGTCCGCTCGACAGGAAGGCGGATTGTATCACCAGCACTGCGGCGCTCGCCAAATCGGCGGTGTCCCACACGATGACAGGATTGTTGCCGCCCATCTCCAGGGCCAGGATTTTCGCGGGATTAGTCGCGAACTGTTGGTTTATGGAAATTCCGGTGTGCGCCGATCCGGTAAACAGGATGCCGTTCACATCGGGATGAGCGGCAAGGGCTTTTCCTTCGTCCGGGCCGCCCAGAATCAGCCGCAGGCTGTCTTCAGGAACGCCAGCCTCATGGAAAAGCCGGACCAGCATTTCCCCAACGGCAGGCGTATGTTCGGAGGGTTTGAATAGCACGCCATTGCCGGCCAGCAGGGCCGGGACGATATGTCCATTCGGCAGATGGGCGGGGAAGTTATAGGGGCCAAGTACAGCCATGACGCCGTGGGGTTTGTGCCGCACAGACTGGCGAGCGCCCAGGGCCGCTTCCAACCGCCGCTGGCCGGTCCGTTCCGAATAGGCGGCAACGGAAATATCGACCTTGTTCATCACCGCCATGACTTCAGTTCGCGCGTCCCACAAGGGCTTGCCCGTTTCACGCGCGATCAGGTCGGCCAAAGCATCTTCATTAGCGCGAACGACGTTCACGAAGCGGCGAAGCGTTTCGATGCGGTAGGCCACGGGTTTTGCCGCCCAGCGCGGCCAGGCTGCGTGGACGCGAGCAACCTCCGCCTCCACATCGCTGGAGGTTCCTTGCCATAGGAGAACGCCAGTGGCGGGTTCGGTTGAAGTCAGCGTTGCGGACATTCGGTCGATATGGATGATAACGGGCGATTAGGGAAGGGAGCGAGCCATCGGCGGCAGCTTCCGTATCGCTTTTTGTTTCTTTGCCGATAATCTCTCCGCTTGCGGGACGCCGACGGTGCGGCGATATGAAGACGAGCCAGGCCAACGCTTGGTATTAAGGGGTTCAAGCTTGTCCTTTGATGTCTTGAACATGCTGGGGATGTAGGACGGGTGAGCGCATTTGCTGACGGCTATTGGTGGTCCCCTGATGGCCTGCGTCTTCATTACCGCGACTATGCGGGCGGCGCCGATGGGCGGCCGCCGCTCCTTTGCCTGCCCGGGCTGACTCGCAACGCGAGGGATTTTGAGCCACTCGCCGAAAGGCTTGGAGGACACTGGCGTCTTATCTGTCCTGATATGCGGGGACGTTCGGAAAGCGCGCAGGCGAAGGACCCGATGACCTATGTCCCGCTGACCTATCTTCAGGATATCAGTCGCCTATTGAGCGATCTTGCCATTACCCGCTTCGTCGCCATTGGTACTTCGCTGGGCGGGCTGATCACCATGCTGATCGCCTCGACACACCGCGAATGGCTTGCAGGTGCCGTGCTGAACGATGTCGGACCTCAACTGGAAGAGGCAGGCCTTGCGCGAATCAGGGCGCATGTCGGCGTGGGGCAGTCCCACCCCAGTTGGGTTCATGCAGCCCGCGCGCTGGAAGATGCGAACCGGGACGTCTACCCAAGCTATGGTCTTGAACAGTGGCTGGCGATGGCAAAGCGGCTCTATCGTCTGAGCAATGGAGGGCGCATAGTGTTGGACTATGACATGCGTATTGCCGAGCCGCTGCGCGTCGCGGGCGGCGAAGGCGGCGTCGACCTGTGGCCTGCGATGGCCTCCTTCCGCGATATTCCCTCACTGATCCTGCGGGGGGAATGTTCCGATATTCTTAGCGTCGATACGGCGGAGCGGATGCTACGGGAAATGGGCGGTGAAGCGACGCTGACCACAGTCCCTGGCGTGGGACACGCTCCCTTGCTGGACGAACCGGAGGCGGCGCGCGCTATCGATCAGTTGTTGGCCAGGGTTCTTCGTGGCTGATCCAATTGGGCGGCCGCCGCGGCTGCTTCATATTCATGGCAGCTTCACCCTGGGCGGCAAGGAAGCGCGCGCTGTCCGCCTCATGAACCTGTGGGGTGGACGGGCGCATCACTATATCGTCAGTGCGGACCCGGACGCCATGAATGCGCGCGACGCGATCGATCCCGCCGTCATGGTGGATTTCCCGCCACCTCCTGCGCTTAAGGGTAGCCCAAGCCCGGCGCATTTCCGGGCAATTGGTCGCTTCATGTCGGCCTTTGACCTGGTGCTTACCTATAATTGGGGAGCGATGGACGCGGTGATGTCCCACCGCCTTTGCGCGCCATTCATGCGTCTGCCGCCGCTCATTCACCACGAGGATGGCTTTAACGCGGATGAGGCGGCAGGGCTGAAGACGCGGCGGACCTTATATCGCCGCCTGGCTTTGGGCGGAAGCTTCGCGGTTGTCGTTCCGTCCCGCAAGCTTGAAGATATTGCGCTTCATGTCTGGCGTCAGCCTGATCGCAGGATACACCTTATCCGCAATGGTATCGACGTGGCACGTTATGCGGCCCAGCCGACGCCCGGCGCGATTCCCGGCCTCATTCGCTCTCCTGGGAAATTGCTGGTCGGCACACTTGCCGGCCTGCGTCCGGTCAAGAACATCCCTCGCCTGGTCCGGGCGGTTGCGCCTCACCGGGACCGGATCCAACTGGTCGTTGTGGGTGAAGGGCCGGAGCGGGGGGCAATCCTTGCCGAAGCAAGGCGCCATGGGATCGACGACCTGCACATGGCGGGATTCCTGCCGGATCCGTCGCGATATATCGGGCTGCTGGATATTTTTGCCCTTTCATCGGACAGTGAGCAGTTTCCCATATCACTTGTCGAGGCAATGGCGGCGGGCCTGCCGGTCGCGTCGATGGATGTCGGCGATGTCGTGCAGATGGTCGCGTCCGACAATCGTCCCTTCGTCGTGGCCGACGAACAGGCGCTTTCGCAGGCGCTGGGAACGCTTGTTGGCAGTGCGGACCTGAGAGGGCGGTTGGGCAGTGCGAACCAGGCTCGGGCGCGCCGGGACTTTGACGAAGCCATGATGGTCGATGCTTATGCGGCGCTTTACGGGGAGGCACTTTCCAGTCCGCATATTTTACGGTAGGGGCGCGCGTAACTTTCGTCATCGGGTTCAAAAGCTGCTATAGCGCGACTTTCAATGGCCCGGGGACCCAGCATTAGTGCGCGGGAGATTGCGTTGTTTAAGGGTTTGAAGCCCATCATATATGGTGGCCGTGAAGTGTGGCCGCTGGTAGAGGGCGGCAAGGGTGTGGCAGTGTCCAACCATGCCAGCTCTGGGGCATGGGCCGCTGCCGGCGGGATCGGAACCGTGTCTGCGGTCAATGCGGACAGCTATGACAGCATGGGCAACGTCATTCCGCAAATCTATCATGGCCGCACCCGACGCGACCGCCACGAAGAATTGGTGGCATACGCCATCGACGGCGCAGTCGAACAGGTGAAGCGCGCGTTCGAGATCGCTGACGGCAAGGGCGCGATCAACATCAATATACTTTGGGAAATGGGCGGCGCGCAGCGGGTGCTGCACGGCGTGCTGGAAAAGACACGCGGCATGGTGGCAGGCGTCACCTGCGGTGCTGGCATGCCCTATAAGCTGAGCGAGATCGCGGCTTCTTATGGGGTCAGCTATCTGCCGATCGTCAGTTCCGGTCGTGCGTTCCGGGCATTGTGGAAGCGCGCCTATTCCAAGGCGGCGGAATGGTTGGCGGCCGTGGTCTATGAAGATCCCTGGTTGGCTGGCGGGCATAACGGCCTTTCGAATGCGGAAGATCCTCGGCAGCCGCAAGACCCTTATCCGCGCGTCAAAGCGCTACGCGACACCATGCGTGAAGGCGGCATTTCGGACGACGTGCCAATCATCATGGCTGGCGGCGTCTGGCACTTGAAGGACTGGAACGACTGGATCGACAATCCTGAACTAGGCAGTATCGCATTCCAGTTCGGCACGCGTCCGCTGCTGACGCAGGAAAGTCCGATCCCGCAGGAATGGAAGCAGCGGCTCACCCAGCTTGAACCGGGCGACATCCTGCTCCACCGCTTTTCCCCCACCGGTTTCTACAGCTCGGCGATCCGCAATCCGTTTTTGCGTCAATTGGAAGCGCGTTCAGAACGGCAAATACCGTTCAGCACCGAGCAGGCAGGTGATCATACGCATCAGCTGGATGCAGGGGTCAAAGGCAAGAATTTCTGGGTGACGCGCGGTGACCTTCTGCGCGCGCGCGAATGGGTAGGGCAGGGTTTCACCTCTGCCCTGAAGACGCCGGACAACACGCTGGTGTTCGTCAACGAAGAGGAAAGGGCTGAAGTCCGCAAGGATCAGACCGACTGCATGGGCTGCCTCAGCCAGTGCGCCTTTTCCAGCTGGATGGATAGCGAAACCAACTCCACGGGTCGGCTCGCCGATCCGCGCAGCTTCTGTATCCAGAAATCGCTGCAGGAAGCGGTGCATGGCGGCGATCTCGACAAAAATCTGCTATTTGCGGGCCACGGAGCCTATAAGTTCAAGCAGGACCCGTTTTATTCCAATGGGTTCGTGCCGACAGTTAGGCAATTGGTCGATCGCATATTGACGGGCGATTGATGGCCGATATCCCAGGTCTTGCTGTGCTGAATTATCACACGCCGCATTTCGATGTGGTGCGTCCGGGGCAATTTGTGCTCTGCGCGGTTTCAGGCGAACGGATCGATCTGGACGACCTTAAATATTGGAGCGCGGAGTTTCAGGAAGCCTATCGCGGGCCGGTGGAAGCGACGCAGTCTATATTGCGGCATCGCTCTGCGTTGGTCTGAAACAGTTTCACGAGCCAACCGACTTCTCCTATGGGGAACCGGCTTGGGGAGAAAATTGGGCTTTTTGGGCTGATTTCCTAAGTTGGTGGTTCCTTTTCCACGACCTGTCAGTTATAGTTTCTATCAGGCGACGTAGATTGCCTAACTAGGAAGGATGCTGGACGATGTCGCGGATTGACGTTTTTGGCGATAGGTTTTGCGTAGCGACTAGCCTGCTAATCGTAGGTTGGTTCATTTATAGCGTTGCATTCTAGACCTTTTGCGGTCCGTTAGCGGCCCATTGCTTGGTTGGAACACCCGTTCACCTATTCGAACTGCGCCACGTTATGGTCGTCAGGCAGCTCTTTGGGTTAGCCGGTCAGCAGTAAAAATTCGCCCATATTTTTAACAGCATCATCGCCGGTGAATGCGCCGGCTGCCTCCAGCACAGTGCGTTAGTGCGACCTCAGCGAAAAACGATGGTCTTGCTGCCGTTCAACAGCACTCTACGGTCAGCGATCCAGCCGACGGCCCGGGCCAGCACCTGAGCCTCTATATCCCGACCGATGCGGATCATATCTTCCGCCGTCGCGCGGTGATCGACGCGCTCCACCGCCTGTTCAATGATCGGGCCTTCATCCAGGTCGGCAGTGACGAAATGTGCGGTCGCTCCGATCAGCTTCACGCCTCGCTCATGGGCACGGTGATAGGGACGCGCGCCCTTGAAACCTGGCAGGAAGCTGTGATGAATATTGATGCAGCGCCCCGCAAGGCGCTTGACCAAGTCTTCCGACAGCACCTGCATATATCGAGCGAGGATCAAATAATCCGATTGTGTCCGCTCGAAAATATCAATTAGAGCAACCTCTTGGTTGTCCTTGTTACCATTGGGCGGTAACTCATGGTAGGGGATGCCGTGCCATTCGGTGATCCGTCGCATGTCGGGATGGTTGGACACAACCCCCATGATATCGATAGGCAGCGTACCGGTTTGCCAGCGATGGAGCAGGTCGGCAAGGCAGTGCGAGCCTTTGGAAACGGCGATCAGCATACGCGGTCGTTCAAACGCTGTTGTCAGATTCCAGTCCATGCCGAACCTACTTCCGACTGCGGCAAAATCAGCGCGCAGCCTGTCCGTGTCGACCATTCGTTCGTCAGCCGGTTCAAACGCGACGCGCATGAAGAAGCGCCCGGCTTCCCGGTCGGCATATTGCTGGCTGTCGGTGATGAACCCGCCGCGTTCGGCCAGAAACTGGCTGACTGCGGCGACGATGCCAACGCGATCCGCGCAGACAAGGGTCAGAACCCAGGACGGGACAACCGGATTATTCAAGAAGCGCCTCCGCTATATGTCGCAAACGCCGTTGCCTTAAGCGGGCTGCATGATCAACCCGTTAAGGCACTCTGGTCCCCCGCGTGCTGGTCATCGCGAAGATGCCAGTCGCGTTACCCGCATCGAAGCTGAGGTCGATGCGTCCGGTTGCAGGATCGATGCCGCGACTGATGAATTCGTAAAATGATCCTGGCACCCGCCGCATTTCGTCGTTCGCGAACAGCCGATCGACCATGTCCGCACGGAAAGCGGTTTGGCGCACACGGCCCGACCGGGAAACTTCAACCTCATTCTTGACCGGCCAATTTTCCTCCCGCAACCGCTTCGCAACGGTTTCGACGTTTATGACCCGATCGGTCGCATGGTTGAAGGCATTGCCCTCGGTGGCGATCCAGGCCGCCTCAGGGGAACGGGACAGGAGCAAGTCATAGTCGGCAAGGACCGCTGGTTCGTGTTGTCGATTAAAAGCGCCGACCAAGACAGGAAGAGCGGCAGTGGCCAAGCCGAGCGACACGGGCAGTCCTGCGGAGTAGCAATCCAGCAGTTTCCCACTGACTGCATTGAGCGGGTCTCGCGAAGAACCGAATATGCGGGAGGCCGCCTCGCCAAATTCAGCGTCGAAACGATCAACATGCAGTTCGGATAGAAAAAACTGGGGGATGCTTTCCGGTGCGTCCCTGTGCCGGTAGGCGCGTCCCGTCATCTTCAAGCGGTGGAGGGGATACGTAGCGGCCATTTCATAGCCCAGGGGCTGGAAAATACGAGTGAAGGCATCTTCGCCGCCCGGCAGCGCTCCGGTCGGCCCCTGGGGCAATAATATGGTGCGTAGGGCGCCATGATCGAACACCACTTGCTGCCCGTGTGTGCGGATCTCCGCGACATAGGCGGCTGCGGTCGGGACCCGTTGAAGCAGGCCGTGAAACAACAGAATGTTCAAGGCCATGGCGAATGCGCCGCGTGAAATGGCGGGATTGCGTTCCGCGAGGAGTTGGGGGTCGATCGCGAGTGCGTCGAGCACTTCGTTGGCAGACTGCTCGTCCAAAGCTGACCGGACGAGCGCGGCAACATTGCCGTCGCTGGACGTGGCAGGCATGGCATGCTCCTGTGGGCGGCCCATTATCGCGCCGCGACCTCAAAAAGCCAAGCGTTGGACAGCTGACGGCCTACTGCCGTCACATCTTTCTGGGCATGCATTCCGCGCCGGCGGACTTGATGGTGCCACAGAGGCGCGCAGCTTCAGCGCTGCTGGCAAACGGGCCTGCCTGGAGTTTCGTCACGCCGCCGCCCTTGACGATATAAACCTGATAGTCGGCCAGGCCGCTGACCTTGGCTTTCAGCCTGGCCCAAAGCGCGCGAGCGCGGCCTTCCTCGCTGAACGCGCCCAATTGCACCCGCCACGGTCCGTTCGTTGCCGGAGCGGGAGCAGTAGATTTAGTGGGCGTCTGCCTGACAACCGGCTTCGATGGGCTTGGAGCAGGCGTGGCGACCGCGGCTTGCGCCCGGCTATCCGACGGTTTGGCCGCATTCTTGGCCGATGCGGTGGGGCGGGTCGGTGCTGGTTCGGGCTTCTTGTCACGGGCAGGGGCAGGGGCCTGCGCGGCGATGTCCTTGCCACCGTCTGTCTGAGCCAAGGCGACACCCTGCTGACGTTGTTCCGCCGGGATATATTTGTCCATTTGCTTCAGGCTGGCGGTCGCCTGGGATAGGCCGGACGCCGAAGCGCGGCTCATCAACGCATAGGCGCGGGGCCAGTCTTTCGCCATGATGTCGCCGTTGAAGAGCGCGGTGCCGACAATATATTGCGCGCGCGGTTCGCCCCTGTCTGCGGCGCGTTGCAAATAGGGAAGGGCGTTTGCGCGTTCTCCCTGCTGGAACATCAGCAGGCCCAGATTGTCTTCCGCACGCTTATGCCCTTGGACGGCGGCCTTGCGATACCATTCGATCGCGCTGGTCATGTTCGCGGGCACCCCCCGTCCCAGCTTGTAGGCCTGTCCGATGTTGAACTGAGCGTCGGGATCGCCCGACTGCGCCAGTGGCAGCCATCGCGCCACTGCCTTGGCATAGTCGCCCTGCTGCCAGGCATCGACGCCACCCTTCACGTCGGCCGCAACCGGTTGCGCCAGGGCTAACATCGTTCCTGCGGCCAGCGCGGCCCAGATCTGCTTCATGTACAACGCTCCCACGGGACAGCTTTGCCGTAACCTATGACTGAACAAGGTTAAGGGCAACTTAGCAACAATGGCTAGTCGGCCAGGCGTATGGCCTGCCCCTGGTTCAGAGAAAGTCGCGAAAGCAATTAACCAAATCTTAGGCGCGGTCATGGCATTCCCTCGGGCTATTGGAAATCTGGGGGAAAATTGCGTGCGCATACTTGCTTTGGCATCGCAAAAGGGTGGCTCTGGCAAAACCACATTGTCCGGTCACTTGGCCGTGCAGGCCCAGAAGGCCGGGGCCGGGCCGGTTGTCCTGATCGACATCGACCCGCAAGGCTCGCTGTCCGACTGGTGGAATGAGCGCGAAGCGGAATTTCCAGCATTCGCCCAGACCACGGTGGCCCGCCTTGCCGCAGACCTGGAAATATTGCGTCAACAAGGGTTCAAGCTGGCTGTCATCGACACGCCGCCCGCGATTACCATGGCGATCCAGAGCGTCATTTCCGTGGCGGAATTGATTGTCGTGCCAACGCGGCCCAGCCCGCATGACCTGCGCGCCGTTGGCGCTACGGTTGACCTCTGCGAACGCGCGGGCAAGCCGCTGATCTTCGTCGTCAACGGGGCCACCCCCAAGGCGCGGATAACGTCGGAGGCTGCCGTCGCCCTGTCGCAGCATGGCACGGTCGCGCCTGTCACGCTGCACCACAGAACGGATTTTGCCGCTTCGATGATCGATGGCCGCACGGTGATGGAAGTTGATCCCAAGAGCCGCTCAGCCGGAGAGGTTGAGCAGTTGTGGACCTATATCTCTGACCGACTGGAAAAGAATTTCCGGCGCACTGTCTTTTCGGTGCCGAACAGCGGAGCAGGGTCTTCTGGCGCGCTTCGGCCAGCTTCGGGTGGTTTTGGCCGCCGTGTCGTTGGCCAGTAAGGGAGGACGATAGATGGCTGAACCCAAACCGCTCGCTTCCCTGACCTCTGGGCTTCTTGCTCGCAAGGGAGCTGCCCAACCTGCGATGCGCCGCCCCGTCATGGGCTTTGGTGGCCAGTCGGCCCTAGCTATGCAAGAAGATCTTGGCTGGAACGACATGGGTTTCGATGTGACGGAGCCTGAGCCTGCACCCATCGAACCCCGTTCCGTTGTTGGCCTGACGCCGATGACCGCTCCGGCTGTCGCTGCCCCCATACCGCAAGTCGTGGTGGAGCGTGAGGAACTGGCCGAACGGGTCAAGGAATCCGTGGCTGTTACCCCGCCCGCTGTGCGTCCCGCGAAGGGGCGGAAGGCGGCGTTTACCCTGCGTCTGGACGCCGAACGACATCTCCGGCTTCGTCTGGCCTGCGCCGTCAGCGGCCGGTCTGCACAGCAGATTGTCACCGACGCATTGGACACGCTTTTGGCTTCCCTGCCCGACATCGACCGCCTGGCGCAGCAAGTGCCTGGCGAACGCAAGAATTGATGAAAAGGAGCACGGCATGAAACGCACAGCTTTTGCGAAAGCAGCGGCTTCGTCGCTGATCTTGGCAGTAACTATGGTGGGCTGCGCTGGCTCGGCTTTCCGGCCATCCGCCGCAGCGCCGCAGCGGAGCAACGACGGCCATGTCGCTGCGACGGAAAAGGCGTTGGCAAAGCGCGATGGCGCGGCGGCGGTCAGGGCGGCGGAGGCAGCCGTCGCAGCTGATCCACATAACGCCGCCTATCGCCAACTGCTCGGTCGCGCTTATGTGGCTAGCGGGCGCTTTGCTTCTGCGGAAACGGCGTTGAGTGACGCCATGTCGCTGGGCAATCAGGATGCACGAACGATCGTCAGCCTGGCATTGGTGAAGGCTGCTCTGGGCAAGAGCGAGGCCGCGCGGGACTTGTTGGCGGCCAATGCCGACATCGTGCCTGCTGGTGATTATGGCCTGGCCATGGCGATGGCCGGGGACGCCAACGAAGGGGTACGCATCCTGTCTGGCGCGATCCACGACCCGTCGGCGACTGCGCAGACGCGTCAGAACCTGGCCTATGCCTATGCGTTGGCGGGCCGCTGGAAAGACGCGCGAATGATAGTTGGATATGACCTTGAACCAGCAGCCGCCAACCAGCGCATTTCGCAATGGGCGCAGAGCGCGGCTCCCATGTTTGCGACGCAGCGAATTGCCCTTTTCATGGGCGTGAATATCGACGGTGCGGATGCGGGCCAGCCGGTCGCTCTGGCCCTCGCGCCAGACCGGGCCCCGGTTACGCAGGAGCCTGTGGAAATGGCCGCAAATGACGCCGCCGCGCCATCACAATATATGGCGGCTGTCGAACCGGAAGCCGCCGATGCACCCGTCATCGATCATAGTTTGCCTGACGTTGCCGCAGTGCCGGTGCCTCATGCAGCGCCGAAGCCCGCCTTGCGTGTGGCAGCGACGAAAATGCGACCGCTGCGCCCGAAAGTCCATTCTGCTGATACCGCCAGCAACTGGGTCGTCCAATTGGGGGCCTATGATAATGCCGCCATCGCTAAAGAAAAATGGTTCGCTTTGGCGCGTCGTAACAGCGCGCTGGCTGAGCGTCCTGTACTTACGAGCCAGATCACGCTGAATGGTGCAACCTTCGCTCGCTTGGCTGTAAGCGGCTTTGGCGACCGGGCGGAAGCGATGGCGCTGTGCCGTTCCATCCGCGTGCAGCGCGGGCAGTGCTTCGTGCGTGAAACAGCCCCCGGCGCGACGGTCCAGCGCTGGGCGTTGTCGGGCAAGGCTCGTCAGTTCGCTTCCCGCTGACGGATGGGGGCGTGACGCGGCTCTTCGCCCTTCATAGCAGTTGAAATTGGGCTTCATCGCCAGGAGGACGGAACAGGTCCGTCCGTAACGTAAGGCGTTCGCCCGAAAACCCCGCACGCCTGCGGGCGTTGTGAAATCGGGTGCGTATCAGATCGGCCCACACCCCTTGGCCGCGCATCCGGCTTCCAAAACCGGGATCATTGTCGCGGCCGCCCCGGATGTCGCGGATGATCGCCATTACCTTTTCGGCCCGGTCTGGATAATGCTCCTTCAACCAGGCGCGAAAAAGGGGCGCGACTTCATGGGGAAGGCGCACCGGGATGAACGTAGCCTCGCGCGCTCCAGCCGCAGCGACGCGAGCGATAATCGTTTCGATTTCATGATCCGTGATTGCGGGGATGATCGGCGAAAGGCTGGCGGTCACCGGTATGCCCGCTGCGGCCAGCTGGCGAATCGCATCCACGCGCCGGAGCGGATGAGCGGCCCGGGGTTCCAGCGTCCGAGCGACCTTGGGATCCAGGGTGGTGACTGAGATCATCACGGCCACCAGACGGTCTTTCGCCATCGCGGAAAGCAGGTCCAGGTCGCGCAATACCCGGTCGGATTTGGTCGTGATGAACAGCGGGTGACGGCATGCCGCCAGCACCTCTATACATTGCCGGGTGATGTTCCATTCGCGCTCAATCGGCTGATAGGGATCGGTGTTGGTCCCCATCGCAATCGGGGAGACCCGGTAGGATTTTTTCGCCAATTCTTCGCGCAGCAACCTGGCGGCATCTGGCTTGGCGAAAAGGCGGGTTTCAAAATCCAGGCCCGGCGACAGGTCGTGATAGGCATGCGTTGGGCGCGCGAAGCAATAAATGCAGCCATGCTCGCAGCCGCGATAGGCGTTTATGGACTGGGTAAAGGCAATATCGGGGGATTTATTACGCGCGATGATCGTGCGAGGGCGCTCTACGGTAACCTGGGTCCGCAGGCGCGGCCTTTGTCCATCCACCAGTTCCGAGGCGTCGATCCAGTCCCCATCGGCCATGCGCTGGGCAAGATTGAACCGCTGGCTTTCGCCATTCAACGTTGCGCCTCTACCCTTTTCCGCAGCCATGGCGAATTAGAACATATAGTGAACATAATTGCAAGGGGTGGGGTCAGCGCTCCATCAGGCGAGGCATTAGCTCGACGAAGTTACAGGGACGAAAGCGGCTGTCGAGTTGGCTGGCCAATATGCCGTCCCAAGCATCCTTTACAGCGCCGGTCGATCCGGGAAGGGCGAAAATGTAGGTGCCCCGGGCAACGCAGGCGGTGGCGCGGGATTGTATGGTGGATGTGCCGATGGTCTTAAAACTGAGCCAGCGGAACAACTCGCCAAAGCCCGGTATTTCCTTGTCTTGCACCTGTGCCAACGCTTCAGGCGTGACATCGCGGCCGGTTACGCCCGTGCCCCCTGTGGTTATCACGCAATCGACCTGAGGGTCGTCTATCCATGCGTGGAGGCGCGCGACGATGGCGGCGCGGTCGTCGCGTTCGATACGTCGTTCGGCCAGTATGTGACCAGCGGCTACTATCCTGTCGGCAAGCGCGTCGCCGGATTTGTCCTCTGCCATGCCGCGAGTGTCGGAGACGGTCAGCAGAGCAATGCGCACCGGCACGAACGACCGCTGTTCATCGATCGACATCAGTTCGAACCGCTCACCATATCAGGACCATTGTGCCGACTATTCTGGCTCAGGCGCACGAGCTTCACACCTTTGGAATTGGGGAAGGTCGGCCACATGCCTTGCGCCATGCCAGTCAGGCAATCGGCGCTGCCCTTTGCCTGGATCTGATACATCCAGTAGTTGCGCATCACCGTATTCACATAGGCGCGCGTTTCATAATAAGGCAGCGATTCGATGAACAGCAGCGGGTCGCCATTGTGCTTCACTTCGCTGTTCCACCGCTCGACCGGGACCGGACCGGCATTATAGGCGGCCATCACCTTGGGCAGCAGCCCGCCGGTCGCGCTCATGTCGCGCAGCTTTTCCAGATAGCGCTGGCCATATTCCATGTTGGTGGAAGGCACGAACAGCTGCGCTGGGGACGAAAGCCCCATGTCGCTGCCCGTGCCAGGCAAGACCTGCATCAGGCCCCGTGCCCCGGCGCTACTGACGACATCGCTGCGGAAGCCTGATTCCTGAAGCGTGTGGGCATAGATGAGCGACGGGTCCACTCGCCAGCCGCCGTCGGGCCGCCACTGGGGCGTCGGAAAGCGGGCGAAGCTGTCCGGCTGTTTCCCGGCGGGACCGTTATGGGCGAGCCAAAGCTGGGTCGCGGGCAGGTTGAGCGCCCCTGCCAGCCCAAGCAAAGCGTCATATTGGCCTGCGCCGCCTAACTTTGCCTGATGGCGAATAAGTTCATCCGCCTTGCTGCTGCGTCCCACAGCCGTCAGGGCGACGGCTGCACGGACGTTGGGACTATCCTTCAACTGTCGCCATTCGTCAGCGCCGAACCGAGTGGCGACATTGGCGCTGCCAGCGGGCATGCCCAATGTTTCGCGGGCGAGGAGGCCGTAGAAAGTTTCGTCATTGCGCGCGGCGGTCTTGAGCAGGTTTCCAACCTTTTCTGCCTGACCGCAGACCATATAGGCCCGCGCTGCCCAATATGCCCCGGCGGCGCGCATGTCGGCGTTGCCAGCCATAGCGGCGACATTGGCAAAGGCAGGGGCGGCGCTGACGCAATCATTCTGACGCCACGACGCAAGGCCAGTGGTCCAGTAGGACTGAACCGACCAGTCGCCCCCAGCGCGCGCTTCCAGCGCGCGAGCAGCCATGCGGCGCGCGTTGGTGTCGTCATTTTCGATATAATAAGACCAGGCAATACGCTGTCGCGCTTCGGTCAGGCCTTCGGGCGTCAGGCCGATCTCACCCGTGGCAAGAAGCGATTCTGCCCCTGCCGGGTCGTCATTCTTGATGTAGGGGGCGATCCGCCCGACAAGTGCCTGCGCCAGCAGGTCGGTTTTGACCCCGCTGACATATTGCCGTCGGGGGGCTGATCCCAGCCAGACCATTTTTTGCACCTGAGGAAGGTCGGGCAATATGGTCGCGCCGCGTTTTTCGGCCAGGCGGGACAATTGACCGGCATCCGGCAGCCAGGACGCCTTGTTGATCAGGTCCAGAAGGTCGAACAGTTCAACCCGTGGTGAATTCTTCGCCAGATAAAGTTCGGCCAGCGCGACCGGGCGGACGATATCCTGGGAGTCGAGCGACAGGATCATCGCTTTCGCTTCCGTCCATTTCTGGTCGGTCAGGGCCGAAAAAATCGCGCCATAGCGAGCCTTTTCGCCGTCGCTGATCTCGAACGGTGCGTGAGAAGAAGTCCAGGACGTGGATATCCCCGGAGCCGTGTCAGCCACCGCAGGCAGCGCGAAAAATGCGCTCATGGCGGCCATTGCCAAGGCGGACGAATGGGCTAGGACGCGAATCACGGGCGCTTTTCCTCGATCAAGCATTGCAACGTTCGCCAGCATTCCGCCTTGGCCGCAGGCTGCCCCAGCAGCAGGCGCGGGTGAAAAGTGGCGACGGCGGACACAGTGCCGCCATCCTGGTTGAGATAGCGTAAACCCTGCACCCCTTCGGTGTCTTGGACGGGACGACCATCATGATCAGGAAGCAAGGTGCGGATAGTGCGATCGCCCAGGATCAGCAGGCGGCGGGGCGATGCGAGTGAGACCAGCGTGCGCACACGGTCGGCGGCGGCGTTGAGGTCCGACGCTTCCACCATTCCACCGGGCGGGCGCGACAGCAGCAGAGAAGCCAGGTAGATGTCGCCACGCGAAAGACCAATGGCGGTGAGCATGGCATCGAACAGTTTTCCTGCCCGGTCGGAAAACAGCATCCCTGCGGCCATATCGGCAGGATCGGGCATGTCGGTGATCACCATCAGCGAAGCCTGCGCATTTCCCTGCGGCAGGATAGGCGCGCCCGCCCAACGGCGCTCCGGCTGGGCTGGATCATGTGCGATCCAGGACAGAAATGCTTCCAGCGTGGCAGGCTTTTCACTGGGCGGGTTCGGCGTTGGCGATATGGCCGGTTGGGCAGACACAATGGGCCGCAACCAGTCGACCGGCTCTTCCACCGTCGCACAATCGACGCCCGCCAGTTCCCACCAGGCCATATAGGCGCTGGCGGCCGTCGCTACATCTGCCTGCAAAAATCCCCGCATCGATCTTCTAGGGCCAGAGGTTGACGCCGTGGTCAAGAATCTTCATCGGCAGGGATGGTAAAACGTTTGAGTAATACGGCAACCGGACAGGATGAGGGAACCGGCCGGAACGCCTGATGGAGGACATATGAGCGAACGGGAATCGATGCCTTATGACATCGTCATCGTCGGCGGGGGACCGGCGGGGCTGTCTGCGGCGATCCGGCTGAAGCAGTTGGCGGACGACGCGGGGCAGGAACTCGCAGTATGCGTGCTGGAAAAAGGGTCCGAAATCGGTGCCCATATCCTGTCTGGCGCAGTCGTCGATCCCAAGGCGCTGGACGAGTTGCTGCCTGACTGGCGCGACATGGGTTGCTCGCTCGCCGATACCTGGGTCAGCGACAACCAGCATTGGTTCCTGACGAAGCGTGGCAAATTTTCCATGCCGCATATCGCCCTGCCCGGATGGATGCATAACAAGGGCACCTATACCGGCTCGCTCGGTAATCTGTGCCGTTGGCTGGCGGAGCAGGCCGAAGGGATGGGTGTCGAAATCTTCCCTGGCTTTGCCGCTGCGGAAATCCTTTATCATGAGGATGGATCGGTGAAGGGTGTCGCCACGGGCGACATGGGCATCGATCGCGAGGGCAATCGCAAACCCGATTATCAGCCAGGCCTTGAGCTTCACGCCAAATATACCTTCTTTGCTGAAGGTGCACGCGGCCACCTGACCAAAATATTGAAGCGGCAGTTCCATCTGGACGCTGACTGCGAACCGCAGGTCTACGGGCTGGGCATGAAGGAATTGTGGGACATCGATCCCGCCAAGCACAAGCCGGGCCTGGTCATTCATACCCAGGGTTGGCCGCTGAGCGATGCTTATGGCGGCGGATTCCTCTATCATCAGGCTGGTGGGCAGGTTGCACTGGGTTTCGTGGTGGGCCTTGGATATCGCAACCCGCATCTTTATCCGTTCGAGGAATTTCAGCGCTGGAAACAGCATCCTGAAATCCGCAAATATCTGGAAGGGGGGCGCCGTGTTTCCTACGGCGCTCGCGCGATCAATGAAGGCGGCTGGCAGTCCATCCCGAAGCTGGCGTTCCCTGGCGGCGCGCTGATCGGCTGTTCGGCGGGCTTCGTCAACGTACCGCGGATCAAGGGCACGCACACGGCGATGAAGTCAGGCATGCTGGCGGCCGAAGCGGCGTTCGCCGCGATCAAGGCTGAGCGTGGCGGCGACGTGCTGCAGGATTATGAGGATAATCTGCGGACAAGCTGGATCGCGAAGGAGCTTCAGCTGGTCAAGAATGCCGAACCGCTGCTTTCAAAGTTTGGTGGCACCATCGGCACGTTGCTGGCCGGTATCGACATGTGGATGCGGACGCTCAAGATCGGGCTGCCCTTCACGATGAAGCACAAGCCCGACAATGAAAAGATCTGGCGCAAGGAACAGTGCGCGAAGATCGATTATCCCAAGCCCGATGGCGTCATCAGCTTCGATCGCCTGTCTTCCGTGTTCCTGTCGAACACCAATCATGAGGAAGATCAGCCGGTCCATCTGCAGTTAAAGGACGCAACGATTCCGATCAGCTATAATCTGCCCCTTTATGACGAACCGGCGCAGCGCTACTGTCCGGCGGGCGTCTATGAAGTGGTGGGGTTGGACGAAGGCGCTCCGCGGTTCCAGATCAATGCGCAGAATTGTGTCCACTGCAAGACATGCGACATCAAGGACCCGACCCAGAACATCAACTGGGTCGTGCCGGAAGGCGGCGGAGGACCCAACTATCCCAACATGTAGGCGGCTTTTCCTTTACTCCCTTCCGCTGCTGATGCTGCCGGGAGCCGCCGGGGCATCAGTGGACCGGGCGAGCGCGCTGCATGCCTATGCGCGTGCTCGCCTTGCGGATGGCGACGGGGCAGCGGCGTTGGCGCTGAAAAACTACCGTCAGGCGCTGGCTGCTGACCTGGACCAGCTTGAAATTGCCCGGCGATCCTATGTTCACGCCCTTGTCAGCGGCGACATGGCGCTGGCGATGCGATCTGCCACGCTGCTGGATCGTGAAGGCGCCCTACCTAGGGACGGCACCCTGCTGCTCCTGTCGGACGCGCTCAATCGCAGGGATTGGCAGGCCGCGCATGGGTTCGCGGATCGGATCGCTACAGAAGGCAATTTTGCATTCCTGGTGCCCATATTGCGCAGCTGGATCGCTTTAGGTGAAGGTAGGGTCGCTGCTGTCGATGCAGCGGGCACGGATCGTTTTGCATCTTTGGTCAGGCGCTACCTCGATGAACATGCCGCTATGCAGGCACTGGCGCGCGGCGACGTGAAGGCGGCGGAACCAGCGGTGCATCGCGCGCTGGCGTTGCGGACAGTCGATCTGGCTGAATTGCGCCTGTCCTTTGCGGCCCAACTAGCCGGTCGTGGCGCCAAGACGCAGGCACTCGCGCTTCTGCCCCCGAACCAGGCGAATTACGCCCTGGCGCGGGACCGACTCAATAAAGGGAAGGGGGCAGGCGCGGCTGGAAAGCCCCTGACGCCCAGTCAAGGATTTGGGAGGCTTTTGACGCGCCTCGCAACGGACATCAGCACCGATGAAGCGACGCGGATGTTGGGCATCCGGCTTGCAAGGATCGGCAGCTTCGCCAATCCGTCCGGCGCCGACAGCAGGATCGCGCTGGCAAAGTTGCTGGGCGAGGCGGGTTATTCGCATTCCGCCGCTGCCGAAGCGGACAAGATTCCCGTCAATAGCTGGTTTGGAACCTTGGGGCGGGCTATTCTGGTGGATGTGTTGGCGCGATCGGACGATCGGGCCGGAGCAGTCAGCCTGGCGCGCTCACTCGCCGCCGCGCCGGGGGCGGAGGCGGAACGGCATGTCCGGCTCGGCACGTTGCTGGCAGACTCCAAGGATTTCAGTGGCGCTGCGAAAGCCTTTCGTGACGCGCAGGCCCGCTATGCCCCCGATGCCATACCTTGGGCGCTGCTGTTGTTCGAAGGTAGCGCGCTGGAGCAGGGCGGCAGGTGGGCCGATGCGCGCGGGGTGCTGGAACGCGCAGCCAGCATGGCGCCCGATGAGCCTTTGGTGCTCAATTATCTGGGCTATGCGCAAATTGAGCCGCGGCAGAATATCGACGCCGCGCTCGCGCTGCTGAAAAGGGCGAGCGCGCTCAAGCCTCAGGATGCGTCAATACTGGACTCGCTTGGTTGGGCGCATTTTGTAACTGGTAATGTAAAGGAAGCAGTGCCGGTGCTGGAGCGCGCGGCGGCGGGTGCGCCGGACGACGCAACCATTAACGAACATCTGGGTGATGCATTATGGACGGCAGGACGCCGGTTCGAAGCACGCTACGCCTGGAACGCTGCGGCTGTGTTTGCCGAAGGGGAAGCGGTAGCGCGGCTCGCCTTAAAGGCGAAAGAAGGATGGAAACCCGAATATGCCGCCCGTTGACGGATACCCATCGCCTGACGTCGCCCCTGACAACGGAGAGCTGACTGAAATCGCCTATGCGAAGGTCAACCTGGCCCTTCATGTCCGCGATCGGCGGGATGATGGCTACCATGCCCTGGAAAGCCTTTTCATATTCGCCAGCGACGGCGATGTGCTGACCGGCAGAACGGATGCTTCCGGCGCGATCACCTTGACCATCGCGGGGGCTTTTGCCGATGGGCTGGACAATGGCGGCGGCAATCTGGTCGTGAAGGCGGCGCAGGCGCTGCGCGAACATCTGGGTGAGGAACGGGGCGCTGCGCTGACGCTGGTTAAGACCCTGCCGGTAGCATCCGGCATCGGCGGCGGATCGGCAGACGCAGCGGCGACATTGCGGTTGCTATGCCGCTTGTGGAACGCTCAAATCGCGGCGGACGACTTGGAACGGATCGCTTTGTTACTCGGATCGGACGTGCCCGCCTGCCTTGCCAGCGCAACCAAGATGGTGCGCGGGCGCGGTGAGGTGCTGGAGGACGTCGATATATCCGGTCTGTCAGGTACGCCGATGTTGCTGGTCAATCCCGGTGTCGGCATGTCCACTGCGCGGGTGTTTCAGGGGTGGGACCGGGTCGACAGGGGAGCTTTGGTAGCAGACAATCTGGACCGGGTGATCGCCTGTGGACGTAATGATTTGGAACCCGCAGCCGTGGCAATGGCTCCGGTGATAGCGGATGTGCTGGCGGCATTGAGGCAATGTTCCGGCGTCCGTGTCGCTCGCATGTCCGGGTCGGGCGCGACATGTTTTGCGCTCTTCGATGATGAGGCAGCTGCTGATGCCGCCGCGGCCATCATAAAGGCGCGGCAAGCGGATTGGTGGGTAATGGAAACGAGGATCAGACCGGCGTGAGCGAGGCTTTCACCCAAGTCTATGGCGGAGATCTGGCCCTGCTGATCATCGCAGATCATGCCTCGGCGCATGTACCGGACGACATCGATCTTGGCATAGACCCATCGCTGTTGCGCGATCATATTGCAGTGGACATCGGCGTGGCGGAAGTCAGCCGCATGATCGCCGATCAGCTGGGCTGCACGGCGGTTCTGGGCGGGATTTCGCGGCTCGTGATCGATCTCAACCGGGAAGATGACGCTCCCGGCCTATTACCCGTTATGAGCGATGGACACGCCATCCCTGGCAACCGCCTTGCTGATCTGGCCGATCGCATGATCCGTTTCCATCACCCCTATCACCATCATATCGAAAGCGTGTTGGCCGCGATGGACAGTCCTTTCATCCTTTCGGTGCACAGCTTCACCCCGCGCTTGGCCAGCGACCCCCATCAGGAACGGCCATGGGATATCGGCATTCTCTATAATGAGGATGACCGGGCCGCACATATCGCCATCCCCTTGTTGCAGGCTGCTGGCCTGATCGTGGGCGATCAGCTTCCCTATTCAGGCAAATTGCTCAACGCCACTATGAACCGTCATGCCGAAGCAAACGGCATTCCCTATCTAGGCATTGAAATGCGCCAGGACCTGATCGCCGATGAAGCAGGACAGCGCCGTTTTGCTGACATATTGGGGCGAGTAGTGCTTGAATGCCGCAATAGCCTTGCGTGACTCGCGGCTTTTTGAAAGAGAGACGCGCGCAAGAAGGGTAGGTTTATGTCTCATACGTTCGACAAGTCGAAACTGCCGAGTCGCCATGTCTCGGTTGGTCCAGAGCGGGCACCGCATCGCAGCTATTATTATGCGATGGGTCTCACAGAGGAAGAGATTGGCCGACCCTTCGTAGGCATTGCGTCTGCGGGCAATGACAGCGCGCCCTGCAACACCACCCTGGACATGCAGGCGGACTTCTGCCGCCAGGGCGTGAACGAAGCGGGTGGGATGCCTCGCCGGTTCAACACCATCACCGTTACCGACGGCATTGCCATGGGTCACCAAGGCATGAAAAGTTCGCTCGCCAGCCGTGATGTGATCGCGGATTCGGTGGAACTATCGGTACGCGGCCACTGTTATGACGCGCTCGTCACCTTTGCTGGATGCGACAAGTCGTTGCCCGGCATGATGATGGCGATGCTGCGCCTGAACGTCCCGTCGATTTTCGTCTATGGTGGCTCCATCCTGCCGGGCCGGTTCGAAAATCGCGATGTTACCGTCGTCGATGTGTTCGAAGTCGTGGGCAAATATGCGGCGGGCGCTTGCCCTCTGAAGGACGTTATTGCGCTAGAAAAGGTCGCATGTCCGGGCCATGGCGCTTGTGGCGGCCAATATACGGCCAACACCATGGCCTGTGTTGGCGAAGCCATCGGCTTGTCGTTGCCGAACAGCAATATGGCGCCCGCACCTTATAAAAGCCGTGAGGAAGTCGCGGTGGCAGCCGGGCGTCAGGTGATGGAGTTGCTGGCGAAGAATATCCGCCCGCGTGATATCTGCACCCGCGAAGCATTTGAGAACGCCGCCCGCATTGTGGCGGCAACCGGTGGTTCGACCAATGGCGCGTTGCACCTGCCCGCCATGGCAAACGAGTGCGGCATTGATTTCGACCTGTTCGACGTCGCCGAAATCTTTAAATCGACACCCTATATCGCTGACCTGAAGCCGGGCGGCAAATATGTCGCCAAGGATATGTATGACGCCGGTGGCATCTACATGCTGATGAAGACGCTGTTCGACAACGGACTGCTACACGGTGACTGCATGACGGTGACCGGCAAGACCATTGCCGAGAATATCGAAGAAGTGACCTGGAATCCTGAGCAGAAGGTCATCTACGACGTGAAATCGCCGATCACGCCGACCGGCGGCGTCGTGGGCCTGAAGGGCACGCTGGCGCCCAATGGCGCGATTGTGAAGGTGGCTGGCATGCATCGGCTCCAGTTCGAAGGCCCCGCGCGGGTTTTCGATTGCGAGGAAGATGCTTTTGCTGCGGTCGAAGCGCGCGATATCGCCGAGGGGTCGGTCATTGTCATCCGCTATGAAGGCCCCAAGGGAGGCCCCGGCATGCGCGAGATGCTGTCAACCACCGCGGCGCTTTATGGCCAGGGCATGGGCGAGAAGGTCGCGCTGATCACAGATGGGCGCTTTTCAGGCGCGACGCGCGGTTTTTGCATCGGCCATGTTGGTCCCGAAGCTGCGGAAGGCGGGCCGATCGCCCTTGTCGAAAATGGCGACATCATCGCCATCGACGCCGAAGCGGGCACGATCGACCTTCAGGTTGCCGACAGTGTCTTGGCCGAGCGTCTGAAGAACTGGAAGCCGCGCCAGAATGATTATCAGGCTGGCGCGCTTTGGCGCTATGCGCAGAATGTCGGACCGGCTTACAAGGGAGCGGTGACGCATCCCGGAGCTAAGGCCGAAACTCATGTCTATGCGGATATTTGAGGCATTGGCGGGGGCGGGGCTTGCGTGCCTCGCCTTGGCTGGCTGCGACGGTGGTGATGGCACGGCGGCGGATCAGCAGTCGACTTCCAGCTCGGTGAGCAGCACGGGCGGCGTCGCTGACTGCGCCATCGGGACGACGGCGGATTGGAGCCGCAGTTGTCCGGTCGAGCGTTCTGGCGATCTGGTGACATTGCGTCATCCCGACGGAGGCTTCCGTCGATTTCATGTGGTGAAAGACGGACGCGGCCTGGTCGCGGCCGACGGTGCCGAACAGGCGACGGTAACGGTCTTGGGGAAGGACCAGATCGAACTCAGCGTCGGTGAAGATCGCTATCGACTTCCCGCGACGATGGCGGCTGTGGTGCAGCCGTGACATTCAAGTCGGTCCTGACCGCAGTGCAAATGCGCCATGCGGAGCAGGACGCAATTGCCGCCGGTGTGACCGAATATGCCCTGATGGAAAGGGCTGGCGCAGCAGCGGCGGAAATCATCTGGCGCGCGGGTGCCAAGCGCGACCTTTTGGTTCTGTGCGGGCCCGGCAATAATGGTGGCGACGGCTTCGTTATCGCCCGGCTGTTGCGCGATCGGGGATTGCCGGTGCGCGTGGCGGTGCTGGGGGAGAGCCGCACCGATTCAAGCCGGAAAGCGCGTGCTGCCTGGAATGGACCGGTGGAAGCGCTAGCGGACGCGGCTCCGGCCACCCAGATCGTCGACGCTCTGTTCGGAACTGGCCTTTCGCGCAGCCTAGATATCGATGTAGCGGATCAACTGGCTGCACTGACAGCAGAGGCCAGCTTTAGCTACGCTATCGATCTGCCAAGCGGCGTAGAAACGGACAGCGGTGCGTTGCTGTCTCAGGTTCCTTCTTTTGGCGTTTGCATCGCGCTGGGGGCTTTCAAGCCCGCGCATCTGCTATATCCCGCAGCCGGACGTTCTGAACGGCTGATCTGCGCCGATATTGGGGTCGAAGCATCGGACAGCATATGTCGATTGGGACCTCCTGCTCTGGCCATGCCCGCCGCCGCCGCGCACAAATATAGTCGTGGGCTGGTCGCTGTTGTCGGCGGCGCGATGGCGGGGGCGAGCAGCTTGGCAAGCCATGCGGCAGCGCGGTCGGGCGCAGGGATGGTGCGTCACATTGGGCTGGAAGCGCCGACAGGCGGTCCCGACGCCATCGTTGCGCTTCAGGAGGACAACCCGGGCGAACTTGCGACATTGTTAAGCGACCGGCGCCTGGCGGCGGTCGTCGCTGGCCCAGGGATGGGGCAGGATGACCGAGCCAAGGCGCGGCTGGCGTCGGTCCTGAATTGCGGTCGCCCGCTTGTGCTCGATGCTGATGCGCTCACGCTGCTGGGTGACGAAGCCTCTCCGGCCATTCCGACAGGCTCAATCCTGACGCCACATGAAGGAGAGTTTGCGCGCCTGTTCGGCAATCTCCTGGGAAGCAAGATCGACAAGGCTCTGGAAGCGGCTCGCCTTTGCGGCGCTGTGATCATCTACAAGGGCGCGGACAGCGTGATTGCCTCGCCGGACGGCCGGGCTGCCATTAGCGCCAGTGGGTCATCCTGGCTTTCCACAGCAGGAACCGGGGATGTTCTGGCGGGGCTAGTGGCGGGCCGCCTTGCCGTCGCCGGCGACCCGTTCCTTGCCGCTTGCGAGGCAGTGTGGCTGCACGGGGAGGCGGCCAGACGGGCAGGGGCCGCATTCATCGCCGACGATCTGATCATGCAATTGCCAGCCGTTATAGCCTCTCGCTTGTGACTGATCTCGATAGTGACATCATCCTGCGCATCGCCGCCAAGGGCGATGGCGTGACCGCGGATGGGCGGCATGTGGCGCTGGCTGCTCCCGGCGACCGGCTGTTGACTGACGGCTCCCTGCTGCGCGGGCCACATCATGTCGATCCGCCCTGCATCCATTTCCCTGCATGCGGTGGGTGCGAGCTGCAGCATGTGGATGAATCCAGCCTCGCAGAGTTTATCACCGCGCGCGTTACCGGAGCGCTGGCGGGGCAGGGCGTTGAACCAGCGACGCTACTCCCCCCGCACATCTCGCCCCCACGAACGAGGCGACGGGCATCCTTGCGCGCGTCCCGGCTGGGGCGGAAAGTCACGATCGGTTTCGCTGAATCGGGCAGCCACACGCTGATCGACCTTGCCATGTGCGAGGTTCTGGACCCACGGCTCTTCGCGCTGATCGCGCCGCTGCGGTCGCTTCTGGCCCTGATGCTGCCAGACAAGCGCGCCGCGCATGTGCGCATGTCGCTGGTCGATCAAGGTGTCGACCTGTTGCTGGAGGGGGTCCGGGTAGAGGGCCTGGCGGCTGATGAGGCGTTGCTGGACTTCGCGTCCTCCCATAAACTTGCCCGATTGACGATTGATGAGGGAGATGGCCAGCAGGCCCGCTGGGAGCCGGAACCAGTGACGGTTCGCTTTGGCGGTGTTGCAGTAGCATTTCCGTCCTTTTCTTTCCTCCAAGCCACGCCCGATGGCGAGATCGCGCTGGTGGAAACGGTACGTCAGGCGCTGCCGCCGCAGGGAGCAATCGCGGACCTTTTTTGCGGCCTTGGCACCTTTGCGCTCGCCTTGGGAGGGGCGCGTCCTGTCTATGCGGCGGAAGCGGCTCGCGATCTGGTTCTATCGCTCAGGACTGCCGCCAATCGGGCGCAAAGGCGACTGGTAGCGGACCATCGCGACCTGTTCCGCCGTCCATTGTCGCCGGATGAGCTTAACCGCTTTGCCGCCATCGTAATTGATCCGCCGCGGGCGGGCGCGCGTGAGCAGGTCATGCAAATCGCAGCTTCGACCGTCGCCACCGTCGCCTATGTTTCTTGCAATCCGGCCAGCTTTGCCCGTGATGCGGCGCATCTGGTAGCAGGTGGCTATCGGCTGGATAGCGTGAAGCCGGTGGGGCAGTTCCGCTGGTCGACCCATGTCGAGTTGGTCGGGATTTTCCGGCGCGGATAAATTTGTCCCCCGCCGCTGTTACGGCGAGGGACAGGCACCCTCTCCAAAGGGGAGCTTGAGCTTTTTAGCCCAGCTTGATGACAGTAGCGCGACGGCGCGCGGGAACCGGATCGACGTAGAGGCTGGCCATCGGTTCATCCTCGACCTCGACCACCGCTTCTGACGTAAAGCCATTGAAGCCGGTACGCATGGCCGCGCCATAGGCGCCCAGCATTCCGATTTCGATATAGTCGCCCGCCTGCACGTCTTCGGGCAGCATGAATGGGCCGACCATGTGGTCCATGTCGTCGCAGGTTGGGCCGTAGAAGGAGAAGCCGGTCAGTTCCGCCTCGCTCTCTTCCGCGCGCAGCAGTGCGACGGGGAAGCGCCAGCCGATATGCGCCGCGTCGAACAGCGCGCCGTAAGCGCCATCGTTAATGTAGAGTTCAGTGCCGCGACGGCGCTCCACACGCACGATGACCGAGCTATACTCGGCCGAAAGCGCGCGGCCTGGTTCGCACCACAGTTCCGACGAATAGCTGACGGGCAGGCTTTCAAAGCCGCGATGGATCGCGTCGAAATAGGCCTCCAGCGCTGGCGGTTCCATGCCGGGGTAAACCGACGGGAAACCGCCACCGACGTCGATGATGTCGACCGTCACTGCGGCGTCCACGATAGCGGCGCGGACGCGTTCGATGGCGTCGCTATAGGCCTGAGGGCTCATCGCCTGGCTGCCCACATGGAAGCAGATGCCGAGCGCGTCAGCCGCCTGCCGCGTGGCCATCAGCAGATCGCGGGTCTCACCCAGTTCCGCGCCGAATTTCGATGCAAGGCTGAGCTCGGAATGTTCGGAGGAAACGCGCAGGCGGACGCACAATTCCAAGTCGGTCGCTTCATCGGTTGCGCGGACGATCTTTTCCAGTTCGTCCATCGTGTCGAGCGAGAATGTGCGGACCCCATGAACATGATAGGCTTCCGCAATCGCTTCCTCGGCCTTGACCGGGTGCATGAAACACAGCTTCGCATCTGGCAGCGTCTGCGCGACGAGGCGAACCTCCGCAATTGAGGCCACGTCATAATGCGTGATTCCGCTATCCCACAGGGTCCGGATGAGATCCGGCGAAGGGTTCGCCTTTACCGCATAGAGCGAGCGCCCCGGGAACTTCTGAGCGAAGAACTGGGCAGCCCGGGCAGCAGCCTGGGGACGAATAAGCGTTACCGGTGCTGCCGGTTTGAGGGCGGTCGCTACCCCCAGCGCGCTATGATGCTTGTGCAACTCAAGGGACCTCCAGTGTAGTCGTGGGCATTAAAGCTGCCTTGCGGTGGAAGTCCCATGGGGCAGCGGAAGGGCGATATATGCGTAGGGGTCCCCCCTGTAAAGCGCGCATATGCATTTTGTTGCGCGGCCCGCTATAAAATGTGCGTCAGGAGAGACGGGACTTGAAATCCTCATAGGAAAAACGGCGGATTTCCTTGAGTTCGTCGCTTCCTGAGTTCCACAGCCAGATGCCGGGGAGCGGCACGCCGTTGAATGTATTAGTCTTTACCATCGAATAATGCGCCTGGTCGAGGAAGGCGATCCGTCGCCCCGGAGTCGCACCGCCGGGGATTCGATAGTCGCCGATGATGTCGCCTGCCAGGCAGGAGGGGCCGCCGAGTCTGGTGACGGGGCCGTCCACCGCTTCGTCGAGCATCGCGGGGCGGTAGGGTGCCTCGATAACGTCAGGCATGTGGCAGGTGGCGGAGATGTCCGTGATGGCGACGGGCATGTCATTGTCGATCACATCCAGGATTTCGCCGATCAGGATACCTGCGTCGAGAGCCATGGCTTCGCCCGGTTCGATGTAGAGTTCGAGGCCGGTCTGCGCCTTGATCCGCTGGAGAAAGGCGATCAGCAGGTCGATTTGATAGTCGGCGCGCGTGACATGATGGCCGCCGCCGAAGTTCAACCATTTAAGGCCGCCGACATGCGGCATGACACGGGACTCTATCGCTGCCCAGGTCCGTTCGAGGGGCAGGAAATCCTGTTCGCACAGATTGTGGACGTGAAGGCCATCGACGCCTTCAAGATGTTCCGCGCGTAATTGATCGATCGGGAAACCGAGGCGGCTGTGCGGCTGTGAGGGGTCATATTTGGGCACTTCGCCCTCTGCGTGGAGCGGATTTATGCGCAGCCCGATGTCGAAGTTCACACCGTTCATACGAGCATCGTCGATGACCGGTTTCAGGCGCGCGATCTGGCCTGGGCTGTTGAATATGACATGGTCGGAGATTTTGAGGATTTGCGCCAGATCTTCGGGCTTGTAGGCGGCGCAATAGGTCGCGACTTCCCTGCTTCCGTCGGGGCCGCCATATTCTTCGCGGCCGAGGCGCGCTTCGTAAATGCCCGACGCGCAGACGCCGTCGAGATATTCCGCCACAACCGGGCCAAGCGACCACATGGAGAAGGCCTTGAGCGCGCCCAGCACCTTGATGCCCGCGCGGTCGCCTATGTCGCGCAGGATGACCAGATTGCGGCGAATGGCGGCTTCGTCCATCACGAACGCGGGCGACGGAACGCGGTGGAGGTCGAAATGCGCGAAGGCGGCGGGATCGCCGGCTTTGGTTTCCATCAGGCAAGCTCCGTCAACCCAGCGCAGGCCGGGGTCTTTATGCGATAGGGAACGGCGTAACGGCCTGAGACCCCAGCCTACGCTGGGGTGACGGCCTTTTGACCGTCAGAAATCCAGCGGCTTGTCCAATTCCTTCACCTGCCAGGGCAGGCCGTGCTTGTTCAGCATGTCCATGAAGGGATCGGGATCGAACTGTTCGATGTTGAACACGCCTTCGCCTTTCCACGCGCCGGTCAGCATCATCGCGGCGCCGATCATCGCGGGGACGCCGGTGGTGTAGCTGACCGCCTGGTTGCCGGTTTCGGCATAGGCTTCCTCATGATCGCAGACCTGATAGACATAGACGGTCTTTTGCTGGCCGTCCTTTTCCCCGGTCGCAATATCACCGATGTTGGTTTTGCCCTTGGTCGTGGAGCCAAGGCTGGACGGTTCGGGCAGGACAGCCTTCAGGAACTGGAGCGGGATGATTTCCTTGCCCTCATAGATCACCGGGTCGATGCGGGTCATGCCGACATTCTGCAGCACTTCCAGATGTTTGAGATAGGCATCGCCGAAGGTCATCCAGAATCGGATGCGTTTGATTTCAGGATAGAATTTAGCCAGCGACTCCAGTTCCTCATGATACATGAGATACATGTTCTTTTCGCCGACCTGATCGAAGTGGAACGCCTGCTTATGCTTCAGGGCGGGGCCTTCGACCCATTTGCCGCCTTCCCAGTGGCGTGAGGGGGCGGTCACTTCGCGGATGTTGATTTCCGGGTTGAAGTTGGTCGCGAAATGCTGGCCATGGTCGCCGCCGTTGCAGTCGAGAATGTCGAGCGTGTCGATGCGGTCGAGCAGATGCTTCTTGATGTAGGACGCAAAGACGCTGGTGACGCCGGGGTCGAATCCTGAACCGAGCAGCGCCATGATCCCCGCTTCCTTGAAACGGTCCTGATAGGCCCACTGCCAGCCATATTCGAACTTGGGCGTCTCGCGCGGTTCGTAATTGGCGGTGTCGAGATAATCGACCTCGGTCGCCAGACAGGCGTCCATGATGTTGAGGTCCTGATAGGGCAAAGCGAGATTGACGACGAGCTTCGGCTGAACCTGTTCGATCAGGGCGATGGTGGCGGCGACGTCATCAGCATCCACCTGCGCCACGTCGATGGTGACGCCGGTGCGGGCCTTCACCGATTCGGCGACCTTCTGGCAGCTGATCAGGCGACGGCTGGCGAGCGTGATATGGCTGAAGATATCAGGATTCATCGCCATCTTGTGAACCGCGACAGATCCGACGCCGCCTGCGCCGATGACCAGAACCTTGCTCAATTCCATTGCTCCATGCTGTGCCGCGCTCCCCGCGCGAAAGCGCCCATATAGGGGCTGTGCGTGACAGCGCAAAGTCAGAGCGAACGACAGCTTTCCGCGAGGGCGGAAGCGATGGGCGATTTTGCAGTGGATCAGGGCATTGCGCCCATGATTTAACCATCAGCAGCGAAGCGGACGACCGCCGTGAGAGGAAGCATGATGGGCCATCGCAATTTCGATCTGGTCACAGAGCGCGTGAGGAATTGGGGCCGCTGGGGTCCCGACGATGCGCGCGGAACGCTGAACCACATCGGGCCGGAAGCGCTGCAGCGGGCCGCGCGAGAAGTCCGGTCGGGCAAGTCCTTTACGCTGGGGCTGCCGTTCGATGGCGACGGGCCGCAGGACGACCGCAATCGACCCAACCCCGATTTGAGTATCGTGATGGTCGCCCAGCCGATCGGCCAAGGCGGGCGGACCACATTTTCCGACGATTTCATGAAAATGCCGCTGCAATGTGCGACCCAGTGGGATGCGTTGTCGCACGTCCATTATGATGGCGAGATGTATAATGGATGCAAGGTTTGCGACAGCATCGGCCAGAATGGAGTAACGCGCCATGGCATTGAGCATCTGGCCAATCCCGGCATCGTTTCGCGCGGCGTGCTGATCGACGTCGCGCGCCATTTCAAGGTCGATCGCCTGCCTGCCGCTTACGAAATCAGCATCGATGATCTTCGCGCGGTGCTGGACGCGCAGGGCACGGCCATCATGCCCGGCGACATTGTCCTGGTGCGGACCGGCCAGATCCAATATTTCACCGTCGACAAGGATAGGGATGGTTTCCTGTACGGCGGGTCTGGCCTGCATTTTTCCTGCGCGGAATATCTGCATGACGTGTCGGCGGCGGCGCTGGCAGCGGACAATATTTCCGTTGAATATGTCGATATCGCGACCATGGATGACAGTATCGGGCTGCCCCTGCATGTCTGCTGCCTGCGCGAAATGGGCATGCCGCTGGGCGAGATGTTCGATATGGAAGCGCTGGCGGCGGACTGCGCGGCGGACGGGCGTTACAGCTTCATGCTGTCCGCCGCACCGTTGGCGTTCACCGGGGCGGTCGGGTCCCCCGTCAATCCGATTGCGCTGAAATAGCGGTGATCAGGCTAGGCCTAATGGCTTAGGACCCCAGCCGTTTTTTGCCGTCTATCGCCAAGGATATACCCCCTGATTGCAGTGCCCGCGCTGCTGGCGGCGTGATAGTTTCGCGCCCTGTCATATGAAGGAGGCTGCCTTGCCAGAGGATCCCAACCAGAGTTCAGGCGCGCAAGAGAATTCCGGCGCGGAAGACAGGCGCGATTTCCTGAAAACCTGCGGGCGGTTCGCCGTGACCGTTCCCCCTGCGGTAACCATCTTGCTGTCTACGTCGCTATCATCGGAAGCCATCGCCAAGTCTGCTGGCGGCGGCGGTGGCGGCGGTGGACCGAAAGGCAATAACGGCGTGGGCAACGGCCCCGATCCGCAGCCGCCCGGCAATCCCCCGATCAACGATGGTCCGGGCACCGGTCCGGGTAATCCGGGCAGGCGCAACAAGATCTGAGTGCGACCATGGGGGCGGTCTGCTGAGCGGTGGAGATGATGCTGCGTCTTTCACAGGGCACATCCATTGTCTTCATCGACGGTCAGCCTTTGATCCATTCGCCCGGCAGGCAGGTGCTTCTGGAGATGAACCAGATCGCCGGCTATATCGGTTGTCGACTGGAAGACGGGGTCCCGTTCCAGCAACTGGCGCAGGAAGTGCTGGAGCGCGGCTTTTCCGAACCTCAATCCATGTTGCGGACAGAGCTGGCCCATTGGTCCCTTGGGGGACTGATCCATGCCTGCGATCCCCCGCCTTCGTCCCAGCCTCTGGTGACGCAGCTGATTTCGATCGGCGGCACAGGCTTTGCGCTGCGCTATCATGATGAGCGCCTTGCCACCCGCGTCGCTCCGCTATTTGCTCATTTGGAAACGGAGCGGGAAACCGCCAGCGTCATTTATGATCTGTGGCAGGATGACGGCATGGCGTGCCTTAGTCGCAATGGTGAACCGGCGTCTGTTATGCAACCCGCGCAGGTGGGACCCGTCATCAAGGCAAGGATTGCCGACGATATTCTGAAAGATCAGCAATGGTTGATGGCCCTGCATGCCGGTTGCCTGCATCGTCATGGCAAGGCGCTGCTGATCCTGGGAGAACCGGGGGCTGGGAAGACGACGCTGACCTCCTGGCTGACGGGGCAGGGATTTATCTATGGCGGCGATGACATCACCGTCGTCAACGGCGATGGCCGGGTGCAGGGCCTGCCGTTCCTGCCGTCCGTCAAGGCAGGAGGGTGGAAGTTGCTGGCGTCGGTTTATGATGGTCTGGCGCGATTGCCGGTTCATGTCCGGCCCGATCGCAGGCGCGTTCGGTTCCCCACGCCGGGCGCGGTGGCGGGGGGTAAAATCGCGGAGATCGGCTGGATCATCAAATTGCGCCGAGGGGACGCCGGTCAGGCAAGGCTGGAAACGATGACGTCGGCGCTGGCGCTGAAGCATCTTTTAGCTGAAGCGGTTTCGCACGGCGAAGGGCTGGAACGTCGCGCGCTAGATGTGATGATAAGGGCGGTGGCGTCGGCCAAGTGCGGTGAATTGCATTATCGGCAGCTTGAAGATGCGACCCGGCTGCTGAGACGATTGTGCGATGATGAATCGGCTTGATCGCCTGCAGGGGCTGCTCGCCTGTCTGGATGGCGACCTTCCCCGGCAGGATGATTGGACGGGCATCATCGAACTGGCGAACCATTCCCTGTGCACGCCGCTGGTGGCCAGCCAACTTGAAGCGGCTGGGCGGTTTCCGGCCCTTCCCTCCGATCTGCGGCGGTTCCTGCGGGAAATCCATGTCCGCAATGGAGAGCGAAACCGGCGGCTGCTCAACCAGCTGGATGAAGCTGCTGCGCTGTTGAATTCCGTGGGGGTTGAGCCGGTGTTGATGAAGGGCACGGCCTGGCTGGCGGCTGTCAAAGACGATCAACGGGCCGACCGGCTGATCACCGACCTGGACCTGATGGTCCCGCCCGCGCGATTTCATGACGCCATCGAGCAATTGGTTGGCGCTGGCTATCGACTGGATTCGCCGTTGGTGCGACCGGATGTGCCGGTGGTCCTGCTGCGCCCCGAAGATGCCGGAACCATCGACCTGCACAGCGAATATGGCGGAGCGACGACGTTGCGCTTTACCCATGCGGATATGGCCGGGGATGCGTCGCTCCACCGGCTGACCAGCGGTGTTGCCTATCTTCCTTCTCCCGTCGTCGGTATGGCCATCCTGCTACTGCACGATCAGTTGAAAGGGAGGGATTATCTGAGGGGGCGGATCGACCTTCGCCACATGCTGGACATGCGGTCTTTGGCGGCGGGGTTCGGCCCTGTGGAGTGGGAGCGTTTGGACAGGCTGTTCCCACCCGGTTACGCGCGGACGGCAGCCAGAACGCAATTGTTTACTGCACACCGACTGTTGGGGCTGAATGTGCCCCATTATGTGCGCCGCAGCGCACGCGCCAAGCTGCAACATTGGCGGCGCATGGTCCAGATACGTTGGCCCGCGAGCGCGCTGATGCTGACGATGCTGTCCCTTCTCGATCCCCAATATCTGGCCGCGAGTCGGCGCTGGAGGTTGGCGCGGGGCGAAAAGCTGTCGGGCGGCAAAACGGGTGCGCGTGCGTGGCTACCCCGTCGGGTGAGCGTCGCTCGACTGCTCAGCTGGAAGGAAGTCGGGAAGATATGAGTTGGGCGCAGCTTAACTGACGAGCCGACGCAATCCTTCCACAGTATCCGCCTCAAGCGCAGGCTTGTCGCGCCTGATCCGGGCGACCCGTGGAAAGCGCATGGCGAGGCCCGACTTGTGCCGCTTGCTCTCGTGAATGCTGTCGAACGCCACTTCCAGTACCAGTGACTTCTCGACCTCGCGCACAGGCCCGAAACGGTTGACCGTGTTGGTGCGTACGAAGCGGTCTAGCCATTTCAGTTCCTCGTCGGTGAAGCCGCTATAGGCTTTGCCGACGGGGAGCAGTTCGCCTTCCTCCGTCCAGCAGCCGAAGGTGTAATCCGAGTAGAAGGATGAGCGTTTGCCGTGGCCGCGCTGGGCGTACATCATGACGCAGTCGGCGGTCAGGGGATCGCGTTTCCATTTGTACCAGAGCGCTGCCTTGCGCCCGGCGACATAGGGGCTGTCGCGGCGTTTGAGCATCACGCCTTCGATAGCGGCGTCGCGGGCGCCTGCGCGGATTTCGGCGAGGCTTTCGAAGTCTGGGGCTTCGATGAGGGCGGAGATGTCGAAGCGGTTCGGGTCAAGAGCCGGGATCATGGCTTCGAGGCGAGGGCGGCGTTGGTCCCAGGGGAGGGCGCGCAGGTCTTCGTCTGCGTGGAGGAGGATGTCGTACAGGCGGACGAAGGCGGGGTAGTCGGCCATCATCTTTGCGGTCACCGCTTTGCGGCCCAGACGCTGCTGGAGGGCATTGAAGCTGGCGGCAGAGCCTCCATGTTCTTTGGCTCCCTGAAAGTCACCTTTGACGAGGAGTTCGCCGTCGAGGACTGCGTGAGCGGAGAAAGCCTCCGCTATTTCCGGGAAGCTGGCGCTGATGTCGTCTCCGGCACGGCTGTAGAGGCGGGTTTGCTCGCCCGTGCCCACGATCTGGATGCGGATGCCGTCCCATTTCCATTCAGCCGCATATTGGGTGAGATCGACGCTGTCGGCTTCCAGTGGGTGGGCGAGCATGAACGGGCGGAAAAAGGGCGTGCCTGCCGGATCGGGGCGGCCGGACCTGCCTTCCGCCCAATCGAACAGGGCGGTGTAGGGTGGAGAAAGGGCATGCCAGCATTCCTCCACATCATCGACGTCAAGGTTGAAGGCTTGGGCGAAGCCGGTCTTGGCCAGGCGGGCGGAGATGCCGACGCGGAGCCCCCCGGTGGCGAGCTTGAGCAGAGCGAAGCGGCCTGACGCGTCGAGATGGTCCATCATCTGCGCGAGCGTGTCGGGTGCTGCGGCGCGACTGACGCTGTGCAGGCGGTCGATGATAGCGGAGAGAGTGAGGGAGCCGTCGTCTATCTCAGCGGGCTGGTCCTCGCGCTTGGGCCAGAGGAGGGCGACGGTTTCGGCCAGGTCGCCGACATAGTCCCGGCTCATTTCATAGAGGACCGGATCGGTGCGGGCGCGGATCATCTCGCCGATGGCTGATGCTTTGACGGCTTTGATGTCGAGATTGCCGGTGAGGGCGGCGAGAGCCCAGCCGCGATCGGGGTCCGGGGCTTCGCGCATGTAGCGAGCGATGAGGTCGAGCTTGCCGTTGCGGGAGCGGGTGTAGACGAGGCCGTCGAGGAGTTGGGAAAAGGCGCGCATCAGCCCTCATCCTCGTCTTCGCGGCCGACCAGTTCCAGGGCTCGCGCGCGCATCTGGTGGGTCATGCACCAGTGGAGCAGGGCTTCTTCGCGGCCGTGGGTGATCCAGGTTTCGGTGGGTGCGACTTCGCGGATGGTGCTGGTCAGTTCGTCCCAATCGGCATGGTCGGATATGACGAGCGGCAGTTCGACATTCTTCTGCCGGGCGCGCTGACGGACGCGCATCCAGCCTGACGCCATGGCGGTGATGGGATCGGGCAGGCGGCGGCTCCAGCGGTCGTTGAGGGCGGAGGGCGGCGAGACGATGATGTGGCCGCGCATCTCCTTTGCTGGAACGCCGGTCGCGGGACGCAACTCGCCGAGATTTATGCCGAAATCCTGATAAAGCGCGCACATGCGTTCCATCGCCCCGTGGATGTATATGGGATCGTGATGGCCGCGCGCGCGGACTTCGCAGATGAGGCGCTGGGCTTTCCCGAGCGCATAGGCGCCGACGAGGACGCAGCGGTCGGGATGGGCGTGGAGCGCGGCGAGCAGGCGGTCGACTTCGCTGCCGGTGTCAGGATGGCGGAAGACGGGGAGGCCAAAGGTGGCTTCGGTGACGAAGATGTCGCAGGGGACGGGTTCGAACGGCTTGCAGGTGGGATCAGGGCGGCGCTTGTAATCGCCGGTGACGATGACGCGCTCGCCTGCATGTTCCAGCAGGATTTGCGCCGAGCCGAGGACATGGCCTGCGGGAATGTAGGAGATGTCCACCCCGCCCATACGGACCTGCTCGCCATAGCCGACCGCCGTGCCGCTGGCCGTGCCATAGCGCAGGGCCATGATGGCGAGTGTTTCTTGCGTCGCCCAGACATGGCCATGGCCGCCGCGCGCATGATCGGCATGGCCGTGGGTGACGAGCGCGCGTTCGGCTGGCTGTGATGGATCGATCCAGGCGTCAGCGGGGCGGACGTAGATTCCGGTGGGGTGCGGTTCGATCCAGTGCGGCATGTGCAGGTAGAAGATGGAATGCGGGGCTAAGGTTCCGCGAGGGGGCTTCATGAAGGCGTAACCGAACCGTCATCCAGCAGGAGGAAGCGCGCCACATGGCATCTGCGGCACATCGGAACATCACACGCGCGGTGGATCGGCACCGGCATCTGTCAAAGCAGGGACTGCTGGAGCGGGCCTTCACATTTGCCTCCTGGGGTCTGGTCTACGCCCAGATTTGGGAAGACCCGGAGGTGGACATGGACGCGCTGGCGATCACGGGCGACTGCCATGTTGTCACCATCGCGTCGGGCGAGTGCAACGTGCTGAGCCCCGCGAAGATCAAGAGATTTCCAGTGGTAGGGCACGGCATAGCGGCACGAGATTCCAGCCTTCGCTGGGATGACGGTATGACAGCAGAATCCGATCTTGCCCTACCGGATTTAAACGTTTCTATTCTCGTCCCGCAAAGTGCGTGAAACGCATGTTGGAACTGGGCTCCTGCCTTCGCAGGAGCACGGTGGGATGCGGGGTGTGCGGGTGCTTTTCCGTCAAGCGCGTGATTTGGGCTTCGGCCTTCGCCAGGGCGCGGTTGCGAAAGCCCCTGGCGTCAGGCCGCCTTTTTGAGTTCCAGTTCCAGGCGGTCCCAGATTTCGACGAGCGCCTGCACCAGTTCGCGCATCATCTGTTCGGTGTGCGCCGGGCCGGGGGTGAAGCGCAGGCGTTCCGTGCCGCGCGGGACGGTGGGATAGTTGATCGGCTGCACATAGGCGCCATATTCGGCGAGCAAGATGTCGCTGATGCGCTTTGCCTTCACCGGGTCGCCGACCATCAGGGGCACGATATGGGTCACGGACGGCATGACGGGCAAACCGGAGTCCGCCATCAGGCGTTTGAGCGTCGCGGCTGCGGCCTGCTGGCCTTCGCGTTCTTCGCTCGACCCCTTGAGGTGACGGACGCTCGCCAGCACCCCTGCGACCAGCACCGGCGAAAGCGACGTGGTGAAGATGAAGCCCGGCGCATAGCTGCGGATCACATCCACGATCATCTGGTCGGCCGCGATATAGCCGCCCATGACGCCGAATGCCTTGCCCAGTGTCCCTTCGATGATGGTCACGCGATGCGCGACCTCATCCCGTTCGGAAATGCCGCCACCGCGAGCGCCATACATGCCCACGGCATGGACTTCGTCCAGATAGGTGAGAGCGTTGAATTCTTCGGCCAGGTCGCAGATGGCGGCAATCGGTGCGATGTCGCCGTCCATCGAATAGACGCTTTCAAACGCAATCAGCTTGGGCGCGTCGGGATCTTCCGCTTCAAGAAGTTCGCGGAGGTGGTCGAGGTCGTTGTGCCGGAAAACGCGTTTTTCACAGCCCGAATTGCGGATGCCCGCGATCATCGATGCGTGGTTCAGTTCGTCGGAAAATACGATGCAGCCGGGTAACAGCTTGGCAAGGGTGGAGAGCGCCGCTTCGTTCGAGACATAGCCCGACGTGAACAGCAGGGCCGCTTCCTTCCCATGCAGGTCCGCCAGTTCGCCTTCCAGATCGACATGATAATGGGTGTTGCCGCCGATATTGCGGGTGCCGCCCGATCCGGCGCCGACATCATGCAGCGCCTCTTCCATGGCGGCGACGACCTTGGGATGCTGACCCATGGCGAGATAGTCGTTCGAGCACCAGACGGTGATCGGCTTTGGACCATTATGACCATGAAAGCAGCGGGCATTGGGGAACGAACCCCGGTTGCGCAGGATATCGATGAACACTCGATACCGGCCCTCTTCATGCAGCCGGTCGATCGCCTGTGCGAAGATATGCTTGTAATTCACCTGACGCCCTAGTCCCTTGTGGCCCGCATTCCCCTCTAGCGGGCCGTTTACCTGCTGCGCCGTTCTATTACCAGCGATAACCGTTCGCAGCGCTAGGGAGAAATACCTATCATATTGATAGAGGAAATTGGGAGTGGACCAAAGGTCCTACCCCTACAACGCCTCCATCTCGTCAATTCCGAAGTCCGCCAGCGCGGTGGCGAGCGTGGCGACGCTGCCGTCGAGGCGAGTGAATACGGCCTTGCCCGGCGGGACAGATGACGGCCAGCTTTGCCCCTGCGTCAGATAGGCGATGCGCCGGGCGATGCCTTCGCCGCCATGGACAAAGCGCAGCGGACGGGGCGCTGCGGCGGCAAGTTCCGCCTCGACCAGCGGGAAATGCGTACAGGCAAGGACGACGATATCCATCCGGTCGCCGCCAGGTTGTTCCAGCAGGCCGACAAGCGCGTCGCGGGCAATCGCGGGGTCCAGCGGTTCGCACCGCAGTTTGGCCTCGGCCAGTTGGACCAACGCGGCAGAGCCATGGCGCAGCACCGTGCAGTCGGCCCCAAATTCGGCGGCGAGCCTGTCGACATAAGGCTGGCGCACGGTGGCGTCGGTGCCGAGCACGCCGAAGACCCGGCTTTGCGACAGCAGCGCGGCGGGCTTGATCGCCGGGACTGTGCCGACGACGGGAATGTCCAGTGCGGCGCGCACGGCGGACAGCGCGATGGTCGATGCCGTGTTGCAGGCGATCACCGCCAGGCGGGGACGGAAACGTTCGACCAGTCGGCCAAGAAGAGCCGGTACACGGGCGGCGATTTCCGCCTCGCTCTTCGTCCCATAGGGGAAACCGGCGCTGTCGGCGGCATAGACGATGGGCGCGGTGGGCAACATCGCGCGCGCCGGAGCCAGAATGGACAGCCCGCCGACACCGGAATCGAAAAACAGTAGGGGAGCAGTTGGTGCGACCTTCATGATGGGGCACATGTCGCGACCGGGGCGGGGCTGTCAACCTGCAGCCGGACGTCTTCGTCATTGCCCGGTGCGCGCGGAACGCTATGGTCGCGCCCGCAACAATTTCGGCGAGATCATGACTCCACCCTGGCTTATTCCCGCGACCGTCCTGCTGATCGGCTATCTGCTCGGCTCCATTCCCTTTGGACTGCTGCTGACGCGCATGACCGGGGCGGGCGACCTGCGTCAGATCGGATCGGGCAATATCGGCGCCACCAACGTGCTGCGGACCGGGCGGAAGGGGCTGGCGGCGGCCACATTGCTGCTGGACCTGCTGAAAGGAGCTGGCGCCGTGCTGATCGGTGCGGCGCTGGTCGATGGCGGCGGCCCCATGGCGGGCGCGATGGCCTTTATCGGCCATTGCTACCCGGTCTGGTTGCGCTTTGCCGGTGGCAAGGGAGTTGCGACGATGATGGGGGTCATCACTGCGCTCCACTGGCCCGCCGGGATCGTCTTTGCGCTGGCGTGGCTGGCCGCGCTGTTCGGCACGCGCTGGTCATCGGTAGGCGGCATGACGGCGGCGGTCAGCGCGCCCGTCGCCATGTGGTTCATGGACAGGATCGACCTAGTCCCCGTCGCCCTGGCGCTCGCCCTGATCGTGCTGTGGCGGCACCGGGCGAACATCGCCCGCTTGGCCAAGGGCGCGGAGCCCAAGATCGGAGCCGCCAAGGGGTGAGTGAGCAGGACAGGTTCGATCGCCTTCGCCTGATCCGGTCTCCACGGATCGGGCCGGTCACTTTCAGGCAATTGATTGCGCGCTTCGGCACGGCGTCGGAGGCGCTTCGTGCGGTGCCCGAACTGGCGGCGCGGGGCGGGGGCAAGGGCAGCGTGGCCGCCGCCGCCGGTGTGGAGCAGGAAATCGCGCGCAGCCGAGCGCTGGGCGGACGCTATCTGCTGATGGGTGACGCCGATTACCCGTTTCTGCTCGACCAGATGGAGGGCGCCCCGCCTGCCCTGATCGTGCGGGGCGATGTCACGCTGGCAGCGCGGCAGTGCGTGGCCATGGTCGGTGCGCGCAACGCGTCGGCTGCGGCCTGTCGATTCGCCCGGACGCTGGCGCAGGACCTGGGACAGCGGGGCGCTGTGACGGTGTCCGGCCTGGCGCGTGGGATCGACACGGCGGCGCATCAGGGATCGATTGCGACCGGGACGATCGGCGTCATCGCCTGTGGCATCGACGTCATATTCCCGCCGGAAAATGCCGATTTGCAGGAACAGATGGCCAAGGACGGGCTGCTGGTGACGGAGCATCCACCTGGAACGCAGCCGCTCGCCCGGCATTTTCCAGCGCGCAACCGGATCATCGCGGGGCTGGCCGCGGGCACGGTGGTGGTCGAAGCAGCGCCGCGTTCCGGGTCGCTGATAACCGCGCGACTGGCGGCTGAAGCAGGACGGGAGGTCATGGCCGTTCCAGGATCACCACTCGATCCCCGCGCGCAGGGATGCAACCAGCTGATTCGCGACGGGGCGATTTTGGTGCAGGACGGTGCGGACGTCATGGAGGCCATTGGCAGCATCGATGTCCGCATGGTCCGGCAGGGAAGCCTGAATTTTGCCGGGGAGCCTGTGTCAGCCGATGTGGCTGCACGCGACCGCGCGGAGGTGGTCGGGTTACTCGGCTCTGCGCCGGTTCCGGTGGATGAAGTCATCCGCCTGTCCGGCCTAAGCCCCGCCATCGTGCAGACGGTGCTGCTGGAACTGGAGCTGGCAGCGCGGCTGGAACGCCATGCAGGTGGCAAGGTCAGCTTGTCATGACGCTCTTGACGTGGGCCATCGTCGCCTTCCAGACTCGCGCGTGTACGTGAGAGCACTCAAAAACCGGGGCATTAATGCAGCTTGTTATCGTTGAATCGCCAGCCAAGGCGAAGACCATCGAGAAATATCTGGGAGGGGATTTCCACGTTCTCGCCAGCTATGGCCATATTCGCGACCTGCCGCCCAAGGACGGATCGGTAGACCCCGACGCGGGCTTTGCCATGAGTTGGGAAAATTATGGCGACAAGGGCAAGCAGCTAAAAGCCATCACGGACGAGGCCAAGAAAGCCACGCGCCTGATCCTGGCGACTGACCCTGATCGTGAGGGGGAGGCGATCAGCTGGCATGTGCAGGAAGTGCTGCGGGCGAAAAAGGCGCTGCCTGCGGTCGTGGACCGGGTGACCTTCAACGCGATCACCAAGGCCGCCGTGCTGGACGCGATGGCCAAGCCGCGCGCGCTGGATGAAGACCTGATCGACGCCTATCGGGCGCGGCGGGCACTGGATTATCTGGTCGGCTTTACGCTGTCGCCAGTGCTGTGGCGTAAGCTGCCGGGCGCCAAGTCGGCGGGGCGCGTGCAGTCGGTGGCATTGCGGCTGGTGGTCGAGCGCGAGCGCGAGATCGAGAGCTTCATCGCTCAGGAATATTGGTCGGTCGCGGCTGAAATGGAGCAGGGCGGGCAAGGTTTTACCGCGCGGCTGGTGCGTTGGAAGGGCGAGAAGATCGACCGGCTGACCATCGGCAGGGAAGGCGACGCCATGGCCGCCAAGGCGGACGTGGAGGCGGGGCGCTTCACCGTCGAGAAGGTTGAGACCAAACCGGTTTCGCGCAATCCTCCCGCCCCTTTCACGACATCGACGTTGCAGCAGGAGGCCGCGCGCAAGCTGGGCTTTTCCGCCAGTCATACGATGCGGATCGCGCAGCAGCTCTACGAAGATGGTGCGATAACCTATATGCGTACCGATGGCGTGCAGATGGACGGCAGCGCCATTTCCGCCGCGCGCAAGGCGATTGCGGAGCGCTATGACGGCGGCTATCTGCCGGAAAAGCCGCGCCAGTATCAGACCAAGGCCAAGAATGCGCAGGAAGCGCATGAGGCGATCCGTCCGACCGAATTTTCGCGGGACAAGGTTGGCAGCGGCGACCATGCGCGGCTCTATGACCTGATCTACAAGCGGGCGCTGGCGAGCCAGATGGCATCGGCCCGACTTGAGCGGACGACTATTGATCTGGTGGATGGCACGGGCCAGCATGGGCTGCGGGCGACGGGCCAGGTGGTGATTTTCCCCGGTTTTCTGGCGCTTTATGAGGAAGGCCGCGACGACAGCGAGGATGATGATTCCAAGCTGCTGCCGCGCATGGTTGAGGGGGACGCGCCGGCCAAGAAGAAGGTGACGGCAGAGCAGCATTTCACCCAGCCCCCGCCGCGCTTTTCGGAAGCATCCTTGGTCAAGCGGCTGGAGGAGTTGGGGATCGGGCGGCCATCCACCTACGCCTCGACGCTGCAGGTGCTCAAGGACCGCGACTATGTGCGGGTGGAAAAGAACCGCTTCTTCGCAGAGGAGAGCGGGCGGTTGGTGACGGCATTCCTGGAGCGATTCTTCGAACGCTATGTGTCCTATGATTTTACCGCTGGCCTTGAGGACGAACTGGACGAGATTTCAGGTGGCCGTGCCCAATGGCAGGAAGTGCTGGAGGCATTCTGGCGCGACTTCAAGCCCAAGACCGCCGAGGTGATGGAGCAGAAGCCGTCGGATATCACGGCAGAACTGGACAAGTTTCTAGAGCCGATGCTGTTCCCTCCGCGCGCCGATGGCAGTAACCCGCGCGCTTGCCCCATGTGTGGCGATGGGCAGCTGTCGCTGCGCGGCGGCCGGTTCGGCGCGTTTATCGCCTGCTCCAATTATCCAGAATGCAAATATACACGCAAGTTCGGGCAGCCCGGCGGCGCCGACGGGGGTGAGGACAAGGGACCGGAGGTGCTGGGGCAGCATCCCGAAACCGGGCAGGACATCGTTCGGAAATCCGGGCGCTTTGGTCCCTATATCGAGATGGGTGAAGGGAAAGAGGCCAAGCGCGGTTCCATTCCCAAGGACCTGCCCGATGGCGAAATGACGCTGGAATGGGCAGTGAAGCTGCTCAGCCTGCCGCGCGAGGTTGGGCTGCACCCGGAAACGGGCAAGCCGATTGTAGCCAATATCGGTCGTTTCGGGCCTTATCTGCTGCATGACGGCAAATATGGGCGGCTATCATCCACATCGGAAATTTTCGAGGTGGGGATGAACAGCGCCGTGGTGAAGCTGGCCGAGGCGGCGAACAAGGGCGGGCGCGGCGCGTCCCGTGAGCCGTTGAAGGTTCTGGGCAAACATCCGCGCACCGAGGCTGAGATCAAGCTGATGGAGGGGCGCTATGGCCCCTATGTCACTGACGGCACGACCAATGCGACGCTGCCCAAGACCATCGAGCAGGATGCGTTGACGCTGGAGGAAGCGGCGCAGTTGATCGACGCGCGGGCTGCGGCGGCCCCGGCCAAGAAGGGGAAGAAAAAGGCTCCGGCGAAGAAGCCTGCGGCGAAGAAGCCTGCTGCCAAGAAGGCGCCTGCGAAGAAGAAGGCGGCGGTGGAGTAATCCGCCACCGGAATAAGCAGCGTGCTCCTGCGTAGGCAGGAGCCCAGTCCAAACGGCGGAACTGGGCTCCTGCCTACGCAGGAGCAGGTGGTTTACTCGACCCAATCCAGCCCTATGTCGCGATAGATGAAGCGGTCATCTTCCCAGTCTTCCTTCACCTTGACGTGGAGGTAGAGGTGGACTTTGACCCCCATCAGCTGCGCCAGTTCGGCGCGGGCCTTTGACCCGATTTCCTTAAGGCGCTGACCACCCTTGCCCAGCACGATGGCACGCTGGCTTGAACGGCCGACCAGGATCTGCTGGTGGATTTCGACCGATCCGTCTTCGCGTTCCTTATATTGTTCGGTATCGACGGCGGCCGCATAGGGCAGTTCGGCGTGGAGCTGGTGATAAAGCTGTTCGCGGGTGATTTCGGCGGCCATCATCCGATCGGTTGCGTCGGACACCTGATCTTCGGGGAAATGCCAGGGGCCTTCGGGCATGGCGGCGGCGAAAGCGCTTTTGAGTTCAGGCAGGCCGTCGCCAGTCTGGGCCGACACGAAATAGGTTTCCGCGATGTCGAGCTGTTCATAGAGCCGCTGGGTATGGACGAGCAGCTTTTCCTTGATGGCGATATCGACCTTGTTGAGGATCAGCCATTTCTTTTCCGGCCGGGCGGACAGGGCGGCGATGATCGGCTCCATCTTGGAACCAAGCCCCGCCTTGCCATCGACGATCAACGCGATGAGGTCCGCACCCTGCGCGCCGCCCCATGCGGCCTGGACCATGGCGCGGTCCAGGCGACGTTTGGGCGCGAAGATGCCGGGCGTATCGACCAGCACCATCTGCGCATCGCCTTCGATCGCGACGCCCATGACACGGGTGCGGGTGGTCTGCGCCTTGGGACTGGTGATCGCCACCTTTTGACCGACAAGCGCATTCACCAGCGTGGATTTGCCCGCATTGGGCGCGCCGACGATGGCGACGACGCCGCAGCGCTGGGATTTTAACTCAACAGTCAATCATATCTCCGTTCGGATAGGTCAGCGTGCTCCTGCGAAGGCAGGAGCCCAGTTTTTGGCGTCTCAGCTGGGCTCCTGCCTTTGCAGGAGCACGCTATATCACAAGTAAACGGTCAACCCGTCAGCTTATCCAACAGCGCTTTCGCCGCCGCCGTTTCCGCTTCCTGCTTGCTGCCCCCGGACGCGCTCGCTTCGCCCGCGCCCTTGATTGAGACGGTGACGGTGAACCGCAGCGCATGATGAGGTCCAGAGCGGTCGGTCAGCGCATATTCGGGGGGCTTGCGACGGTTGGCGGCGGCCCATTCCTGAAGAGTGGATTTGGGGTGTTTGGGCGCGCTTTCCTGTGTGTCGACCCGGCTTGCCCACAGGCGGCGGACCAGGGCCCGCGTCTCTTCCAGCCCGGATTCCAGATAGAGGGCGCCGATCAATGCTTCCATGACGTCGCCCAGCACATTGTCGCTGTCGGTGGCGCCATCGTCGCGGGCTTGCTTGCCCAGGATGACATGGACAGGAACACCGGCCCCGCGCGCGACGTCAGCGCAGGTTTCGCCGGAGACGAGCGCGTTGAAGCGGCGGGATAGCTTGCCTTCCGGCTCGTCGGGGAAGCGATCATACAGCCATTCGGAGATCAGCAGGCCCAGGATGCGGTCGCCCAGAAATTCCAGCCGTTCGTAATTGACGGCGTTCGCGCTGCCATGGGTCAGCGCCTGGGTGAAGGCGGCCGGGTTGCCGGGCGCGCGCCCGATCAATCCGAAGAGCCATCCAGCCGTATCGGGCTTCGTCAAAAACCTTCCCCGATGCGGTTCCAGCGCGCTGCGGTGAACCATGTCCAGGGCAGCAGCCAGTTGGCGCTGCCATCGGTGGAAAAGACGGATACCATCGCCTTGCCCACCAGATTTTCCTGGGGAACCAGGCCAATGCCGCCGCCTTCGACCGCCGGGAAGCGGCTGTCGGCGCTGCGGTCGCGATTGTCGCCCATCATGAACAGATGACCTTCGGGCACCAGCACCGTGTCGCGATCATCGGCTGCGCTGTCGGGCGCGAGGTCGAGCACATTGTAGCTTTTGCCGCCCGGCAGCGTTTCGCGAAATTGCGGGTAGCGGCACTGGCGACCGCCGTCGGTTGCATCTTCTTCGAACTTGGGGCGGTAGCAGGGCGAGGGGCTGCCTTCCTTCGCGGCGGCGTCCAGCATGTTGGGCGAAACCGGGATGACGAGGTCTGCGACCTTTTGTTTCGGTATGGCCTGACCATTGAGATACACCGTGCCGCCCCGGATCGAGATCATGTCGCCGGGCAGGCCGATCACGCGCTTGATATAATCATTTTTCTGGCTGGGAGGCGCCTTGAACACGGCGACATCGCCCCGTTCCGGCGTGGAGGCGAAGACACGGCCCGGAATCAGCGGCAGATTGAACGGCAGCGAATAGCGCGAATAGCCATAGGGCCATTTGGCGACGAGCAGATAATCGCCGATCAACAGGCGCGGCTGCATCGATTCCGATGGAATGTTGAAGGGCGATACGATGAAGCTGCGCAGGACGAAGACGAACACCGCCAGCTTTGCGAGAAACCAGATGAAGTCCCGCGTTTCGGATTTTGCGCTCATGCCGTGTCGTCTAATCCTTCATTCCGCCTTGAAAACAGGCCGACGCGGCTTTTGCTGCCTGGGAAACCCGGCGTCAAGCGCAAGGGGCGGTGCAATGATCGGCAGCCTTGGCTAAGAGGAGCAGGAATCGACGGGTGCGGCGTCGATACCGATCAACGCAAATGAGGATTCCCTAGTCCATGTCCAGCCCTGCACTGGAGGCCATTGCGGCCCTTCCCCCGGTGGAACTGAAGTCCATTTTCACGGCGGATCCCGATCGGCTGACCAAATTCACGCTAACGCAGGGGCCGATCCGTTTCGATTGGTCGAAAACCCACCTGACCGACGAACTGTTGGACGGCTTTGTAAAGCTGGCGGGGGAAAAGGGATTTACCGCTCAGCGCGACGCCCTGTTCGCGGGCGAGCCGATAAACAATAGCGAAGGCCGCGCTGCCGAACATCCGGCGGAACGCGGCGAGGGCAATGCGCAAAGCGTGTCCCGCGCCAAGATGCTCCACGCGCGGATGCGCGCGCTGATCGACGCGATTGAGGGGGAGGCGCTGGGACCGATCCGCCATATCCTGCACATCGGTATCGGCGGGTCGGCGCTTGGCCCGGACCTGATCATCGATGCGCTGGGCGGCGACGGCGCGCGTTATGACGTGGCGATCGTGTCCAATGTCGATGGGACGGCGCTGGAACGGGCGATTGCGCGCTTTGATCCCGAAGCGACTTTGATCGCGGTTGCGTCCAAGACCTTTACCACCACCGAAACCATGCTGAACGCCGCAAGCGCCATCAACTGGATGGTCGAAGCGGGGGTGGAGGACCCCTATGGCCGGGTCATCGCCCTGACCGCATCGCCTGAAAAGGCAATCGATTGGGGCGTGGACGAAACCCGCATCCTTCCCTTTTCCGAAAGCGTGGGTGGGCGCTATTCGCTGTGGTCGTCCATCGGCTTTCCGGCGGCACTGGCGCTTGGCTGGGACGCGTTTGAAAGCCTGCTGGAAGGCGCGGCAGCGATGGACCGGCATTTCCGCCTGTCTCCGCTTAACGCTAACGCGCCGCTGATCGCGGCCTTTGTCGACCAATATTATACGCGGGTCGCCGGGTGCCAGACGCGCGCCCTGTTTGCTTATGATGAGCGGTTGCGGCTGCTGCCCTCCTATCTACAGCAGCTGGAAATGGAGAGTAATGGCAAGAGCGTGACCCGCGATGGCCAGCCGGTCGATGGACCGAGCGCGCCGATCACCTGGGGCGGGGTCGGCACCGATGCGCAGCATGCCGTGTTCCAGTTGCTGCATCAGGGGACGGTGCTGACCCCGGTCGAATTCGTCGCCTCGATTGAGCCGGGCCATGCGCTGGACCCCGCGCATCACCGGGCGCTGCTGGTGAACTGTTTCGCCCAAGGCGCTGCTTTGATGCAGGGGCGGGCGAATGATGCTGATCCCGCGCGGGCCTATCCCGGCAACCGTCCGTCGACAACGATCCTGCTGGACGATGTGACGCCGGATGCGCTGGGCGCGCTGATCGCCTTCTACGAGCATCGCACTTTCGCCAATGCCGTATTGATGGGGATCAACCCCTTCGATCAGTTCGGCGTGGAGTTGGGCAAGGAAATCGCAAAGTCGATCGAGGTGGATGGACCCAAGGGGTTCGATCCATCGACGATGGCGCTGATCAATCTTGCCCTGGGCGGAGCGGCCTGAACGCGAAAGTCTTTGTAACTTCGGTGGGAGGCCGCCATATCGCGGCTCATCCCAGCGGAGGCCAGGCATGAGCGATTATGATTTCGACCTTTTCGTCATCGGCGCAGGTTCGGGTGGCGTCCGCGCTTCCCGCGTTGCCGCTGCGCATGGCGCGAAGGTCGCGGTGGCGGAGGAGTATCGGGTCGGTGGCACTTGCGTCATCCGTGGGTGCGTGCCCAAGAAGCTGCTGATTTACGGCGCGCATTTCGCCGAGGACCTGAAGGACGCGCGCCGTTTTGGCTGGAACGTGCCCGACTGCGGCTTTGAATGGAAAGTGCTGCGCGACAATGTGCTGGCCGAGGTTGACCGGCTGGAGGGGCTCTACAAGAATACGCTGGAAAGCCACAAGGTCGAGATGATCCCGGAGCGCGCGACCATCACCGGCCAGCATTCGGTGAAGCTGTCGGGTGGGCGTGAAGTCACCGCGAAATATATCCTGATCTCCACCGGTGCCTGGCCGGTCGTGCCGGAACTGGACGGGGCCGAACATGGCATCACGTCCAACGAAGCCTTCCATCTGGAGGACGCGCCCAAGCGGATCGTGATCGTCGGTGGCGGCTATATCGCCAATGAATTTGCGGGTATTTTCCATCAGCTGGGCAGCCATGTCACGATCGTCAATCGGTCTTCGGTGCTGTTGCGCGGCTATGACGAGCAGATCCGCGATCGATTGCTGCAAATCTCCACGATGAAGGGCATCCAGTTCCGCTTCAACGCGGAGATGGACCGGATAGAGAAAAATGACGACGGTACACTGTGCGTCCATTTCAAGAATGGCGATCCGATCCCATGCGACACCGTGATGTTCGCAACCGGGCGTGCACCGCATGTCGAAGGGCTGGGGCTGGAGAGCGCGGGCGTCGAACTGGACGACAAGGGCGCGATCAAGGTTGATGACCATAGCCGCACCAGTTGCGATAGCATCTATGCGGTGGGCGACGTCACCGACCGGTTGCAGCTGACCCCCGTGGCCATCCGGGAAGGGCATGCCTTTGCCGATACGGTATTTGGCGATAATCCGCGAACGGTCGATTATGACTGCGTGCCGTCAGCGGTGTTCAGCCATCCGCCCTTGGCCGGGGTCGGGCTGACCGAAGCGCAGGCGAAGAACAAGCTGGGCACGGTCAAGGTCTATACGTCGGACTTCCGGCCGATGAAGAATGTGCTGGCGGGCCGGGACGAACGGGCGCTGTACAAGATGGTGGTCGATGCGACGACCAACCGGGTCGTCGGCCTGCACATGATCGGGCCGGACGCGCCGGAGATACTTCAGGCGGCAGCGATTGCGGTCAAGGCTGGGCTGACCAAGCAACAGTTTGACGACACGGTCGCGCTGCACCCCAGCATGGCCGAAGAACTGGTGCTGCTGAAATAGCTAATCCCGCGCGACGAAGGTCACTACCAGGGCGTCGCGCCATGCCGCCCTCGCCGGGTCGATGGCATGGATTTCGGTGACGCCGTGCAGGATGCGGCGGTCGTCGATCAATATGCTGTCGCCCGGCGTCGCCAGCGTGAATTCGCCCAGCGGCGCACCATCTGGCGCGCCGATGCGGGTAACGCCTTCCCGCACATTGCGCCGTTCGATCAGCATGACGAAAACCCAGTCGACGCCGTCGCGATGCAGTCCTTCCGGCGTCGGGCGTCCGACTTGGCCTTCGCCGGTTTCGATGCGGAACTGATGCATTTCGACATGCCAGGGGCGTACCCCCGCAGGGTCAAAACTTGACGCGCAAAATGCGAATATCGCCTGCATGACGTCATTGTCGATGGTCGCCTGGGCCACCGGATCGAACCAGCGCTGCACATCGCCGTTCAGGACATTATAGTCCCGGCTCTGGAAATGCGGCTGATGCGGTTTGCGCGTGAAGGTGCCATGCTCGCAATGAAATGCCGCGTGGAGCCTGCGGCGATAGCGTCCTCCATCGGCCATATAGAGGTCGGGACCAAGATCATTCCAGCTATGGGCAAAGGCGCGCCAATCCGGCTCGGTGGCGGCCAGCAGCGTCATCATGGTGTCGCCCGCCACGCGCGCATAGCCATCGCGCGCCAGATCTGCCGTCCGTTCTTTGCTTTGCGGATCGAGGATGGGGTGGGATGTCACGCCCTTCACCCGATCCAGTAGGGCACGATCTGCCGATTGTCGGGATCGACACGGATCGGGCGGTCGGCTGGCGGAAAGGCGCGCTGGTCGCAGCTTTGGCGTGCGCACAAGCGACAGGTGATGCCGATCGGCGTCGCGGCTCCCTCCATCTCCAGTTGCAGGCCATCGGCATAGACAAAGTTGGCCGCGTGAGCGATTTCGCACCCCAGCACGACCGCATAGCGGCGCGGGGTGCGCGAATAGCTGCCCGACGGCTTCACCAGCCCCTTTGCCATGGAGACATAGCGCACCCCGTCGGGCGTTTCGCCAAGCTGGACGTTGATGCGGTCGGGGACGGCTACGGCTTCATGCACGTTCCATAGCGGACAGGCGCCGCCGAACCGGGCGAACTGCAGGCGGGTCGCGCTGTGCCGCTTCGTGATGTTGCCCGCCATGTCGACGCGGCAGAAAAAGAATGGGATGCCGCGCAGGCCGGGCCGTTGAAGCGTCGAAAGGCGATGGCAGGCTTGTTCGAAGCTGACGCCAAAGCGGCGGCTCAACCGGTCGATATCGTGGCGCACCTCCCGCGCAGCCTGACGAAATTGGGCGTAGGGCATCAGCAGCGCGCCCGCGGCATAATTGCCAAGACCAATGGCGAGCAGCCGGTCCGCGCCCTCCACCGGCAGGGCGGCACGGTTCACCACGTCGGCGATTACGGCCTGTCCTTCCAGCATCATCAGCTGGTGCGACAACATGAACTTGCGGCTTTCGATGGGCAGAGCTGCGTTCACGAACAACCGACGATCGGTCGCAGAATAGGAGCGAAGCGCGGAATCCGGGGTGTCGGCGATCAGCGTTTCGATACCATGCCGCCGCGCGAGCGCTTCCACCAGCATGCCTTCGTCAAGCACCTGGCCCGCCGTGAAGCTGGACGCCATGTCCTCCGCCAGGCAATCGAGCGCATGGACATAATTGCCCGCCTCGTGAAACCAGTCGCGCGCCGCTTCCCAAGGAAGGCGGGCCTGCACTTCATGATCATTGGCGATCGCTTCCTCGATCATGTTGATGCGTTCATTGGCGCGCATATGGGCATTATACAGGTCGATGTAGCGCGCCGCGAATTCGGGGAATTGCAGGTGGAGCTTTTCCACCCGCTCAGGCTCCATCAAAGGGCCAGGAAGCTCTGGATGCGCCAGCGCGTAGGTGAATGCCCCCAGCAGCTGTTCCTCCTCCCGGCTGTCGAAACTGGCCCAATCGGTGGGAAAGGCGCTGGCCACAGCGGCCTTGACCTTGGCAGTCAAGGGGCGGTCGTCATTTTCCAGCTGGCTGAGATAAGACACCGAAATCCCCAACGCCTGCGCCATGGTGGCCTGGTCCATCCGGTGGTCCAACCTTAGCTGCCGCAGACGCGGTCCTGCGAAAATACGATTGCCTCTTGCCATCCTCCGCCCATAATTTGCGAAATCGTGATTTGCAAATTGGCAAATTTGCATTTGCGAAAATTGCGAAAGAAGGGAAAGGGGGCAGATGTAGCCGACCGTGTCGTCACCGGAGAGATATTCTATATGTCGAAGCTCGCCATTATCGAACAGCTGGAAGCCAAGCGCGAGGCCGCGCGCCTGGGCGGTGGCCAGCGCCGTATCGACGCGCAGCATGCCAAGGGCAAGCTGACCGCACGGGAGCGTCTGGAAGTCCTGCTGGACGAAGACAGCTTTGAAGAAGTCGACATGTATGTCGAACATAACTGCGTCGACTTCGGCATGAACGAGCAGCATATTCCGGGCGATGGCGTCGTCGTCGGGTCCGGGACGATCAACGGTCGACTCGTTTTCGTCTTCAGCCAGGACTTCACCGTCTATGGCGGCGCGGTGTCCGAGCGGCACGCGATGAAGATCTGCAAGATCATGGACATGGCGCTGAAGGTTGGCGCGCCCGTGATCGGACTCAATGACTCCGGCGGTGCGCGCATTCAGGAAGGCGTCGCTTCGCTGGCTGGATATGCGGAGATTTTCCAGCGCAACGTGTTGGCGTCCGGCGTCGTGCCGCAGATCAGCGTGATCATGGGCCCCTGCGCAGGCGGCGCGGTCTATTCGCCTGCCATGACCGACTTCATCTTCATGGTGAAGGATTCAAGCTTCATGTTCGTGACCGGCCCTGACGTCGTGAAGACCGTCACCAATGAGATCGTGACGCAGGAAGAACTGGGCGGCGCGGTGACGCACACCACCAAGTCGGGCGTGGCGGACGTGGCGTTCGAAAATGATATCGAGGCGCTGCTGGCGACCCGCGATTTCGTGGACTTCCTGCCTGCTTCCAACCGGGAGCCGGTGCCTGAGCGACCGAGCGCTGATCCGTGGGACCGGATGGAAGAGAGCCTGGATACGCTCGTCCCGGCCAACGCCAACCAGCCTTATGACATGCATGAACTGATCCGTAAGGTCATCGACGAAGGCGACTTTTTCGAAGTGCAGCCGGCGCATGCGGGCAACATCATCTGCGGTTTTGGCCGGATCGAAGGCAAGAGCGTGGGCATCATCGCGAACCAGCCGATGGTGCTGGCGGGCGTGCTGGACATCAACTCGTCGAAGAAGGCCGGTCGCTTCGTCCGCTTCTGCGACGCGTTTGAAATTCCGATCGTTACCTTCGTCGATGTGCCGGGCTTCCTGCCGGGGACTGCGCAGGAACATTCGGGCATCATCAAGCACGGCGCCAAGCTGCTGTTCGCCTATGCCGAAGCAACCGTGCCCAAGATCACCGTCATCACGCGCAAGGCCTATGGCGGCGCCTATGACGTCATGTCGTCCAAGCATCTGCGCGGCGACCTCAACTATGCGTGGCCCACTGCCGAAATCGCGGTGATGGGCGCGAAGGGCGCGGTCGAGATCATCTTCCGCGGCAAAACACCGGAAGAGATCGCGGACAAGACCAAGGAATATGAGGACCGCTTCGCCAATCCGTTCGTGGCGGCGAGCAAGGGCTTCATCGACGAGGTGATCCAGCCGCATTCGACCCGCAAGCGGATTGCCCTGGGCCTGCGCAAGCTGGCCAATAAGAGCCTCGAAAATCCGTGGAAGAAGCACGACAATATTCCGCTGTGATGCCCCAATGGCCGTCATCCCAGCGGAAGCTGGGATCTTAGGCGGTTATGTGGAACGTAAAGGCATGAGACCCCAGCTTTCGCTGGGGTGACGAGACAGGTGAAGTGACATGAAACTCGGTCGGCTCAATCATATCGGTGTGGCGACGCCTTCGCTCGAAGCGTCGCTTGCCTATTATCGCGACGTCATGGGCGCGACGCTGACGCATGAGCCTTTCGACCTGCCCGCGCAGGGCGTGAAGGTGTGCTTCGTCGATACGCCGGGTGAGAATGGCACCGAAGGCACGCAGATCGAACTGATCGAGCCTCTGGGTGAGAATAGCCCAATTCATGGCTTCATCGCCAAGAACCCGGCGGGTGGGCAGCATCACATGTGCTATGAAGTGCCCGACATTATGCAAGCCAAGGCCTGGTTCGAGGGGCTCGGCAAGAAGGTGCTGGGCGAACCACGCATCGGTGCGCATGGGACGCTGATCTTCTTCGTCCACCCCAAGGATATGAACGGGGTGCTGACCGAGATCATGGAGACGCCGAAAGAGGCGCATTGATACCACCCCTCCCGCAAGGGGGAGGGGCAGCGAGACTTGGGTCTGCGTAGCAGGCCCTAGTCGCAGCGGGGTGGGCCAGACAGCCCGCTCCAACTTCGGCTAGGCGGACAAGCCGCCAAGCCTGCGTATCCTCTCCCGCCCGCGGGAGAGGAATAAGGGTAGGGACAAATGACCGAGAAGCCGACGCTGGATCAGTGGGCCACCGCCGCCGCCAAGGAAGTGAAGGGCAAGGATTTGAACTGGGAGACCCCGGAAGGGATCACCGTCAAGCCGCTCTATACCGCCGAGGACGTGACCGTCGATCCCGGTCTGCCCGGCTTCGCGCCCTTCACCCGTGGCGTGCGCGCATCCATGTATGCGGGCCGTCCCTGGACCGTCCGGCAATATGCGGGTTTCTCGACCGCCGAAGAATCCAACGCCTTCTACCGCCGTAACCTGGCGGCGGGGCAGAAGGGGCTTTCGGTCGCTTTCGACCTTGCCACTCATCGCGGCTATGACAGCGACCATCCGCGCGTCGTCGGCGACGTCGGCAAGGCTGGCGTGGCGATCGACAGTGTCGAGGATATGAAGATCCTGTTCGACGGCATTCCGCTCGACAAGATGTCGGTTTCCATGACGATGAACGGCGCGGTGATCCCGATCCTCGCCTTCTTCATCGTCGCCGGTGAAGAGCAGGGGGTCGAGCGCAAGCTGCTGGACGGAACCATTCAGAATGACATTCTGAAGGAGTTCATGGTCCGCAACACCTATATCTATCCGCCCGAGCCATCGATGCGGATCATCTCAGACATCTTCGGCTACACCTCGCGCGAGATGCCCAAGTTCAACAGCATCTCCATTTCCGGCTACCATATGCAGGAAGCCGGGGCGACGCAGGTGCAGGAATTGGCCTTCACCATTGCGGACGGCGCTGAATATGTCCGTTACGGCGTGGCGAGCGGCCTCGACATCGACAAGTTCGCGGGGCGTTTGAGCTTCTTCTTCGCCATCGGCATGAATTTCTTCATGGAGATCGCGAAGCTGCGCGCCGCGCGCGTATTATGGCACCGCGTCATGACGCAGCTGGGCGCGAAGGACGAGCGTAGCAAGATGCTGCGCACCCATTGCCAGACGTCGGGTGTGTCGCTGACCGAGCAGGATCCCTATAACAACGTCATGCGCACCACCATCGAAGCGATGGCGGCAATGCTGGGCGGCACCCAGTCGCTGCACACCAACGCGCTGGACGAGGCGATCGCGCTGCCGACCGACTTTTCGGCCCGCATCGCGCGCAACACGCAGATCGTCATCCAGGAAGAGACCGGCATGTGCAATGTCGTCGATCCGCTGGGTGGCTCTTACTATATCGAGGCGCTGACCCAGCAACTGGTCGATGCGGCGCAGGAAATCATCGACCGTGTGGAATCCGAAGGCGGCATGGCGAAGGCCGTCGCCGCAGGCTGGCCCAAGGCGATGATCGAAACCGCAGCCGCTGCTCGTCAGGCTCGCGTGGATCGGGGCGAGGACGTCATCGTCGGCGTCAACAAATATCGCCTCGCCAACGAAGACCTGCTGGAGACGCTGGAGGTCGATAACAGCAAGGTCCGCGAAGCACAGATCGCCCGCATCAACCGGGTCAAGGCCGAGCGTGACGAGGCCGCCTGTCAGGCCGCGCTGGAATCCCTGCGTGCAGCAGCCGCTGGCCCGCAATCGATCGAAAACAACCTCCTTGCCCATGCGGTCGAAGCCGCGCGGGCGCGTGCTACGCTCGGCGAAATTTCCTCCGCGATGGAGGACAGCTTCGATCGCTACGGCACAGTGCCGACGCCGGTGAAGGGCGTCTATGGCAAGCCCTATGCGCACGACAGCCGGTGGAAACAGGTTCTTGACGGCGTGCAGGCCGTCGAGCGGCGCCTCGGTCGCAAACCGAAACTCCTCATCGCCAAGATGGGACAGGACGGCCACGACCGGGGCGCCAATGTGATTGCTTCCGCTTTCGGGGACATGGGTTTTGACATCGTATCCGGCCCGCTGTTCCAGACGCCCGAGGAAACGGTCGTGCTGGCGCTGGATAGCGGCGTGGACGTAGTGGGCGCTTCGTCGCTTGCCGCGGGACACAAGACGCTGATCCCCGAACTCATCCGGCAGTTGCGCGAAAAGGGCCGCAACGACATCAAGGTGATCGCAGGCGGCGTCATCCCGCCACAGGATTATGACTATCTCCGTGACGCGGGCGTGCAGGGCATTTATGGACCCGGTTCCAATGTCGTGGAATGCGCCGCTGACGTGCTGCGCCTCCTCGGCCACAACATGCCCCCGGCGGGGCTGGAGGAAGCCGCTTGACCACAGTTACGCCCCGCACCGACTGGACACGCGACGAGATCGCCGCGCTGTTCGACCTGCCCTTCAACGACCTGATGTTTGAGGCGCAATCGATCCATCGCGCGAACCATCCGCGCAATGAAGTGCAGCTGTCGACCCTGCTGTCGATCAAGACCGGTGGCTGCCCAGAAGATTGCGGCTATTGCAGCCAGTCGACCGAGGCGGACAGTGGCCTGAAGGCCACCAAGCTGATGGACGTGCAGGCCGTGCTTCAGTCGGCGGCGCAGGCGAAGGACCATGGTTCGGGCCGTTTCTGCATGGGCGCGGCGTGGCGCAACCCCAAGGAACGGGACATGCCCAAGCTCATCGAGATGGTGAAGGGCGTGCGCCAGATGGGCATGGAAACCTGCATGACGCTGGGCATGCTGTCGTCCGATCAGGCAAAGCAGCTCGCAGACGCGGGGCTCGATTATTACAACCATAATATCGACACATCGCCGGAAAATTACGCCAACGTCATCACCACCAGGACCTTTGAGGACCGGATTGAGACACTGGAAAATGTGCGCGATGCGGGCATCAATGTGTGCTGCGGCGGGATCGTCGGCATGGGCGAGACGCGGAGCGACCGCATCGGTTTCCTCCACGCGCTTGGCACCATGCCGCATCCTGAAAGCGTGCCGATTAATGCGCTGGTGCCGGTGGCCGGGACCGTGCTGGGCGACATGTTGAAGGACACGCCGCTCGCGAAGATCGATGAGGTGGAGTTCGTGCGTACCGTCGCCGTGGCGCGGATCGTCATGCCGCAATCGATGGTGCGTCTCTCCGCTGGTCGTGAAAGCATGAGCGAGGCCTGTCAGGCGCTTTGCTTCATGGCGGGCGCGAACAGCATCTTCACCGGCGATAAACTGCTGACTGCGGCCAATGCCGGGGATGACAAGGATAGCGCGCTGCTTTCGAAGCTCGGACTGATGCCAATGATGGCGCAGCCGCACGGGCATCTGGAGGCGGCTGAATAACCGACACACCCACCTGCTCGTCACCCCGGACTTGATCCGGGGTCCCGCTTCTTACCTACGTGGTGAGGAGGCAGCGGGATGCCGGATCAAGTCAGGCATGACGGAAAAGGTGAGCTTGGAATTAGCTCGGCCCGCAAGGGCAACAAATAGGACTGGGGCAAGGATAGATAATGGCAATCACCAAGATCCTGATCGCGAACCGTGGCGAAATTGCGTGCCGCGTCATCCGCACCGCGCGGAAGATGGGCATCAAGACCGTCGCGGTCTATTCCGATGCGGACTCCCGTGCGCCCCACGTGCTGATGGCCGATGAAGCCGTACATATCGGCCCGTCGCCCGCCGCGCAGTCCTATTTGATCGCCGAGAAAATCATCCAGGCGTGCAAGGATACCGGCGCCGACGCCGTGCATCCCGGCTACGGCTTCCTGTCAGAGCGCGAGAGCTTCCGCAAGGCGCTGGACGCAGAAGGCATCATCTTCGTAGGCCCGCCCGCCAACGCCATTGCCGCGATGGGCGACAAGATCGAATCCAAGAAGCTTGCCATGGAAGCGGGCGTCAATGTCGTCCCTGGCTATGTCGGCGTGATCGAGGACACCGAACATGCTGTGAAGATCTCAAACGAGATCGGCTATCCGGTGATGATGAAGGCGTCGGCCGGCGGCGGCGGCAAGGGCATGCGCCTTGCTTATTCGGAACAGGACGTCCGCGAAGGCTTTGAGGCGACCAAACGCGAGGGGCTGAACAGCTTCGGCGATGACCGCGTGTTCATCGAAAAGTTCATCGAAAGCCCGCGCCATATCGAAATTCAGGTGCTGGGCGACCAGCATGGCAACATCGTCTACCTGAACGAACGCGAATGCTCTATCCAGCGCCGCCACCAGAAGGTGGTCGAGGAAGCGCCTTCGCCGTTCGTATCCCCGGAAATGCGCAAGAAAATGGGCGAGCAGTGCGTCGCTCTGGCGCGCGCGGTCGGCTATTTCAGCGCGGGCACGGTCGAACTGATCGTGTCGGGTGAGGACAAGACCGGCGATGGCTTCTACTTCCTGGAGATGAACACCCGGCTACAGGTCGAGCATCCGGTGACCGAAGAGATCACCGGCGTCGATCTGGTCGAGCAGATGATCCGTGTCGCCAATGGCGAGGAACTGAGCTTCCGTCAGGAAGATGTGAAGATCAACGGCTGGTCGATCGAAAACCGCGTCTATGCCGAAGATCCTTATCGGGGCTTCCTGCCATCGACGGGTCGCCTGATCCGTTACAATCCACCTGAAACCGGCAATGGCGTCCGCGTGGACGACGGTGTGGTCGAAGGCGGCGAGGTGTCGATGTTCTATGACCCAATGATCGCCAAGCTGATTACCTGGGCGCCGACCCGCCTGGAAGCCATCGACAAGCAGATCACGGCGCTCGACCAGTTCGAAATTGAAGGTCCGGGCCACAATATCGATTTCGTGTCGGCGCTGATGCAGCATGAACGTTTCCGTTCGGGCAATATCACGACCGGCTTCATCGCGGAGGAATATCCAGAGGGTTTCACCGGCGCGCCCGCGTCCGAAACCTTGCTGAAGCGCTTGGCCGCGATTGGCGCTTTTGCAGCGATGGCGCAGGCCGATCGCGCCCGCCGCATCGACGGGCAGCTTGGGAAGAAGCTCCGTGCACCGACGGGCTGGCAGGTCAAGATCGGCGATGTCGTGCATGATGTCTCCATCGATGGTGACGATGTGACCGTCGATGGCGAAGCGATCGACATGGCGCTGGAATATACGCCCGGCGACCGATTGATCGATGCGGAGTTTGGCGAGGAAGATCTGGCAGTCAAGATCGCGCCGGTTCGCGCCGGATTCATACTGACGACGCATGGCGCCAGCCACAAGCTGCGCATCCTGCCTGCCCATGCCGCGCCACACGCCAAGCATATGATCGAAAAGATCCCGCCGGACCTGTCCCGCTTCCTGATCTGTCCGATGCCTGGCCTGCTGGTCGCCCTGAACGTCAAGGAAGGCGACAAGGTAGAGGCTGGCCAGCCGCTTGCGGTGATCGAGGCCATGAAGATGGAAAACATCCTACGCGCGCAGAAAGCGGGCGTGGTGAAGAGCGTGTCGGCGGCGCAGGGCGAAAGCCTGCCGGTGGACGCAATCATCCTCGAACTGGAATAAGCGCGACGCAGCGAACAGCAACGCGGAAGAGTGAAGACGCCTTTCCGCGTTGCTGTTTGCCCTGCCGCTGGTTCGAGAATGGATGGCTCGACGGGCGGAATGGATAGGGCTATCGCGGCGCGATGACCGTTTTTACTGCTCCGTTGCGCCTCCGTCTGGATGGCGATGCGCTCATATCCAACTGGGCATGGTTGAAACGCCGCAGCGGAGCCGCTGCCTGTGGCGCGGCAATCAAGGCGGACGGCTATGGCGCAGGCGCCGTGGAAGTGATGCGTCGCCTGGTCAAAGCGGGCTGTCGCGATTTTTTCGTGTCCAACTGGGCAGAGGCGGCCATTGTCGAACCGCTGCTGGAACAGGGCATCGCACTGTCGGTGCTGCACGGCGTGCGGGAAGAGGACATGCCCGTGGCGCTACGTTCGCGGGCGCGTCCCGTGCTGAACACGCCGGTCCAGATCGCGCGATGGAAAGCCGCAGGCGGCGGCTCATGCGATGTGATGGTCGATACCGGGATGAACCGGCTTGGTCTCGATTGGCGGGCCGATGTCGCAGCGCAGACTGCGGGGCTGAATGTGGAAACACTCCTCAGCCATCTCGCCTCGGCGGACGATGACACGCCGCTGACCGCCACTCAATTGATCCGGTTCAGGGCGCTGAAAGAGCATGTTCCTGCCGCACGCTACAGCTTGGCCAATAGTGCGGGCATATGTTTGGGCGACAGTTACGCATTCGACCTCACCCGGCCCGGCCTCGCGCTGTATGGCGGCATCCCCCGTCCCGAAGCGCAAGATGCTGTCGCGCAGGTCGTATTTCCCCAGGCGCAGATATTGCAAAGGCGGCGCGTGCTGGCTGGTGACACGATCGGCTACAACGCCACCCACTTGGCCGGGCGTGATATGGAGATCGCTGTGCTGAACCTTGGCTATGCGGATGGATATCTGCGCGGCTTTTCGGCGGGGGGACGAGCGTCATTTGAAGGGGCCGACATGCCAGTCGTGGGGCGAGTGTCGATGGACCTGATCGCCGTGGATGTGAGCGGATCGCCCCATGCCGCAGAGGGGGACTGGATGGAAATCGACTATGCGCTGCCGAAGGCCGCCGCTATTTCCAACCTGTCGCAATATGAGTTGCTGACGGGCCTTGGGTCGCGCTTTGACCGGGTCTGGAGCTAGGCCGAGCGAAAAAGAAAGGCCGCCGATCCCACGGGTGAGAGCGGCGGCCCATTATGCTTAGATAGCAGGATCAGCGCTCAACGCACATGGATACGCCCATGCCGCCGCCGACGCACAGGGTCGCAAGGCCTTTTTTCGCGTCGCGCTTCTGCATTTCATAAAGCAAGGTGGTCAGCACGCGCGCGCCCGATGCGCCCACAGGATGCCCGATGGCGATGGCCCCGCCGTTCACATTGACCTTGTCCGGGTCCCAGCCCAGTTCCTGACCAACCGCCAGTGCCTGCGCCGCGAACGCTTCATTGGCTTCGATAAGGTCAAGGTCGGCGAGTGACCAGCCAGCCTTCGCCAGCGCGTTGCGCGTAGCCGGGGCCGGACCGATGCCCATGATGGCAGGATCGACGCCGCAGGTGGCGAAGCTGGCGATGCGCGCCAGCACAGGCGCGCCGCGCCGGGCCGCTTCTTCCGCGCTCATCACGACCAGCGCAGCGGCCCCGTCGTTGATCCCGCTGGCATTGCCGGCCGTCACGGTGCCATCCTTCTTGAACGCCGGGCGCAGGGCCTGCATCGCGTCATAGGTGGCCCCGGCGCGAATATATTCGTCCGCGTCGACGATGGTGTCGCCCTTGCGACCCTTGACCGTGACGGGCACGATTTCATCTTTGAACCGGCCAGATGCACGGGCGGCTTCGGCCTTGTTCTGGCTGCCGGTAGCGAAACGGTCCTGCGCTTCGCGGCTGATCTGGTATTTTTCCGCCAGATTTTCAGCGGTCACGCCCATATGATAATTGTGGAAGGCGTCGGTCAGGCCATCATGCGTCATTGTGTCGATCAGGGTGATCGGCCCCATTTTCGCGCCGGCGCGCATATATTGGGCGTGCGGGGCCAGCGACATGTTTTCCTGACCGCCTGCAACCATGATGCGCGCGTCGCCAGCCTTGATCGCCTGCGCGGCAAGAGCGACGGCACGCAGGCCCGAACCGCACAACTGATTAAGGCCCATGGCGGTCCGTTCAACGGGAATGCCAGCGTTCACCGCCGCCTGACGCGCGGGGTTCTGACCTTGGCCAGCGGTCAGGATCTGGCCCAGAAGAACTTCGTCCACTTCGTCCGGCGACACACCTGCCTGAGCGAGCGCCGCAACGATGGCGACCCGGCCCAGTTCGTGGGCGGGAGTGGAGCCGAAGGCCCCCATGAAGCTACCTACAGCGGTGCGCTTTGCGGCGGTGATGACGATGTCTGACAAAGTCTCAATCCTTGTTAATGATCCAATTTTGGGGTCGCCTTATCATCATCCCCCATGGGTGGAAAGCCACTCGGAAAGGGGATCCCACAACAGGTTGCGTGCTTTGCTTCCCACGATCATGCCCACATGGCCAAGGTCCAGCGTGAACCCGCCATCAAGAGCCGGAGCGGCGCTGGCAGGCACGATTCGGTCCGTGGATGACCGGATCGAAAGGGTGGGGCAGGCAAGCGCGCCGGGGTCCACGCGCGTGCCGCCGACTCGCCAGTCCAGGCGACCGGGCTGGTTCGCGCCATAGAAGCCTTCAAACAAATCCTGGCCTGCGGCGAAGCTGAGCGGCGCGCCGCCATTGGCCCAATCTTCCACGGCAAGAAACGCATGTTCAGCGTCCGAACCCGCCTCCATTGCGGTAAAGGCGGCATATTTCTGAATTGTGCGTGCTGGGTCGAGCGCCCAAAATCCCGATTGGAGGACTTCCATCGGAACATAACCCAGCCTTTCGCACGTCGGCTTGGCGCTGTTCCAAAGCGAAGCGATCAACTCCCGGTCGGCCGCGGGAAAGCCGTCAAACTGCCATGGCGCGGCAATGGTCGCTACGCCCCGCACCTCCATGACCGCCGCTGCGCCAAGCGCCAGGCTGCCGCCCAGGCAGTAGCCAACCAGGATAGGCGGGCGGGGCAGGGCGGCGAACATGGGGAGCAACCGTTCGGTGATGTGCCCATCTAGTCCCAGAAGCCTGTCGTCCTTCCCCGGACGCCCCCAATCCACCAGATAGGCGTCATGTTTTGCTGCGGCCATATGGCGCAGCATGGACTGCTGCTTCGACAGGTTGAGCACTTGCGGCGGATTGATCAGTGACGGCACGAAAACGACCGGCGCACGGCCATTATCCCGGCCAAAGCGCAGCAATCTGGCACTCCCCGCAGTTGCGAAAGGCGGCGGCGCAGGGGAAGGCGGAGGACGGACTGCCTCCTGATATTTGCGCAGTCCCTGGAACGCCGCACGTCTCAATTCGGGACTCCCCTCGGTTTCGCGCCATAAAATACTGAGAAACAGGGGCAATGGCCGCGGCCCATGTTGCGGCGCGGCAAGGCTATGTGCTAATGCGGAAAGTACAGGTGTGGGAGAGGAATCCATGGCCAAAACCAAGACCGCAAATCTATCAGATCCGGTCATTATCAAGAAATATGCGAACCGACGGCTCTATAACACGGAAACGTCGAGTTACATCACGCTCGATCTGTTGTCACAAATGACTCGTGAGGGGCGCGAGTTCGTGGTCGTGGATGCGAAGAGCGGAGAAGATATTACGCATAATGTCCTGACCCAAATCATCATGGAGGAAGAACAGCGGGGCACGAACATGCTGCCGGTAAATTTCCTGCGCCAGCTGATTTCCATGTATGGCGATTCGATGCAGTCGATGGTGCCGCAATATCTGGAATCGTCGATGGACGCGTTTCGCAAGAACCAGATGCAGTTTCAGGAGGCGATGAAAGGCGCTTTTGGCGGTGGTCCGCTGGCGGAGATTGCAAAGCGGAACATGCAGATGTTCGAAGCGGCGGCGAATGCCTTTGGAAACGCGCCCGGCATGCCCGGCGTTCCGGGCGCTGCCCCTGCGCCAACCCCGGAAGCGACGGCATCGGAAGAGAGCAAGGATGATGAGATCGCTCTGTTGAAAGCACAGCTCGCCGCTCTCAACGCCAAGATCGACAAGCTGAGCTGAGGCGCGCGTTCGGGGTCGACGGGACGGCGCGCTTCGCTTATGGCGCGCCATCCTTTAGAATGAAGATCAAGGTCGGTCCCCATTGAAGCACGCCCTTTCCGTTACCCGCGAACAGGATTTCGCCGCCTGGTATCAGGCCGTTATTTCCGAAGCCGACATGGCGGAGGAAAGCGGCGTGCGCGGGTGCATGGTCATTCGCCCCTGGGGCTATGGCATATGGGAACGCATTCAAAAGCTGCTGGACGATCGCATCAAGGCGACCGGCCATGAAAACTGCTATTTCCCGCTCTTCATCCCGCTTTCCTATTTTGAAAAAGAGGCGGAGCATGTCGATGGCTTTGCCAAGGAAATGGCGGTCGTCACACACCACCGTCTGATCCAGAAGGATGGCAAGCTGGTGCCCGACCCGGACGCCAGGCTGGAAGAACCGCTGGTCGTGCGTCCCACGTCCGAAACGGTCATCGGCGCGGCCTTTTCCCGCTGGGTGCAGAGCTGGCGCGACCTCCCTGTCCTGATCAACCAGTGGGCCAATGTTGTCCGTTGGGAAATGCGCACGCGCATGTTCCTGCGCACCGCCGAGTTCCTCTGGCAGGAAGGGCACACCGCTCATTCCAGCGTCGAAGAGGCGGTGGAAGAGACGATGAAGATGCTGGAAGTCTATCGCAGCTTTGCCGAAGAATGCGTGGCCATGCCTGTCATCGCAGGCGAAAAGCCGGAGAATGAGCGCTTCCCTGGCGCGGTGGCGACCTATTCCATTGAAGCGATGATGCAGGACGGCAAGGCGTTGCAGGCAGGCACGTCCCACTTCCTGGGCACGACCTTTTCATCTGCGCAGAACATCAAGTTCCAGAATGCCGAAGGCGCCCAGGAACTTGCGCAGACGACCAGCTGGGGCATGTCGACCCGCATGATCGGGGGTCTGATCATGGTGCATGGCGATGATGACGGATTGCGCGTGCCGCCGCGTCTGGCGCCCTATCAGATCGTTGTCGTCCCGATGCTGCGCGACAATGACGAAGATGCGGCGATTATCGCCTATTGCCACGATCTGGTCACCGCGCTCAACCAGCAGGATGTGTTTCGCGAACCCGTGCGCGCGCTGCTCGACCGACGCCCGGCCAAGGCTGCGAACAAGCGCTGGGGCTGGGTGAAGAAGGGCGCGCCGATCGTGATCGAAGTGGGTGGTCGGGATGTTGCTGGCGGCAATGTCTCGGTCATCCGGCGCGACCGCCTGTATCGTGAGGACGGCAAGCTCGACAGCCAGGTGGTGGGGAAAGACGCCTTTATCGGTCAGGCTGCATCCATGCTGGAGGAAATCCAGCAGGCGCTTTTTGCCGACGCTCAGGCACGGCTGCATGGCAGCATCGATCGGTCGATCACGTCACTCGATGCGCTCAAAGCCTATTTCGCGGCCAGCAAGAAACAGGGCTGGGCGCTGGTGCAATGGGCAAAACCGACCGGCCCCGCGCTCGACAAGGTCATCGAATGGCTGAAGGGCGAAAAGCTGACGCTGCGTAACGTGCCGGTCGATGCTGAAGCTGCCGATGGCGCATGCATCTTTACAGGTGAGAAGGCGGTGGAACGCGTGCTGGTTGGGCGTTCGTACTGAATTTCGATCGCGGGACGGGAACTGTTAGAGCAACGAGCGCCGGATCGTGATCACTGTTCTCGTTCGCCCTGAGCTTGTCGAAGGGCTCTACTTCTCCAGGTGCTTCGCGTTGGAAGCAAAGAGAAGGACTTCGACAAACTCAGCCCGAACGAGGTGATTCCGGTTAAGCGCACTCCGTCTTAGCTACAGCACATATTTGCTAAGGTCCGTGTTGCGCGCCACGTCGCCCAGCTGCTTTTCGACATAGGCCGGGTCGATGACCAGAGTTTCGCCTGCGCGATCCTCTGCGTCGAAGCTGACATCTTCCAGCAGCTTTTCCATCACGGTCTGAAGCCGCCGGGCGCCGATATTTTCCACTTCCCCATTCACCTCGGCGGCGATCCGGGCGACGGCGCGGATGCCTTCGGGTGTCAGGTCGATGGTGACGCCTTCGGTCGCGAGCAATGCGCGATATTGCGCGACCAGGCTCGCCTTCGTGTCGGACAGGATCGCGACGAAGTCATCTTCGGTCAGCGCCTTTAGTTCCACCCGGATCGGCAATCGCCCCTGAAGCTCTGGCAGCAGGTCGCTAGGCTTTGCCACATGAAATGCGCCTGACGCGATGAACAGGATATGGTCGGTCTTCAACGGGCCATATTTGGTCGAAACCGTCGTCCCTTCGATCAGCGGCAGCAGGTCGCGCTGCACGCCTTCACGGCTGACGGACCCGCCGCGCACGTCGCTGACGGCGATCTTGTCGATTTCGTCCAGGAACACGATGCCATTCTGTTCGGCGCTGGCGATGGCGACGCGGGCGACATCGTCCTGATCCAGGCGCTTGTCCTGCTCCTCCTCGACCAGCTTGTCCCATGCTTCGGCGACGCGCAGTTTGCGACGCTTCTTCTGGGTCTGGCCGAACGCCTTGGACATCATGTCGGACAGGTTGATCATGCCGACCTGACCGCCCATGCCGGGAATTTCCATCGGCATGGAAGGGCTGTCGGCGACCTCCACTTCCACCTCGACATCGTTCATCTGGTTGCCTTCGATCCGCTGGCGGAAGGACAGGCGGGTGGCCTCGCTCGCTTCCTTGCCGGTGAGCGCGTCGAGCAGGCGGCCCATGGCAGCTTCGGACGCGGCTTCGCGCACGGCCTCACGACGGCGATCCTTTTCCAGGCGGACCGCTTCCTCGACCAGATCGCGCACAATCTGTTCCACGTCGCGGCCCACATAGCCGACTTCGGTGAATTTGGTCGCTTCCACCTTCACGAACGGCGCATCCGCCAGCTTGGCCAGACGGCGACTGATTTCGGTCTTGCCGCACCCCGTGGGGCCGATCATCAGGATATTCTTTGGCGTGACCTCATCTCGCAAATCGGGCGAGAGGCGCAGGCGTCGCCAGCGGTTGCGCAGGGCAACGGCGACGGCGCGCTTTGCATCGGCCTGGCCGATGATGTGCGCGTCCAGCGCGGCGACGATGGCTTTCGGGGTCAGATTGTCGTTCATATCTCTGGAAATCCGTTCGCCCTGTGATTGTCGAAGGGCATGGCTTTATTTGAAGAACGGGGGCGCAGCCCCAACCGGGGATCAGGATGCCGATGGCAATTCTTCGACCACCAGCTGGTCGTTGGTGTAGACGCAGATGTCCGCCGCCACCGCCATCGCCTTGCGCGCCAGGGTTTCGGCGTCTTCCTCATATTCCACAAGAGCGCGCGCGGCAGCCAGGGCGAAGTTACCGCCGGACCCAATCGCCGCGACCCCGCCGATCGGTTCCAGCACGTCGCCATTGCCGGTCAGGATCAACGTCACATCCTTGTCAGCGACGATCATCATCGCTTCCAGATTGCGCAGATATTTGTCCGTGCGCCAATCCTTGGCCAGTTCGACGGCGGCGCGCATGAGCTGGCCATTATGCCGCTCCAGCTTCGCTTCCAGCCGTTCAAACAGGGTGAACGCATCGGCGGTTGCGCCCGCGAATCCGCCGATGACCGATCCGTCATGCAGGCGGCGGACCTTCCGCGCGTTGGGCTTCATCACGGTCTGGCCCATGGAAACCTGCCCGTCGCCCGCGACGATCACTTTCCCATTTTTGCGTACCGACATGATGGTGGTCCCGTGCCAGACGGGAAAGCTGCTCGATTGTTGATCGTTCATGGCGCGGCATATGGTGGCGAAGGAGCCGCCGCGCAAGCGTCAGGCGATAGCGCGCCAGGACGTTTCATTTGGCCGATGGAATATGACATTCCATCCAGGAACCAACCCCGGTTAATTGACATTGTGCGATGCGAAACGGATCATGCCCGGGCAATGAAAAGAGGTTGCATATGTCTCTCAAGACCAGAGCCAGGGAGAAGGTCGAGCGGGCGGGGATCTCCAACTATTCTTTTGACCATGACGTGCTGGTGATGTGCGGCACGCGCTATACCCTCGCTCCGTGCCAGTGTGGAGAACCGGACTGCGACGGCGTTCGCCTGGAACGAAGCGCCGGGTTGTCAAACCCTGTGCTTCAATAAAATGATGAGCAGGGCGGGCTGAGCCGCGCCTTTAATGCATCGCGTCTTTACCCGCGCGACCGACCGATTCGATGTCGCGACCGGCGCCCTGCACCATGTTGCAGGCGGTGACTGAGGATAGGATCAACCCTGCGAGCAGCAGGGCAATGGTCTGACGCATGGGTGAAAGCTCCTGTGGGACGCGCCTTCTATAGACAGTGCATAAATGACGAGCAAAGCCATTTTTGCCAGCGGTCCCGGTCGAACTTTGACAGAAACAGAGCTGGGCTTGACAGGAACAAAGCCGGGTGCCAATGGCCGCATCCTCCTTTCAGGGGGCGCGTAGCTCAGCGGTAGAGCACACCCTTCACACGGGTGGGGTCACAGGTTCAATCCCTGTCGCGCCCACCATGGCATGACCGCCATGGCAGGAAATATAATTTCCCCGCATTGATCTTTTCATCCCCGCCGCGTTAATCCTTCACGTCTGGATTTCGGGCTGCCGCCGTGCGGCCAAGGCGAAAGGATGACGATGTCCGCGACTATAAAGAGCGGCGTTGCGGCGGGGGCGATGCTGGCGCTGACCCCGATGTCGGCGCATGCGGATGAAGCGCTGACCTTGGAGCGCGTTTTTGCGAGCCCTGACTTGTCCGGCCCTCAACCCCGTGCCCTGAAGATATCGCCCGATGGCAGTCTTATCACCCTGCTAAAGCCCCGCGTGGATGACAAGGAGCGGCTCGACCTCTGGGCAATCGACAGCAGGACTGGCGCGGAACGGATGCTCGTCGATTCCCGAAAGACGGGCAGCGGCGCCGATCTGTCCGAAGCGGAAAAGATGCAGCGCGAACGCGACCGTTCCGTCGCGGGCAGCACCGGGATCGTCAGTTACGATTGGTCGCCCGACGGAAAGTCGATCCTGGTTCCGGTGGATGGCGATCTGTACCTGGCGGGACTGGATGGCAATGTCACCCGCCTGACCCATACGTCCGACGGGGAACTGAACGGCGTTGTCAGCCCCAAGGGCGGCTTTGTGTCGTTCGTGCGCGGCGGCAACTTGTTCGTCCAGCCAGTCGGCGGACAGGAACGGCAGTTGACGCAAGGCGCCAGCGACACGGTCAGCTGGGGCGTGGCAGAGTTTGTCGCGCAGGAGGAAATGGATCGCCGCACCGGCTATTGGTGGTCACCCGACGACCGGATGATCGCCGTGGCCCGCGTCGATGAAAGCCCGGTCGGCATCGTCACCCGCACCGCCATCGGCGGCGAAGGGACCAGAGTCTATCAGCAACGCTATCCCGCTGCCGGTTCGCCCAACGCATTGGTCGATCTGTATGTGATGAGGCCTGATGGGTCCGGCCAGGTAAAGGTCGACCTGGGCAAGGATGCCGACATATACCTGGCCCGCGTGAACTGGTCGAAGGATGGCAGGACGCTCTATGTCCAGCGCCAGAGCCGGGATCAAAAGACGCTGGACCTGCTGGCGGTCGATCCCCTGACGGGCAAGGCCAGGACCGTGCTGACGGAAAAGGCGAAGAGCTGGATCAACCTGTCCAACAATTTCCACAGCCTTGGCGACGGCAGCTTTATCTGGTGGTCGGAAAAGAGCGGCCATGGCCATCTCTATCATGTCCAGGGGCAGCGATGGACCGCGCTTACCAGTGGCGAATGGGAAGTCCGCGATCTGGTCGGCGTGGATGAGGATAGGGGCATCGCCTATTTCACGGGCAACCGGGAAACGCCACTGGAGCAACAGCTCTATGCCGCGCCCCTCAATGGCCGTGGTCCCGTTCGCCAGCTCACCAGCAATGGCTGGTGGAACGACGCGGTGATGGACGGGGCGGCGACGCGCCTTGTGGTGGCTCGCAGCAATAGTGACCAGCCAAGGCAGCTTTACCTTGCGGACGTGGATGGAAAGCGGGTTCGCTGGCTGTCCGAAAATGCGATCACGGGCGATCACCCCTATGCGCCTTACCTTTCCAGCCATGTTCCCACACGCTTCGGCACGGTGAAGGCGGCGGATGGGTCGACGCTGTACACCCGCATCATGACGCCGCCACTTGAGCCGGGGAAGCGCTATCCCGTGTTCATGATCCATTATGGCGGGCCGGGCGCGGGACGGGTCGTCACCAATCAGTGGAACTCACCCGTCTATCAATATCTGGTCGATCGCGGCTGGATCGTCTTCGCCATCGATAATCGCGGCACGCCTGATCGCGGCAAGGCTTTCGAAGATCATCTGTATCGCGCCATGGGCACTGTCGAAGTCGAGGATCAGTTGAAGGGCGTGGAGTGGCTGAAATCGCAGCCCTATGTCGATCCTGCGCGGATCGCGACCTATGGCTGGTCCTATGGCGGTTATCTGTCGCTCAAACTGCTGGAAAAGGCGCCGGGCGTGTTTTCCGCAGCCGTCGCCGGCGCGCCAGTCACTCGGTGGGAGCTATATGATACCCATTATACCGAACGCTATCTGGGCATGCCGCAGGACAAGCCCAGTGCTTATCCGGCATCGGGCGCGGTGGACGAGGCGGTGAAGATCAAGGATCCGTTGCTGGTCATCCACGGCATGTCGGATGACAATGTCGTGTTCGACAATGCGACCGCGTTGATCGCCAGGATGCAGTCCGCTGCGGTTCCGTTCGAAATGATGGTCTATCCCGGACAAACCCATCGCGTGGGCGGGCCGGGCATCAGCGTTCATCTATGGCGCACGATTGAGGATTTCCTGGCCCGGCATGGGGCGGCGGAGCAAGCGCCGGTCCAATAGTTTGAATGCGCAAAAGTGCCGCTTTGTCGGGACAAAGCCGCTTCATGCTGGACAATTTCGGCTGCATCGCTATGGCGCGCCCTTGCGCAATTTTGCATGGAGTGGAGTCTTTAGTCATGGGTTACAAGGTCGTCGTCGTTGGTGCCACGGGCAATGTGGGCCGCGAAATGCTGACCATTCTCGCCGAGCGCGAGTTCCCGATTGACGAGATCGCGGCGGTTGCATCGCCCCGGTCCCACGGCACCGAAATCGATTTCGGTGACAGCGGCAAGACGCTCAAATGCAAGAATATCGAACATTTCGACTTCACCGGTTGGGACATCGCATTGTTCGCCGCAGGCTCTGGCCCGACGGCTGAATATGCGCCCAAGGCGGCTGCGGCTGGCTGTGTCGTGATCGACAACAGCTCGCTCTATCGCATGGACCCGGACGTGCCGCTGATCGTGCCGGAAGTGAACCCCGACGCGATCGACGGCTATAAGAAGAAGAATATCATCGCCAACCCCAACTGCTCGACCGCGCAGATGGTCGTGGCCCTCAAGCCCCTGCACGACGCCGCGAAGATCAAGCGTGTCGTCGTCGCGACATATCAATCGGTGTCGGGCGCGGGCAAGGAAGGCATGGATGAGCTGTTCGAGCAATCGCGCAACATCTTCGTCGGCGATCCGGCCGTGGCCAAGAAGTTCACCAAGCAGATCGCCTTCAACGTGATCCCGCACATCGATGTCTTCCTGGACGATGGTTCGACCAAGGAAGAATGGAAGATGGTCGCGGAAACCAAGAAGATTCTCGATCCCAAGATCAAGCTGACCGCAACCTGCGTTCGCGTGCCGGTCTTTGTCGGCCATTCCGAAGCGCTGAACATCGAGTTCGAGAACGAGATTTCGGCCAAGGAAGCACAGGACATCCTTCGCGAAGCGCCGGGCGTGATGCTCGTCGACAAGCGTGAGGACGGTGGCTACGTCACGCCGGTCGAATGCGTCGGGGATTACGCCACCTTCATCAGCCGCGTGCGTGAAGATTCAACGGTCGACAACGGCCTGTCGCTTTGGTGCGTCAGCGACAACCTGCGCAAGGGCGCGGCGCTCAACGCGGTGCAGATCGCAGAGCTGCTGGGCCGCCGTCACCTCAAGAAGGGCTAAGTCCTTTCGATGATCTCCGGCGCTGTCGCTGTCTGGAAATCGGTTCCAGTCGCGCAGCGCCGGATGATCCTGTTGCTGGTCGTCGCCATTGGCGCGGCGAACATCGACCAGCCATTCCCGGAACTGGCCCCGTTGCAGCATGGACCGACATTCGTCCTGGCGCTCGTCGCGCCGCGGCTGCTCCGTCGCTGGCCGCTGTCCAACGGTGCGGTCGCCTATATATTGCTGTTCCTGCTGCTGCACACATTGGGTGGGCGCTACATCTATTCCTACGTGCCTTACGACGATTGGGCGCGCGCCATCAGCGGGCATGATATTTCCACCAGTCTGGGCTGGCGGCGCAACGGCTATGACCGGTTCGTCCATTTCGCCTTTGGACTGTTGATGACGGCCCCGTTCGCGCAGATCGTGCGCCGCTATGGGGGCGTGCGCCCTCGCTGGAGCCTGTGCTTCGCCTTCATGGCCGTGGGTTTCATCGGCGCGCTTTACGAAATATTCGAATGGCTGCTGACCCTGCTCGCCGCCGGGGAAACCGCCGACTGGTATAATGGCCAGCAAGGCGATGTCTGGGACCCGCAGAAGGACCTGGCAGCAGCACAGATCGGCGCGGCGATTGCCTTGTTCTTACCGGGTGCGTCCGGGCCTCGACAAGCCGGGGGCGAATCCATATCGGACGCGGACCAGCCAAGGGACCCCAGCCTATGACCGACCTGCAATTTGAAAAGCATGAAATTGAAGGGCTGGGGGGGCTGCCCATAGCCGTGCATATCGCGGGTGAGGGGCGGGACCTGGTGCTGATCCATGGTTATTTTTCCAACGCCGCCACCAACTGGGTGCGTTACGGACATGCGGCGAAGCTGGTCGAGGCGGGGTTCCGCCTGATCCTGCCCGACCTTCGCGGGCATGGCGAAAGTGGGAAACCTCATGACGCCGCTGCCTATCCGCCGGACGCACTGACGGATGACGGACTGGCACTGATCGATCAGCTGGGCCTCAAGGATTATGACCTGGGCGGATATTCATTGGGCGCGCGCACGACGGTACGCATGCTCGCCCGTGGCGCAACGCCACGCCGCGTGATCCTGGCGGGCATGGGATTGCGCGGGCTGGTCCACACGCTGGACAAGGGCGGCTATTATCGCAACGTCCTGACCAATTTGGGGAGTTTCGAACGCGGCACGTCGGAATGGATGACGGAAGCCTTCCTGAAAACGACCAAGGGTGATCCCGTCGCCATGCTCCATATCCTGAACACTTTTGTGGATACGCCAGCTAAGACCATCGGCAGCTTTGGTCAGCCGACGGCCATTATCTGCGGCGCTGACGATCAGGACAATGGCGTCGCGCAGGAACTGGCCGACATTCTGCCAAACGGCCAATATGTCGAAATTCCCGGCAACCACATGAACGCCGTCACCCGCAAGGAGTTGGGGCAGGCGATGGTGGACTTCCTCACCAATTGAGAGGGGCTTAACGGAAGGGCGGCTCGTTGAACGCGCGCAATTTCCGGCTGTGCAGCTTCGGCCCTTCCTGCTGCAGCAGTTCGCACGTCATCAATCCGACGCGCAGATGCCCGGCGATCGCCTCCTCATAAAAGCGGTTGGCCTGTCCCGGCAGTTTCAGCTCGCCATGGATCGGCTTGTCCGACACGCACAGCAGCGTTCCATAAGGCACGCGGAACCGATAGCCCTGCGCGGCGATGGTGGCCGACTCCATGTCGATCCCGACGGCGCGCGACAGGCTGAAGCGCAGGGCGGAGCTGGAATAACGCAGTTCCCAATTGCGGTCGTCGGTGGTGACGACGGTTCCGGTGCGTAAACGGCGCTTGAAATCTTCCTCGCCGCTTCCCCCCAGCACCGCCTGTGCCGCTTTGGCAAAGGCGACCTGGACTTCCGCAATGGCGGGCACTGGAATTTCCGGTGGCAGCATCGCGTCCAGCACCTTGTCATCGCGCAGATAGGCGTGGGCAAGGACATAGTCACCAATTCGCTGGCTGGGCCTCAGGCCACCGCAATGCCCGATCATCAGCCATGCTTCGGGGCGCAACACGGCCAGATGGTCGCAGATCGTCTTTGCATTGGCGGGACCGACGCCGATGTTGACCAGCGTGATGCCGTTACGGTTGGGCGCGATCAGGTGATAGGCCGGCATCTGATGCTTGCGCCAGGCGCTATCGGCGATCATGCGCGCCGGGTCGGCTGTTTCCCGCGTAACATAGACGCCCCCGGCGCCAGAAAGGGCAGTGTAGGGTCTGTCGTCCCGCTGCAATTGCTCGCACGCCCAATGCACGAATTCGTCGACATAGCGATGATAGTTGGTGAACAGGATGTAGCGCTGAACATCCTCCGCAGGCGTGCCGGTATAATGTTTGAGCCGCGCCAGGGAAAAATCGGTGCGCAGACCATCGAACAGGGCGAGCGGTCGCTGGCCATCCGCGTCGGGCATGAACAGCCCATCGGCGATCTCGTCCCCGATCTCCGCCAGTTCGGTTGCCGGAAAATGGCGCGCGAGTTCCGTGGGGGGTATCCCGTCCAGCGCGGTAATGTCCAACCCGTCGAGAACATAGGGGAAGGGGATAAGCTGGTCGCTGATCGCCGTTTCGATCTCCACACCATAATCGCGGACCAGCAGGTCAAGCTGTTCGGCCAGATAGTCGGCGAACATGGCCGGGCGCGTGACCGTGGTCACATAACGCCCCGGCTTTGAAAGACGGGCAAAGGACCGACCGGGCGGCGGCGCATCCGTTTCGGCCTTATGGGTGATGCGCAGTTCGGGATAGCAGAACCGACCGTCCTGCCGGGCTTCTGCCGGGGGCAGGCTGCCATCCTGGGCGTAGGCCTGCATCGCGTCGCGCAGATTTCCGATGGACGCCTGATATATCTGCTCAAGTTGCGCGACCACCGCGCTGCCGATGCTTTTCGTCATCGATCCTTGCTACCGTAGATAGATGAAGGAAGAAAGACGCCCGCCTCTGTTCTGGCGCGATCTTCCTGTCGAAATAGGCGGAACGTGCCGCTCTGCCTCATCCCGGCGACAACCTGCCATTGGCAACGGCGCGAAGGGGCGTATATTCATGTCATGAACCAGCCTCGTTCCTATGTCGGTCAGTTCCTTCTCGCCCTGCCAGGTATGGAGGATACACGCTTTGATCATTCCGTCGTGGCGGTGTGCGTGCATGATGAAAATGGCGCACTGGGCATCGCAGTCAGCGATGAAATTGACGGCGTGGGCCTGCACGACCTGCTCGAAAGTTTCGACATCGACCCCGCCAACGTCCCGGACACCCCGGTCGTGAGAGGGGGGCCGGTGGAGCCGCGGCGGGGGTTCGTGCTCCACTCGCTCGACTGGCAGGAACAGGATATGGTTCAGGTAGGTCCCGACTGGGGGCTGTCGGGATCGCTGGAGATATTGAAAGCCATTGCCGAAGGACGCGGGCCGAGCCGCTACATCGTCGCGCTGGGCTATGTGGGCTGGGGCGCGGGTCAGCTGGACCAGGAAATGACCGGGGAAAGCTGGTTCCCCGTGGACTGCCATGCCGACATATTGTTCGACGTGCCGCCGGAACGGAAATGGGCCGCGGCCTATGCCGCCGCAGGGGTCGATGCGTCCCATCTGGTCAGTGGCGCAGGCTCTGCCTGAATGCGCGCGGGATATCCGAATTGACCGCCCGCGCAATCCGCACATAAAGAAATCTTTATATCGACGTTGCCATTATCGTTGGCGGTTGGTAAAGCGCCGACCATCGCCGCCGTCTCGTCTGGTTCGAGCGGACATGGCACATTCTAGATCGATGGAGACAGGCTCGTGGCCACCGCACCCGCCACCCAGGCGCAGGACTATGTGATCGCAGATATCAACCTTGCCGCTTTTGGCCGCAAGGAAATCGAGATCGCCGAAACCGAAATGCCCGGCCTCATGGCGCTTCGCCAGGAATTCGGCGCGTCGAAGCCGCTGAAGGGCGCACGCATCACCGGGTCGCTGCACATGACGATCCAGACCGCCGTTCTCATCGAGACGCTGGCTGAACTGGGCGCGGAAATCCGTTGGGCCTCGTGCAACATCTTCTCGACCCAGGACCACGCCGCTGCCGCCATCGCTGCCAGCGGGATTCCCGTCTTCGCCGTCAAGGGCGAGACGCTGGAGGAATATTGGGACTATGTCATCCGCATCTTTGACTGGGGTGATACGCCCTGCAACATGATTCTGGATGATGGCGGCGACGCCACCATGTTCGCCCTGTGGGGCGCGCGCGTCGAAGCAGGCGAAGAGCTGTTCACGCCCGGTAATGAGGAAGAGGAAATCTTCGTCGCCACGCTCAAGCGCTTCCTGGCCGATCGTCCGGGCTACCTGACCAAGACGGTCGCCGCCATCAAGGGCGTTTCGGAAGAAACGACCACCGGCGTTCACCGCCTGTATGAGCTGGCGAAGAAGGGCAAGCTCCCCTTCCCGGCGATCAACGTCAACGACAGCGTCACCAAGTCGAAGTTCGACAATCTCTATGGCTGCAAGGAATCGCTGGTCGACGCCATCCGCCGCGCCACCGACGTCATGCTGGCCGGCAAGGTCGCCTGCGTCGCTGGCTTCGGTGACGTTGGCAAGGGTTCGGCGGCATCGCTCCGCAACGGCGGCGCGCGCGTGCTGGTGACCGAAGTCGATCCCATCTGCGCGCTTCAGGCCGCGATGGAAGGCTATGAAGTCGTGACGATGGAAGAAGCGGCGACCCGCGCCGACATCTTCGTCACCGCGACCGGCAATGAAGCCGTCATCACGGTCGATCACATGCGCGCGATGAAGAATATGGCGATCGTCTGCAACATCGGCCATTTCGACAGTGAGATCGAGATTGCCGGTCTCAACAACATGCAGTGGACCGAAATCAAGCCGCAGGTGGACGAAGTGCAGTTCCCCGATGGCAAGAAGATCATCGTCCTTGCCAAGGGCCGCCTGGTGAACCTGGGCTGCGCGACCGGTCACCCCAGCTTCGTCATGTCGTCCAGCTTCACCAACCAGGTGCTGGCGCAGATCGAACTGTGGACCAAGTCGGACACCTACAAAAACGACGTCTACGTCCTGCCAAAGCATCTGGATGAAAAGGTCGCGGCGCTTCACCTCGAAAAGCTGGGCGTGAAGCTTTCGAAGCTGACGCCCAAGCAGGCCGCCTATATCGGCGTGACGCCGGAAGGGCCGTTCAAGCCGGATCATTACCGCTACTGATCGGATGCGAAGGGGAGGCGAAAGCCTCCCCTTTTTCGTGGAGCGGTGCGTTTTTGAAATGGACGCGCCCGCCCGCGCTGAAATTCTTTCCATCTGAACGCTTCCCGCTGGTTTCGACTTGGTCTAGTCCCCTGTTGATCATGATCAGGGGCATGCAGATCGGCAGGGGGACGAAACAGGCGCTATGACGTCGCTGACCCCATTTGCCGCCATCATTCTGGGCGTCGTCCTGGCCGCCTGGCTCGCTGCGGCCATTTGGGCGCTGTACAGCGGCCAGAGGATGCGCCGCGAAGGGATGCAGGCGCAGGGCAAGCTCGACCGGCTGACCAGCCTGCTCGCTTCCGCGCCCGCCGCGCCGATCATCATCCACGCCGACGGACGGCTTGAAGCTGCCGACCGGCTCGCCAAATGGCTGGGCAAGGACCGGGTGCCGTCCTTTGTTTCCGAACTTACCGCGCCCGATGGCGGGCTGGAACAAGCCGACGCCGCGGCACTGGCGCAGGAAATCGCCGCCACCCAGCGCGCGGGCCGCAGTTTCGCACTGCCCATAAGGGGAGAAGGGTCGTCCCGGCTGCTTTTGGTCCGCGGCGCGCCTGCCGGGCCAGTGCTGGCGGAAAGCGGCGGGGTCGTCCTCTGGATATTTGACGCAACCGACAGCCAGTCGGAAATCCAGACGCTCAAGGCGCGGGTCGAACAATTGCGCGACGCGCTGGAGGCTTTGGCCGGGCTGGTGGAGGCCGCACCCTTCCCGATGTGGCACCGTACCGCTGACATGCGCCTTAGCCTGGTAAACGCAGCCTATGTTCGCGCCGTGGATGGCGAAGGCGCGGGCGAGGTGATCGCCAACGGCACCGAACTGGTCGAGACGGTAGGCATATTGACGCCCCAGGCCGCAGCGGAACAGGCGTTGACCGAACGCCGACCGGTCGAGCGCATTGTTCCGGCCACCATAGACGGCGAACGGCGCACCATGCGCGTGGTTGACGTTCCGCTGGGCGACGCTGGCGTCGCCGGTTTTGCAGTGGATCAGAATGAACTGGAGCAGGCCAAGGTCGAATATCGTCGCCTGGAGGCGGCGCAGCGCGACCTGCTGGATCGCCTGTCGGCGGGCGTGGCGCGATTCGGCTCGGACCGGACGCTGCGTTTCTGGAACCAGCCGTTCATGAGCCTTTTCGGCTTGGACCAGGAACATCTGGCTGACCAACCGGTGTTCGAACGGGTGCTCGACCGCATGCGGGAAACCCGACGCTTGCCGGAACATCGTGATTTCCCCGCCTGGCGCGCCGAACGCCGCGACTGGTTCCTTTCGCCCGATCCCCTGGAAGAAAACTGGCTGCTGGCGGACGGCACCCATTTGCGCGTCTATGCCCAGCCGCTGCCCGATGGCGGGCTGCTGCTGATATTCGAGGATCGGACGGAGCAGGTCCAGTTGTCCAGCGCGCGCGATACGCTGCTGCGGGTGCGCACGGCGACGTTCGACAATCTGTTCGAATCGATCGGCGTCTTTTCATCCGACGGTCGGCTGCAACTGTGGAACAGCCGCTTCCGTTCGATCTGGGATATTTCCGACGAACTTCTGGCAAAACATCCGCGCATCGATGAATTGATGCGCGCGGTGCAGTCGCGCCTTGCTAAGCCGCAGCAGGCCAATCTGGTCCGGGAACTGGTGCGCGCCGCGACGGTGGAAAGGAAGCAGCGGGTCGGGCATGTCGGCTTTGCCGATGGGCGCACCTTCGAATTCGCGGCGATTCCCCTGCCCGATGGCAATGCGCTGTTCACCATGCTGGACGTCACCGACAGCCGCCGCGTCGAACAAGTGCTGCGTGATCGCAACGATGCGCTGGAACAGGCGGACAAGATCAAGACCGCGTTCGTCACGAATATGAGCTATGAATTGCGCACGCCGCTGACCACCATCGCCGGTTTCGCCGAGATGATGAGCGCGGGCTATGCGGGCGAACTGGGCGAATCCGCCAGGGATTATGTCGACGGCATCCTGCAAAGCACGAACCGGCTGGCGATGCTGATCGACAATGTGCTGGACCTGACGCAGGGCGAAGCCGGGACATTGTCCATCGAACTCAGCCCCGTCGATCTGGCGGAAGTGGCGCGGGAAAGCATGGACCGGGTCAGGGGCGATGCAACGTCCAAGGGCATCGACCTTGCGCTGTCGCTTCAGGACACGCTGGGAACGGTGCGCGGGGACCGGCGCAGGATCGGCCAGTCGATCGATCAACTGCTGGAAAACGCCGTCTGCTACAGCGGCAAAGGCGCGCGCGTGTTGCTGCATGGCGATGGCAGTTCCGAAAGAGCACGGCTGGTGATATCCGATAACGGCCCCGGTATCAGCGCCCAGCGGCAGGCAACCCTGTTCGATGCAGCCGCCCGCGCACAACAGGCGCGCGGCGGGGAAAAGGCCGGGATCGGCCTGCCGCTCGCCAGACAGTTTGCACAGGCCCATGGCGGCAGCCTCCAACTTGTGTCGGAACCGGGGCAGGGGACCATGGCGATCATCGAACTGCCCCGTGGCTGAAGCTACGCTCCTGCTGAAGGATGAGCCTGCCATGATCGCGCTGGGCCACCAACTCGCCGGACTTGCCCGGATCGGCGATGTGATCGCGCTGGAAGGTGGCCTGGGCGCGGGCAAGACCACGCTCGCGCGCGGAATATTGGAAGGGTTAGGGCTGGAAGAAGAAGCGCCCAGTCCCAGTTTCGCTATCGTTCAGCCCTATGACGTGCCCGACGTTCGCCTGCCGGTCGCCCATGTCGATCTGTACCGGATAGACAGCCCGGATGAGGCGGAGGAACTGGCGCTGGACGAATATCTGATGGACAGCCTGCTCATCGTCGAATGGCCGGACCGGCTGGGTGACGACGCATGGCCCGACGCGCTGCGGCTCCACATCGACATTGAACCCGACGGCGCTAGGCGCTTGACAGCGTGCGTGCCGGACGCTTGGACGGATCGATGGTCGCAAATATGATCCCACCCGCCGATGCTCCCGCCTTCCTTGCGCGCGCGGGATGGGAACATGCGGCGATCCTGCCCCTTGCCGGGGACGCCTCTTTCCGGCGCTATTTCCGTGTCGTTGATGGCGCGCGGCGGGCCGTGCTGATGGATGCGCCGCCACCGCATGAAGATCCGCGCCCCTTCATCCTGATCGCGGAACATCTCCAGACGCAGGGCTTTGCCACGCCCCATATTCTGGCGCGTGACCTGGACCAAGGGCTGGTCCTGATCGAGGATTTCGGCGACCTGCGCGTCAAGGAACATCTGGAAGAATCGCCCGCGCAAGAGATTGATGTCTACACGCGCGCCGTCGATCTGCTCGCCGATTTGCACCGGCTGCCCGCCGCCAGCACCCTGTCGCCCTATGATCGCGCGGTGTACCAGCGCGAAGCAGGCTTGCTGACCGAATATTATTGCCCCGCAATCGGCCTGTCGGTCGATGAGCAAGCCTATGCGAAAGCATGGGATGCGGTGCTGCCTATCGTGGAACAATCCGCCAGCCCCGCCGTGACGGTGCTGCGGGATTATCACGCTGAAAATATCATGCTGATTGATCGGCCTGATGCGCACGGCCTGGGTTTGCTCGACTTCCAGGATGCGCTGGCGGGTCACCCCGCTTACGATCTGGTTTCGCTGCTGCAGGATGCGCGGCGCGACGTTTCCCCTGCGCTGGAAGCCGCCATGCTGGAACATTACCGCGCGGTCGCCAGCCCGCCCGCCGATTTCGACGCGGCCTATGCGGTGCTGGGCGCTCAGCGCAATGCGAAGATCATCGGCATCTTCACGCGCCTTTGGAAACGGGACGGAAAGCCGCGCTACCTGTCATTTCTGCCACGCATGTGGGGTTTGCTGGAACGCGACCTGGCCCATCCCGCGCTCGCTCCGGTGGCGCTATGGTTTGCCGCTAATATTCCCGCCGAAATGCGGCACGACGCTCTGCAGGACCATGTGCCCGCATGATCGACACGGCGATGCTGATGGCGGCCGGATTGGGCAAAAGGATGCGGCCGCTAACCGCGACCCGCCCTAAACCGCTGGTGAAGGTCGCTGGGAAGGCGCTGATGGATCATGCGCTGGACCGACTGGTGGCAGGTGGCATCAGGAAGGTGGTCGTCAATGTCCACTATCTGGCCGACACCGTGGAAGCGCATCTGCAGGCCGATGGTCGCGGCATTGAATTTCTGATGTCGGATGAACGTGCCAAGCTGCTGGAGACCGGTGGCGGGTTGATTCATGCGCGTGAATTGCTGGGCGACCGACCCTTTTTTTGCGCGAACAGCGACAATCTGTGGATCGATGGAACGCAGGAAACGCTGGGCATGATGCAGCGCATCTGGGACCCGGATCGGATGGACGCGCTGCTCCTGCTCGTGCCGCTGGCCCGCGCTCATTGTCATAGCGGGCAGGGGGATTTTCACATGGGACCGTGCGGCCAGCTTAGTCGTCGCAAGGCCGCCCATGTCGCGCCCTTCGTCTTTACCGGGGTCCAGATCATGTCGCCCACGCTGCTGGTCGATCCGCCTGCCGAGTCATTTTCCACCAACATCTTCTGGAATCGGGCGATTGAGGCTGGGCGGCTTTTTGGCGTTTCTCATCCGGGCCTCTGGTTCGATGTGGGCACGCCTCGCGCGATTCCGGTAGTGGAGGCCATGCTCGCTCATGGGTGAGCGCGGCCGCCCAGCCCTATATAATATTCCCGCCCATCGCGCATTTTCCGATGCGCTGGTGACTGGCATCCTGGCGCAACTTGGCGGGGACATCATCCGGCTTGCGCAGGGTATGATCCTGTTGCCCAGCAATCGCGCGATTCGTGCGGTCAGTGACGCCTTCGTGCGGAAATCGGGCGGCGGCCTGCTCCTGCCGCGTCTGGTGGCGATCGGCGACCCGGACCTTGGGGAACAGGCTGGCGGCGCGCTCGATCCACTAGGCGAAGGCGATTCAATTCCGCCCGCTATCGCTCCGGTACGACGGCAGATGATCCTGGCCCGCATGGTCCAGCAGGCGTCCGGTCACCCAGTCGATGCTGGGCAGGCGCTGAAACTGGGGCAGGCTCTGGGCATGGTGCTGGACCAGATGCAGGTGGAGCGCGTGCCGGTCACCGCGCTGGCTGACCTGTCCCTGCCGGATGAGCTTTCCGCGCATTGGCAAAGGTCGCTCGACCTGTTTTCCATCCTGATGCGGCGATGGCCCGATGAACTGGCGCGGCTGGGGGTAATCGATGTCGCCGATCGTCGCAATCGGCTGTTCGACCGGATCACGGATCGATGGGGCAGGGACGCGCCTTCGGGTTTCGTCATCGCCGCCGGGATTTCGACCACGGCCCCCGCTATCGCCAACCTGCTCCGCCGCATCGCGACCATGCAGCAAGGCTGCGTGGTCTTTGCCGGTCTTGATCAGGAAATGGACGAGGAAGCCTGGGACGCGATCGGCCCGTTCGATCCCGACCCGGTGACTGGCAGGGCGCCCGCAGGCCATGAAAGCCATCCCCAATATGCGCTGAAGCAGTTGCTCGACCGCATGAGCGCAACGCGCGACGACGTGGCGGCGTGGCGTTGGGGCAGCGAGCATGATGCGCGCGCTGTCCGGGGACGGAACATCTCAAACGCCATGCTGCCGCCCCGCCTGACCAGCCGCTGGCGGGACCTGAAATCCGCCGACCGTTCGCTCGCCGGGGTCGAAGCACTGGAAGTCGCCACGCCCGGTGAAGAGGCTCAGGCGATTGCCCTCGCGCTGCGTGAAGCTCTTGAGGAACCGGGCCGTACCGCAGCGTTGATCACGCCAGATCGGCAACTGGCTACCCGCGTGTCCGCGCATCTCGCCCGATGGGGGATAGAAGCGGATGATTCGGCTGGCCAGCCGCTATCCCGCCTGCCGCCAGGAACGCTGCTGATCGCCATGGCGGAGGCGGTGGCGGAACGATTTGCACCCGTGGCGCTGCTGACCTTGCTTAAACATCCGCTGGTGATGCGTGGCGAAGGGCGCGTCGCATGGCTGGATGGGGTCCGATCGCTGGATCTTTTGCTGCGCGGCCCGCGACCTCCTGCCGGTTTGCAGGGGATCGACATGCTGTTGGCCGCCCGCGACGACGAAGATCGGCAGGCCACGCTACGCATGTCTGCCCGGCAATGGTGGCCACAGGCCCGCGCGCTGCTGGAGCCACTGGAGCGGGTTTTCGCGGGCGCGCCGACGCTCGCGCAGCAGTTCGCCGTCATTCGCGAACAGGCCGGCGCGCTCACGGGCGATGCACTATGGGCAGGGCATCAGGGCCATGCCGCCGCCGACCTGTTCGCCGAAATCGAAGCGGCGGCGGAGGAGGGGCCGCAACAGGCCGATGTCCGCGCGCTCCCCCCATTGTTCGACCATATGCTGGGCGGTGTGGCTGTGCGCCCCCCGCAGGGCGGCCACCCGCGTATCGCGATATTGGGCCTGATCGAAGCACAGCTGGTCCAGGCTGACGTCATGATATTAAGCGGCCTCAATGAAGGCACATGGCCGGGCCTGCCCGCCGCCGATCCCTGGCTTGCCCCACGGATTCGGCGAGAGCTGGGGCTGCCCGGCCTGGAAACGCGCATTGGCCTTGCCGCGCATGATTTTGCAAGCGCGCTCGGCGCGCCCCAGGTGCTGATAACACGCGCGCGCCGTGGCGCCGGGGGACCAGCGGTCGCTTCCCGCTTCTGGTTGCGGCTGAAAGCGATGGCTGGCGGCCACTGGAAAACGGCGGACCGCTACGCCGCGCTCGCCCAGGCATTGGATCGCCCCCCCGCGCACAGCCCGTCACCCCGCCCTGCGCCAGTCCCACCGGCAGCGGTCCGTCCCAAATTGATCCCCGTCACCGACGTCGATCGCCTGAAGGCCGATCCCTACGCTTTCTACGCCAAGCGCATTCTACGCCTTGCCCGGCTCGATCCCGTCGATGCGGATGCTGGCCCCGCATGGCGCGGCACGGCGGTCCATGAAATCCTGCAACATTGGGCGGAGTCCTCCGCGCGTGATCCGGCTGGACTGGAAGAACGGGCGCGCGCCATGTTCGACCGGCCGGACGTTCATCCGCTGCTGAAAGCGCTCTGGCAGCCAAGGCTGATCGAAGCCATCCGCTGGATCGCGGCGGAGGTGGCGGCCGACAGGGCGGCGGGCCGATCCATATTGGCGGTGGAGGCGGATGGCCGGGCCGACGTCGCGGGCGTCACCCTGACCGGCAAGGCTGACCGCATCGACCGCATGCCCGACGGATCACTGGGTATCGTGGATTACAAAACAGGAAAGCCGCCCAGCGCGAAGCAGGTCCGCGCGGGCTATTCCCTGCAACTTGGCCTGCTGGGCCTGATTGCGGAGCAGGGCGGTTTCCCCGGCATCGCCCCTCCGTTGGAGGCAGGTTGTTTTGAATATTGGTCCCTCGCAAAAAAGAATGACGCGTTCGGCTATCGCGACAGCCCCGTCGATCCGCTGGGCAAGCGCGACAAGATCGTGACCGCCGACTTCACCGATTGGGTCCATGCCCAATTCGAGCAGGTGGCGTCCGCCTACCTGACCGGCAACGCCCCCTTCGATGCTCAGGTGAACCCGGAAGTCGCCAGCTATGGCGATTATGACCAGCTGATGCGGCTGGAGGAATGGTATGGCCGCGACGATGCCTAGGAAGGCCAACCCTTTGCAAAAGCTGCTGGGCGACCAGGCGCGCGCGTCTCAGCCGGATGCGCATGTCTGGCTGTCGGCATCGGCGGGCACCGGCAAGACCCATGTGCTGACCGCCCGCGTCTTCCGGCTGCTGCTGCAAGGCGTCCGACCGGAAAATATCCTTTGCCTCACCTTTACGAAGGCCGGGGCGGCGGAAATGTCCAACCGCATCCATGACCGGCTCGCGGCGTGGGTGCAGATGGACGAAAAGGACCTGTTTGAGGATCTGGAGGCGCTGGGCGAAGAGTCCGGCCCTGATGCACGCGACCGGGCGCGACGCCTGTTCGCGGAGGTGCTGGAATCCACCGGCGGCGGCCTTCGCATTCAGACGATCCATGGATTTTGCCAGCAATTGCTGACCACCTTCCCACTGGAAGCGGATTTGCCGCCCGGCTTCCGCCCACTCGACCAGCGTGAACAGGCCGTGCTGGCCCGGCAGACGCTGGCGGACATGGTGGTGCGGGCGCAGGAGCGCGGCGACGACGCGTTGATGGATGGGCTTCAGGCGCTCAGCCTGCGGTTGGGCGAAGGGGGAGCGGAACAGTTTCTGCTGCGCTGCGCGTCGCAACTGGCCGCGCTGGAGCAGCTTCCCGACGACATAGCGCCTTGGCTGCGCCGCGAATTGGGCCTGCCCGACGGGGACATTGCCGACCATATCGCGGAACAATGTGGCGACGCGATTTTCGATATGCGCTCGCTGGCGTGGATTGCTCAGGCCAATGCCGACTGGGGCACGGGCCGCGCCCTGGAACGCTGCGACAGGATCGCACGGTGGCGCGCGCTCGACCCTTCCGCGCGATCCGCGATGCTGGGCGATTTGCACCTGGCGTGGTGCAAGTCTGACGGCACGATCATCTCGGCCAAGGGATGGGTTCCGCCGGTGGACGGATATGCCGAAGCCTCGGCGCGCCTGCATGGCCGTTGCGCTGAACTGCTGGGGCTGCAGGCGATGGCGTCCTATGCGGATTTGCTGGGGCAGGCGCTTCACGCCGGGCGGACCTATGCACGCGCCTACCAGGAGGCCAAGCAGCTGGCGGGGTCGGTCGATTTCAACGACCTGATCGCGCGCACGGCGTCTCTGCTCGCGCAGCCAGGCATCGCCGACTGGATCCGTTACAAGCTGGATCAGCGAATCGATCATATCATGGTGGACGAAGCGCAGGACACCAATGTCAGCCAATGGCAGATTGTCGGTGCTCTGGCGGCGGAGTTCTTCGCGGGCGAGGGGGCAAAGGGCGACCGCGTGCGCACCATCTTCACCGTGGGCGATTTCAAGCAGGCGATCTTCGGTTTTCAGGGCACCAGCCCGCAAGCCTTCGCGGCGGCCCAGACCGTGTTCCAGCGCCATGCCGACGATGCCCAGCATCCGTTTCACGACCTGTCGCTGGAGCGCAGCTTTCGTTCGACGCCCGCCGTGCTGGATGTCGTAGACCAGACCATCGCGACGCTGAGTGCGCAGCGGCTGGGCCTGCCCTCCGGCGCGGTTCGCCATGTCAGCGCCAACCGCTTTCCCGGCGAAGTCCTGCTGTGGAAGCCCATCGTCGCGGGCCTTTCCGATGAGGCTGAGGGCGAAGAGGATTGGGCCGCCGACCAGGAACGTGTGCTGGCCCAGAATATCGCCCGGCAGATCCGTCAGTGGATCGATGACGGGATGATGCTGGAAAGCAGGGGACGCCCGGTCACCGCAGGCGACATCATGATCCTGGTCCGACGCCGCAGCGAATTGGCGCGGCTGATCGTGGCGCGGCTGTATGAAGAAGGGGTGGCGGTCGCCGGTATCGACCGGCTGCGCCTGAACGCGCCGCTGGCGGTGCGCGACCTGCTTTCCGCGCTGCGTTTCGCGGTCCAGCCGGAAGATGACCTGAACCTTGCGTCGCTGCTGGTTTCCCCCCTGATCGGCTGGTCGCAGGATCAGTTGATGACGCGCCTGATCGGGCGGCGTACCGGGCTGTGGCGACATCTGAACGCGACATTGGATCAGGCCGAACTGGCGCCCCTTCGCGGGCTGTTGGCGCGGGCCGATTTGACCACCCCCTATCGCTATCTGGAGGCGATCCTGTCCGGCCCGGCGCAGGGCCGACGCCGCCTGATAGAGCGGCTGGGCACGGAGGCGCTGGACCCGATCGAGGAACTGCTGAACGCCGCCCTAACGTTCGAAAGCGATGATCAGCCTTCGCTCCAACGCTTTATCGATTGGTTCGATCGGGGAGAGGTGGAGATTGTCCGCGATGCGGCCGCGCAGGGCGATTCCTTGCGTCTGCTGACGGTCCACGGGGCCAAGGGGCTGCAAGCGCCTATCGTGATCCTGGCTGACGCCTGCCTTGACCCCGACGCAGGCGCGCGGACCGGCTCGCTTGAATGGAACGGCCTGCCCATCGTCCCCCCGCGCAAGCCGGAACGGCAAGGCCCGATTGGCGAGGCGCTGGAACAATCGCGCGTTGCTGAGCGCGAGGAACATTGGCGGCTGCTATACGTCGCATTGACGCGGGCTGAGGAAAGGCTGGTCGTCACCGGCTCGCTCGGCCCACGGGCGAAGGGTGAGGCTCAACCGGAAAGCTGGTTCACGGCGGTCGAAAACGCGCTGACTGTGCTCGGCGCTGACTGGGATGCGGATCCGCTATGGGGCGCGCGGCGCAGTTGGCGCGGGACTGAGGTGCTGCCGCCGCGCCGCCCCGAATCTGGCGGGGTGATCGAACGCGTCGCTCACGCCGAACCGGCGTGGCTTCGTCAGCCTGCTCCAGCAGAAGCGCGCCCGCCGCGTCCGCTCGCCCCGTCGGCCCCCGTTGAAGACGATGTTCCTTATCCACCGCCCACGCCTGCCATGCGACAGGCGGCGGATCGGGGCCGCTGGCTCCATGCGCTGTTTGAAAAATTGCCCGATATTGCGCCGGACCAGCGGCGCAACCGGGCGGATATATGGTTGCAGGAGCAGGGGGTGACCGATCTTCCCTTGCGGGATGATGTGATCGGCCAGGCCATGCGCGTGATCGACGATCCTCAGTTCGCCGGACTATTCGCGCCAGGCGGGCTGGCCGAAGCACCCATCGCCGCCGTCGTGGGCGACATGGTGATTGCCGGAACCGTAGACCGGCTTTGCGTCAGCGATGACCGGGTCCAGCTGGTCGACTTCAAGACCGGGCGTGTCGCGCCCATGTCCGTTGATGAAGTGCCGACAGCCCATGTCCGGCAGATGGCTGCCTATGCCGCCGCGCTGGAGGTGATCTTTCCGGGACGACGGATTGATGTAGGCCTGCTTTACACCAGCGCGCCGCGCCTCATCCCGCTATCCGCTGATCTGCTTGCGCCGCACAAGCCCGGCTTTGCACCCGCGCAGGAGAATTTGCCGCACTCGACCGTTGAGACAGACGCGTCGCGGCCCTAGATACGCGTCCAACTGAAGGAGATAATCAAAATGGCTACCAAGGCAGTCACCGACCTCAGCTTCAAGGCGGACGTGATCGACGCTGACAAGCCCGTGCTCGTGGATTTCTGGGCGGAATGGTGCGGTCCCTGCAAGATGATCGGTCCCGCTTTGGAAGAAATCTCCGAGGAACTGGCTGACAAGCTGATCATCGCCAAGATCAATATCGACGAAAATCCCGATGCGCCGGGGCAATATGGCGTTCGCGGTATTCCGACGATGATCCTGTTTAAAAATGGCGAAGCGGCCGCGACCAAGGTCGGCGCCGCGCCCAAGAGCGCGCTCAAGGGCTGGATCGAAAGCGTCCTCTAAAGGACTCATTCGTCCCCCTCTTCGGTGGCGAGGAGGGGGATCGCCCTATGGCTTACCGAAACAGTTTTTCCGCTGCCAGGTCCCAGAGCCGTGGCGACGACGCGCCCAACAGGCCCCGGCGAAGGTCGCCTATGCGATAGGGTGATCCGTCCAGCCTTTGACAGCATCCGCCAGCTTCGTTCAGGAACAACGTACCTGCAGCATGGTCCCACGGCAGGGTCCGCGCGAACACGGATATGTCATTCTGTCCCAGCACCAGCCGGGGATATTGTTCTGCAGCACAGCGCGGAATATCGACCAGCGCGAACTGCCCTGACGACCTTTGCTGAATGTCGGCGCGTTCTTCAGGCGTCATGAAATAGACGGCCAGCGCGGCCACCGGCAGCGGATCGCCGCTTTCCCGCGCCTGCACCCTCTCTCCATCGATATGGCTGCCCGTGCCCAAGGTGGCATGGCACAGTCGCCCGGTCAGCGGGTCCAATATCCACCCCGCTAGCGTCGTTCCCGCGTCCGCCAGCGCAATCATGATGCCAAAGGGCGCGCGCCCGGCCGCGAAATTGCCGGTGCCGTCGATCGGGTCGATGATCCAGTTCAGCCCTTCGCCAGCCCGGTCCAGGATCGCGGGGTTCGCAGCGCAGGCTTCCTCTCCGATGACCCCGGCTTCGGGAAGGATGCGGCTCAGGCCCTCCGCCAGCCGGATTTCGCTTTCCTTGTCGGCGATGGTGACAAAATCATCGACGGCCTTTTCGCTGATCTCTTCCGCGCGCAGATTCTGGTAGCGCGGCATGACTACGTCGCGCGCCACTTCGCGCATCAACGCGACGACAGGATCGTGTAATTCAATGGGCATCAGCTGCGATAATCCGCGTTGATTGAGATATATCCATGCGTCAGGTCGCAGGTCCAGACCGTTGCGCGTCCTTCGCCCAGGCCCAGGTCGACTCCGATCTGGATATCCTGCCCTTTAAGATGCGCGGTGACCGGGCCTTCATCATAACCGTCGACCGCCAGCCCCCCTGAAGCGACCTGCGTCGCGCCGAAACGGATCGACAGCTTGTCGCGGTCAGCCGGTTCGCCCGCCTTGCCCACCGCCATGACGACACGGCCCCAATTGGCGTCTTCGCCAGCAATGGCGGTCTTCACCAGCGGAGAGTTGGCGATGGAAAGGGCGATTTTGCGGGCGCTGGCGTCACTGTCGGCGCCCGCCACGCTGACCTCGATAAACTTGGATGCGCCTTCGCCGTCCCGCACGACAAGATGCGCCAGTTGACGGCACAGATCGCCAAGCGCGGCACGGAAAGCATCCGCGCCCGCATCGTCCATCGACGTCAGAATGGCATTGCCCGCCTTGCCCGTGGCAAAGGCCAGGACCGTGTCGCTGGTCGACGTATCGCTATCCACCGTGATGCAGGAAAAGGTCTGCCGGTTGGCCGCGGACAGCATCTGCTGCAACAGCGCCGGTTCAATCGCGGCGTCGGTGAAGATATAGCCCAGCATCGTCGCCATATCCGGCGCGATCATGCCCGAACCCTTGATAATGCCGACCAGTTCGACGCGCGTCGCGCCGATCATGGCGCTGGCATGGCCGCCCTTGGCGAAAGTATCCGTTGTGCCGATCGTGGTAGCCACATCCTCCCAGCCGCAGGGGGAGGCTGCAAATGCAGCTTCCAGTCCCGCTTCGGCCTTGTCTACCGGCAATGGTACGCCGATCACGCCCGTGGACGATGTAAAGACATCCGAAGGCAGGCAGCCCAGATGGTTGGCAACTTTCGCGGCGATCGCCTCCACGGCGGCGCGTCCCCTGTGGCCCGTAAACGCATTGGCATTGCCGGCATTCACCACCAGAGCGCGCGCCGAACCCAGGGGGATGGCGTCCCTGCACCATTCCACTTCGGGCGAAGGACATTTGCTTTGCGTGGTCACGCCCGCGACCGCTGTCCCCTCACTCAATTCGACATAGGTCAGGTCGCAACGATCCCAATTCTTGTACCCCGCACGCGCCACGCGCGCCGTGACGCCTGCAATCGGCGGAAGGTCAGGAAATGTGGCGGGTGCGAGGGGAGAGCGCTGAGTCATCCCTGTCGCTTAGCGCAATATGGCAGCCGGTCAATCGTCGGAACAGACCGCCCCGTCTGATTGACTAACGGACGCCTGCCCCCTAAATCGCGGCGCATGTCTGTGCGTGTTGCCTTCAGCGGCGCACGTTTCCCTTTTGTCAGGAACTTGCATGTTCGGCGCACTCGCCAAATCCCTCTTCGGATCGTCCAACGATCGCTATGTAAAGTCACTGGGCAAGATCGTCGACCGGATCGCGTCTTTCGAACCCGCGATTTCCGCGATGAGCGAAGATGAACTCGCCGGACAGACGGCCCGCTTCCGCGATCGGTTGAGCCAGGGGGAAACACTGGACGACCTGCTGCCCGAAGCCTTCGCGACCGTGCGCGAAGCCGCCAAGCGGACGCTGGGCCAGCGCCATTATGATGTGCAGATGGTGGGCGGCATCGTCCTGCATCGCGGCGAAATCGCCGAAATGCGCACGGGTGAGGGCAAGACGCTGGTGGCGACGCTCGCCACCTACCTGAACGCGCTGGAAGGGAAGGGCGTTCACGTCGTCACGGTCAACGACTATCTGGCGTCGCGCGACTGCGAATGGATGGGCCAGGTCTATCGCTTCCTGGGCCTGACCACCGGCGTCATCGTGCCGAACCTGAGCGAGGATCAGCGCCGCGAAGCCTATAACGCCGACATCACCTACGCGACGAATAACGAACTCGGCTTCGACTATCTGCGCGACAATATGAAATATGATCGCGCGTCGATGGTGCAGCGGCCCTTCAACTTCGCCATCGTCGATGAAGTGGACTCGATCCTCATCGACGAAGCCCGCACCCCGCTGATCATCTCAGGCCCGACCGACGACAAGTCGGAACTTTATGTCTCCGTCGATGCCATCGTGAAGCGGCTGGACGAGTCCGATTATGAGAAGGATGAAAAGCAGCGCACCGTCACCCTGACGGAGGACGGCACCGAAAAGATCGAACGCATGCTGGAGGAAGCGGGCCTGTTGCAGGGCGCGAACCTTTATGACTTCGAAAATACCGCCGTCGTCCACCATGTGAACCAGGCTTTGCGCGCGAACGCCATGTTCCGCCGCGACATCGATTACATCGTGAAAGATGGCAAGGTCATCATCATCGATGAGTTCACCGGGCGCATGATGGACGGTCGCCGCTGGTCGGACGGCCTGCACCAGGCGGTGGAGGCCAAGGAAGGCGTCCAGATCGAGCCGGAAAACCAGACGCTCGCATCCATCACCTTCCAGAATTATTTCCGCATGTATCCCAAGCTGGGCGGCATGACCGGCACGGCCGCCACGGAAGCGACCGAATTCTACGAAATCTACAAGATGAACGTCGTCACTATACCGACCAACCGGCCGGTGCAGCGCGTCGATGAAGAAGACAGCTTCTACAAAAATCTGGAGGATAAATTCCGCGGCATCGCCAAGACCATCAAGGTCCATGCGGAGCAGGGCCAGCCCGTCCTCGTCGGCACAGTGTCGATTGAAAAGTCGGAAATGCTGTCTGAATTCCTCAATCAGGAAGGCGTCCCGCACGCCGTCCTCAACGCCCGCTTCCATGAAAGCGAAGCGCATATCGTGGCGCAAGCGGGCCGTAGGGGCGCCGTCACCATCGCCACCAACATGGCCGGTCGCGGCACCGACATCAAACTGGGCGGCAACCTGGAAATGCGCGTCGAGGACGAACTGCGCGACATGCCCGAAGGGCCGGAGCGCGAAGCGGCCATCGCCCGCATCAATGCCGAGATCGAAGCGGAAAAGGCCGAAGTGCTGGCCGCAGGCGGCCTGTTCGTCCTGGCCACCGAACGCCATGAAAGCCGCCGCATCGACAATCAGTTGCGCGGCCGTTCAGGGCGTCAGGGCGATCCCGGCCTTTCTCGCTTCTACCTCAGCCTCGACGATGACCTGATGCGCATCTTTGGCCCGGACACGATGTTCGCCAAGATGATCCGCTCCAACCTGGAAGATGGCGAGGCGCTGCCCCCGTCCAAATGGCTGAGCAAGGCGATCGAGACCGCCCAGAAGAAGGTCGAAGCGCGCAACTACGATATTCGCAAGCAGGTCGTCGAATATGATGACGTGATGAATGACCAGCGCAAGGTCATCTACGAACAACGCTCCGACATCATGGATGCCGATACTGTCGACGATGTCGTCACCGACATGCGGCATGAAACCGTCAATGACCTGGTCGGCGCCTCCTGCCCGCCCGGCACCTATCCCGAACAGTGGGATATTGAGAGGCTGAAGGCCCGCACGTCCGAAATCCTGGGCCTGGAACCCGATTTCGACGCCTGGCTGGCGGAAGACGCCGTCGATCCCGAAATGATCGAGGAACGGCTAAAGGCGCTCGCGGATCAGGCCGTGGCGGACAAGGTTGGGCAGATCGATTCCGAAAACTGGCACATGATCGAAAAGTCGATCCTGCTCCAGAGCCTGGATCATCATTGGAAAGAGCATCTGTCGACCCTCGACGCGCTGCGTCAGGTCGTGCATCTGCGCGCCTACGCCCAAAAGACGCCAATCAACGAATATAAGCAGGAATCCTTCGCATTGTTCGAGCGTATGCTTGGCAATATCCGGGAGGATGTGACCGGCTCCATCGCACGTGTTCAGTTCCGCATGGAAGAACCGCTGCCCGAATTCGACCTGCCGGTATTGCCCGATTTCATCACCACGCACATCGATCCGTTCTCAGGAGAGGATAATAGCGGGGACATCGACGCGGGAAGTCTTGGCGGCATCACCACGACCTTGCCGCGCCCGCCGATCGGCAACGCGGCACCCGGCGAGTTCGCCAATCTCGACATCAGCCGGAACGCGCCTTGCCCTTGCGGATCGGGCCAGAAATACAAGCACTGCCACGGCGCGCTGTCCTGACCAGCGGTCTTGGGGAGCGTCCGCTGGGCGCTGCCCCAGACGCTGAAGTCAGTAGCTAAGGCATTTGGCGCGCATAGCCTCGTTGGCTACATGCGGCGGCATCGCCAGCAGCCGCGCCCGGTTCAGCCGCCGCGCTTCCTGTCCGCTGCCTCACCGTGCAGCTTCGCCCATAGCGCCGCGGTGCCCGCTTCCTGCGCCTTGTTCACATATTGAGCAGCGATGAGCCATCCCTTGATCGGGCGCAACGGAAGCACGGTCGTCAGGATCAGCACCGGAATTCCGACGGCGACATGCACCCATAGCCCCGGTCTCGCCAATATCTCCAGCATCACGATGAAGACCACGCCGGGCACACAGGCGAACAGTTGCACGAACACCGCGGGGCCGTCAGCCGGATCAGCAAAGGAATAATCCAGGCCGCAGACCTCACAATGGTCGCGCACCGTCAGAAACCCGTGGAAGATATGACCTTCGCCACATCGGGGGCAACGGCCCATGACGCCAGTTTCCACAGAGGATCGGGGCTGCCACCCATCCTGGCCTTGCGGCACGATCACCTTGTCCTGATTGTCCATGCCACAGCCCTTCTTGGTGCCCGGCTGATGTGATGGCTCCCCAACAAAATGCAATTGGACGTTTCGTCCCACCACTGCAAAATGCGGGCCTCTCGCAGCTCAAAATGTGCGATATCACGGCCTTGCCGTAGCGGCATTGCGGGGCGCTGCGTCACCTGCTAAATGGCTCATGATTTGATTGCCCGACAGCAAACAGATCACGCCCCCGGCATCCCTTGCTCGGGGGCGTTTCCTTTTCTTCAGCGATTGCTTTTGGTCTCCACGACCTAGTGAGCGATAGTCCCGGCGCCAGCATGGCCTGAGGAATTGAATTTCTCCATGGCGTCACACAACACCTGTTCGGGCGCCGAAGCGGCCAGTGCCCTGACCTTGTATCGCAACGCAAGTTCGCGATGCGCCGCAATCTCCGCTTCGGAAGCGTGGCGCGCAACAGCAGCGTCTGCTTTCTCGGCTTCTTCCCGCGCGCGTCGGAAAAGATAACGTGCATCTGTATCGGCTGACATCGCAACCTCCCATAAGAGAGCCTTGCTTCTAGCACTCCCGACGGGAACATACTTTGATGCGGATTAAAGTTGCAAAAATGGCGGACAGGGTGGGATTCGAACCCACGGTGAGCGTAAACCCACGGCGGTTTTCAAGACCGCTGCCTTAAACCACTCGGCCACCTGTCCGTTGCTGGCTTCCTAGCGAACCTTGCGGCCAAGCCAAGCCTAAAATGTAATGCGCGCGTTCCCATGATGGAGCTTTGGGCGGATTAGGGGATTTCATGACCTGCTGTCCCTGTGCCACAATCGGGGGAGGGAGATTCTTCAATGCGTTCAATCATTCTCTTGCTGTTCCTGGGCCTTGGCGCCGTTGTATCGGCTGTCCTGCCCAATGAACCGGCCAGAGCGCAGGAGGATGTTGCCTTCCGCAGCTATCTGGAATCGCTTCGGCCCAAGGCTCGATCGATGGGGATCAGGGATGCCACGCTGAATTCGGTATTCCCCACGCTCACCCCGAACCCGCGCGTGATCCAGCTTGACCAGAATCAGCCCGGCGGCGGTGCATATGCGCCGATCCCCAATTTCGAACCTTATCGGCTGCGCCATGTCGACGCCGCCCGCATCAGCCGGGGACGCGTGGCCTATCAGTCCAACCGTTCCCGTCTGGCACGGATCGAAGCGGAAACGGGCGTGCCTGAGGAAATCATGGTCGCGATCTATGGCCATGAAACCAATTATGGGTCCTACACCGGCGACTTCGACCTGATCCGATCCCTGGCCACGCTGGCCTATGAAGGACGGCGTCGCACCCTGTTCGAACCGGAACTGCTCGCCACGCTCAAAATGCTGGACAACGGCGTGCCGCGCAGCCGTCTGGTCGGAAGCTGGGCCGGGGCGACCGGATATCCCCAATTCCTGCCCAGCGTCTATTTGCGTCTGGGCAAGGATGGCGATGGCGATGGCCGCGTCGATATCTGGAACAGCGAAGCCGATGCGCTGGCATCCATCGCCAACTATTTCGTCAAAGCCGGATGGCGGCGGGACCAGCCATGGGGCGTAGCCGTTTCAGTGCCTTCCGGCCTTGATCGCGCAAGCATTGGCGCCCGCACGGCTCCGGCCCGCTGCCCGCGCGTCTTCAACCGGCACAGCCGCTGGCTCACCATGGCGGAATGGCGACGTCTGGGCGTCACCAGCGCAAATGGCAACTGGCCGGCCGACACGGTCATGGCGACCCTGTTGGAACCCGACGGGCCGGGCAAGACCGCCTATCTACTCACCAGCAATTATCGGGCGATCCTGGATTATAACTGTTCGAATTTCTACGCTCTTTCGGTCGGGCTGCTGGCCGATGCCGTAAAGCGTTAACGGTCCCACGCAGGCTGCGTTGTCCTTTGTGGGGCCTTGTGAATGTTGCCGTCATGACTAATGACTGGCGAAGGCATATTTCCCCACCCGAATCCATATAGTTCGAAGGCAGACCATATGAAAAAGTCCGTAGGCGCCATTCTTTTCATCGGGCTGCTGGCGCAACCGCTCACTGCCGCCGCGCCGCCTTATACCAGTGAAGCGCCTATCGCTTATATGAAGGACCTGGCATCGGGCGCCGTTCTTTACAACAAGGGCGGCCAGACGCGGATTCCGCCTGCCTCCATGGCCAAGATGATGACCGCGCACGTCGCCTTCCGCCTGATCCAGACCGGTGACCTGAAACTCGATACCAAATTCACGGTGCGGCCCGAAACCTGGCAGAAATGGCATGGCCCGTCCGCTGGTTCCACCATGTTCCTGTCTGCCGGGGAGCAGGTGTCGGTCGAAAACCTCCTCCATGGCATCGTGACATTGTCGGGCAATGACGCGTGCGTGGTGCTGGCCGAAGGGATCGCCGGAACGGAGCAGGCCTTCGTCGCCCTGATGAACGAGGAAGCCAAACGGCTTGGCCTGAAAAACAGCAATTTCGGCAACAGCAACGGCTGGCCTGATGAAGGCGTGACATATGTGACCGCCGAAGACCTGGCCAGCCTGGCCGAAGCGACGGTCGAGGAAACGCCCGATCTTTACAAGCGTTTCTATGCCGCCCGGTCCTTCACCTGGGGCAAGACCATGGGTGGCCAGGACATCCAGCAGGGCAACCGCAACCCCATTCTGGGCCGCATCGCGGGGGCCGACGGCCTGAAGACCGGACATACGCAAGAGGCCGGATATGGCTTCACCGGTTCAGCCGAACAGGATGGGCGACGCCTGGTGATGGTCGTCGCTGGTCTGTCCTCCTTCAACGGTCGCATATCGGAATCCGTCCGCTTCATGGACTGGGGTTTCAAAGCGTGGAAGGCGCAGCCCCTGTTCAAAAAGGGGCAGACGGTCGAAACCGCCGAAGTGCAGTTGGGCAGCGCCACCAGCGTTCCGCTCGTCGCGCCGCGGGATATGGCCGTCACCCTGCCGCGTACGGCTTCCACCAATATCTCGGTGAAGGTGGTCTATAAGGGTCCCATAAAGGCCCCGATCGCCAAGGGGCAGCGGATCGCCCAGTTGATCGTCTCCACCCCCGATACCCCGCCGCAGATCCTGCCCCTGGTCGCCGGTGAGACCGTGGACGAGGCCGGCATCTTCGGCCGGATGTGGAATGGGCTGAAGTCCTTCTTCGGGTGACACGCGGTCGCTTCATCACCTTGGAAGGCGGGGAGGGCGCGGGCAAGTCTACCCAGATAAGGGCGCTTGCCACGGCCCTGCGCGCGCGCGGGGTGCAGGTCGTCGAAACGCGCGAACCCGGCGGCAGCGACGGCGCGGAAGCCATCCGATCACTACTGCTGACGGGCGAGGCGGATCGGTGGAACCCGCGCGCCGAAGCCTTGCTCTTCGCCGCCGCTCGTTCCGATCATATCGACAAGACCATCAGGCCCGCGCTTGAAGCAGGATCGTGGGTGCTTTCCGACCGCTTCCTCGACAGCAGCCGCGCCTATCAGGGGATGGGCGACCTGAGCGACGCAGATATATTGACGCTTCACCGTATCGGCAGCGGCGATTTCGCACCCGACCGCACATTCTTCCTGACCCTGCCGGACGGCGAAGCCGAACGCCGGGCACATGCGCGCGATGGCGACGCGGCGGATCGCATCGGCGCGCGCGATCCGGCCTTTCACCGGGCCGTGGCGGATTGCTTTGCCCGGATCGCGGCGCAGGAGTCCGATCGCGTCCGCCGTATCGATGCGACTGGCGAGCCTTCCCATGTCACCGGGCGTTTGATGGAATCTTTGGAAGACCTTCTGCCATGACAACCATCATCGGCCATGACAGTCAGGCCGGAATATTGCAGGCCGCCGCGCGCAGCGGGCGCATGCATCATGGCTGGATATTGGCCGGACCACGCGGCATCGGCAAGGCGACCTTCGCCCGCAACATGGCGATGCACTTGCTGGCGGAGGCAGCCGGACAGCCGTTGCCAGGCGACGGCCTTGCCGTGCCATCGGACAACCCCACCCGCAAATTGATCGAAGCGGACGCTCATCCCGATTATGTCGAACTATATTGCCTGGAAAAGGAAAGCGGGACCGCGCGCAACATCACCGTCGATCAGGTCCGCGGCCTTCAACGGCTGATCCAGTCCGCCCCGACCTTTTCCTCGCGCCGGATCGTCGTGATCGACAGCGCCGACGATCTGGAGCGCGGAGCGGCCAACGCCCTGCTTAAAAATCTGGAGGAGCCGCCGCCGGGCATGCTGTTCCTGCTCGTCAGCCACGCGCCCGGCCGCCTGCTACCCACGATCCGGTCGCGCTGCCGGACGCTGCGCTTCGATCCGCTGAGCGATGATGCGGTCCGCGCCGTGCTGCGCATGCAGGAACCTGCCATCCCAACCGACGAAATCGAACCGCTGGTGCAGGCAGGCGAAGGCGCCCCCGGTCGGGCGCTGCGCTACGCCGGGCTTAACATCGCCGAAATCGAGCGCACCCTGGCTTCGATCTGTGCGGATGGCGATCCCGGCAACCGGCAATGCCTGGCTTTGGCCAAAGCCCTGTCCACCAAAAGCGCCCGCCCGCGTTATGAGGCCTTTCTCGAACGCGTCCCTGCCTTCATCGCGGAAGCCGCCCGGCACCGCAGCGGCCCGGCTCTGGGCGCGGCGATCGAACATTGGGAAGCGGCCCGTAAATTGGCCAGCGGGGCCATCATCCTGTCGCTCGAGCCGGGATCGGTGGCCTTCGAACTCGCCGGGCACGTTGCGGCTCTGTCCCCCCGCCATCCCTGACCGATCGATAAAAGCGGGCTTTGCCTTGCGATGAACAGCGGCTAGGGAAGGGGCCATGTCGCGACCCTATACCATCACCACCGCCATCAGCTATCCCAACGGCCGCCCCCATATCGGCCATGCCTATGAAGTGGTGGCGACCGACGCGATCGCTCGTTTCCAACGGATCATGGGCCGGGACGTTTTCTTTCAAACCGGAACGGACGAACATGGCCTGAAAATGGCGCAGGCGGCACGCGGCAGGGACTTGGAACCACGCGCTCTCGCCGATGAAATGTCAGGATATTTCAATCAGATGAACGACAGGCTGAATATCAGCTATGATCGTTTCATCCGCACCAGCGAGCCCGACCATCATCGCGCCAGCCAGGCAATCTGGCAGGCAATGGAAGCCAATGGCGACCTGTATCTGGGCCGTTACGAAGGCTGGTATTCGGTCCGGGACGAAGCCTTTTACGACGAAAAGGAATTGATAGAGGGAGAGGGCGGTCAAAAACTGTCCCCCCAGGCAACGCCTGTGGAATGGACGGTCGAAGAAAGCTGGTTCTTCCGTCTGTCAAACTATCAGGAAAAACTGCTCGATCTCTACAATAGCCAGCCCGATTTCATCCAGCCTGACAGCCGCCGCAATGAAATCATGCGTTTCGTCGAAGGCGGGCTTAGCGACCTCAGCATATCCCGGACCAGCTTCGATTGGGGGGTGAAAGTGCCGGGTAGCGAAGGCCATGTCATGTATGTGTGGGTGGACGCGCTGACCAATTACCTCACCGGCTGCGGCTATCCCGACGATGCCAACCGGATGGCGCGCTATTGGTCGGAAGGCGGCGACATCACGCATATTATCGGCAAAGATATCGTGCGTTTTCATGCCGTTTACTGGCCAGCGTTCCTGATGAGTGCAAAGCTGCCTTTGCCCCGCCAGATATTCGGACACGGATTCCTCCTCAATCGTGGGGAAAAAATGTCGAAGTCGGTCGGCAATGTCGCGGACCCGATGGAACTGGCCGATCGCTTCGGTGTCGATCAACTACGCTATTTCCTCTTGTCGGAAGTCACATTCGGCAATGACGGCAGCTACAGCGCGGAAGCCATCGTCGCCCGGTCCAACAGCGACCTTGCCAACAGCTTTGGCAACCTCGCGCAACGGACCCTCAGCTTCATTGCGAAAAATCTGGATGGCCGCCTGCCCGAACCTGCCGCTCAGGATGCGGACAGCGAATTGCTCTCCGCCGTCCGGGATGCTGCCGGGACGTTTGAAAAGGCCATGGCCGACCTGGCGCCATCGGTCGCGATTGAGGCATGGATGCGGGCCGTCTTTGCCTGTAATGCCTATATCGACGCGCAGGCGCCATGGGCGTTGCGCAAGACCGATCCGGTCCGGATGGAAGCTGTCCTGGCGACGCTCTATGACGCCATCGCCAGCCTGGCCATCATGATCCAGCCGGTGATCCCGGCCAGCGCGGCTGCGCTGCTGGACCAGATGGGCATCAAGAGCGATACGCGCGGATATGACGTCATCGGAACGGATTGGTACGCACGGCTGCGCGCCGACGGCTTCATATTGAGCGCGCCCAAACCGCTCTTCCCGCGCCTGGAACTGACAGAGGCGGATGCCTGACCGATGCTGATCGACAGCCATTGTCACTTGAATTACAAAGGCTTGATCGAAGATCAGCACAATGTGCTTGAACGCGCCCGTGCGGCGGGCGTCGGCCTGATGCTGAACATAGCCACGCGCGAAAGCGAATGGGACGCCGTTCTGACCACCGCATTGAATGCGCCGGACGTCTGGGCGACGGTGGGCATCCACCCCCATGAAGCGGACGAACATCCCCATGTCGATACCGCCAAGCTGATCGAACGCGCCGCTCATCCGCGCGTCGTGGGGATCGGCGAAACCGGCCTCGATTATTATTATGACCACAGCGACCGTCAACGGCAGCAGCGCAGTTTCCGGTCGCACATCGCCGCTTCACGGGACACGGGCCTGCCGTTGATCGTCCATACCCGCGATGCGGAGGATGACACGATCGCCATCCTGCGAGATGAGATGACGCACGGCGCCTTTAGCGGCGTCATCCATTGTTTCACCGCCAGCGGAGCCTTTGCCGACACGGCCATGGAACTGGGATTCTACATCAGCATTTCTGGCATCGTCACATTCAAAAATGCCAGGGATCTTCAGGCAACCGCGGCCCGCCTGCCGCTCGATCGCCTTTTGATCGAAACGGACTCGCCCTTTCTCGCGCCCGTGCCGCACCGGGGAAAGCCATGTGAACCCGCCTATGTGGCTGACACGGCCCATTTTCTCGCCAATCTGCGCGGCGAAACCGTCGATCAGCTGGCGCAAGCGACATCGGCCAATTTCCGCACGCTGTTCAGCAAGGTCGAAGGCGCGTCCTGATCCATGGGGCTTAAGGTCACCATCCTGGGCTGCGGCACATCTTCGGGGGTGCCCCGGATTGGCAATGATTGGGGGAGCTGCGATCCCGACGAACCGAAAAATCGCCGCACTCGCGTATCAATACTCGTCGAAAGCCCGACCACGCGCCTGTTGATCGACACGTCACCCGACATGCGCGCGCAACTGCTCGCCGCCGATGTCGTTGACATCGATGCCATCCTCTGGACCCATGATCACGCCGACCATTGCCACGGTATAGATGATGTGCGGCAGCTCTATCATCACCGGCGTAGTCCCGTGCCCGGCTATGCCCGCCGCCAGACGCTCAAATTGCTCGGTGAACGCTTTGCCTATGCGTTCGAAGGACGTCAGGGCTATCATGCCACGATAGAGGGGCGCGTCCTGCCCGACGGGCTTCGGATTGGTGACATAGACGTCGCTTGCACCGATCAGCCGCATGGCGAAATTTATTCGACCGGCTTTCGCTTCAGTCACGATGGCCATTCAGTCGGCTATGCCACTGATTTTCATGCACTTACCCCTGAAATGGCCGCCCTTTATGACGGTTTGGATATTTGGGTGGTCGATGCGTTGCGCGAAAAGCCGCATCCTACCCATCCGCATCTGGCGCTGACGCTGGACGGTATCGCCGCATTGGCGCCCCAGCGGGCGGTCCTGACCCATATGGACCAGAGCATGGATTATGCCACGCTGTGCAACATGCTTCCCGATGGCGTGGAGCCGGCCTATGACGGCATGGTGATAGTGCTGGGCGGTGAGGGGCGGCAGGGCTGATGGACATGAGCGGCGATCAGGCAATGTCCAGCCTCTGGTATGTGCTGGCGCTGGTCCTGGTCGGTTCCGCCCTGCTTGCCCGGCGCGTGCCGATGGCCGGGCTGCTGCGCATGGCTTTGTTCTGGGTCGTCATATTCGCGGTGCTGCTGATGCTGTTCAAACTGGGTGAACAGCAGGGTCTTTTCTCCGCGCAAATGGCCGGGGAAGGGGGATCATCTTCCGCCCGGCCCGAAAGCTCCGCGCCCGCTTCCGTGCCAACTGCGCAGGTCGAAGGGCAGGCGCTGCGCATCCCCATGGCCTCCGATGGTCATTTCTGGGTGGAAGGCACCGTCAACGGCACGCCCACGCGGTTCCTGATCGACAGCGGCGCCAGCATCACCGCGCTTTCGGCGCAATCGGCGCGCGCCGCAGGACTGAATTTCGATCTCAATGCGCCGGGCGTATCCATGATGACCGCCAATGGCAGGATAGCCGTCCAACGTGCCTCTGTTTCCACGCTCGCTATCGGCCCCATCCGGGCGAGCGACCTGGACATTGTGGTTTCACCCGCCTTTGGGGAAGTGAATGTGATCGGCATGAATATGTTGTCGCGCCTCAAAAGCTGGGGCGTTCAGAATAGCGAAATGGTGTTGACGCCATGACCGCACCGCTGGCCCATCGCCCGCCGACCCAGCGGGAACGGATGAAGGCGATTATCGGCGGTTCGGCAGGCAATCTGGTCGAATGGTATGACTGGTACGCCTATGCGGCCTTCACCCTCTATTTCGCACCCCATTTTTTCCCCAGCGATGATCGGACCGCCCAGTTGTTGGGCGCAGCTGGGATTTTCGCCGTTGGCTTCCTGATGCGGCCCATCGGGGCATGGATGATGGGCGTCTATGCCGACCGCCACGGTCGCAAAAGCGGACTGACATTGTCGGTGGCGCTAATGTGCGCAGGCTCCTTGCTGATCGCAATCATACCGGGATATTCGACCATCGGCATTGGCGCGCCGCTGCTGCTGGTCTTGGCCCGCCTGATGCAGGGGCTGTCGATCGGCGGCGAATATGGCGCCAGCGCGACCTATCTGTCGGAAATGGCAGGGCGCAAAAGGCGCGGTTTATTTTCCAGTTTTCAATATGTTACGTTAATCGCCGGACAACTTGTCGCAATCTGTGTCCTGCTCATTCTCCAGGCGCTGCTCAGCGAACCGCAGCTTGAAGCGTGGGGATGGCGGATTCCCTTTCTGATTGGCGGCGCACTGGCGGTCGTCGTGTTCTGGCTCCGCCGGGGCCTTAGCGAAACGCAAAGCTACTCCATCGCGAAAGCGGAAAATGCACCGAAGTCCGGCTTCATTGAGCTGATCACCAAACATCCGCGTGAAACGCTGACAGTGATGCTGCTGACCGCGGGTGGCACCATCGCATTCTACGCATATTCGATCTACATGCAGAAATTCCTGGTCAACACCAGCGGGTTCAGCCGTGAATCTTCATCCCAAATCAATGGGATAACGCTGTTCATTTTCATGATGTTGCAACCACTGGCGGGCATGTTGTCCGACCGCGTCGGTCGCAAGCCGCTAATGATCGGCTTCGGCGTCGCGGGTGTCGTCTGCACCTATCCCATCTTTGCGACATTGGCGGTAACCCGCGACCCGCTGGTCGCCGGGATCCTGGTCATGGCCGGTTTGATCATCGTCACGGGATATACCTCCATCAACGCAGTGGTGAAGGCGGAACTGTTTCCCGCACATATCCGCGCGCTCGGCGTAGCGCTGCCTTATGCGCTGGCCAACACGCTGTTCGGCGGCACCGCGGAATTTGTCGCGCTATATTTCAAGCATCTGGGCATTGAGCACGCATTCTACATTTACGTCACGATCATGATCGCAATTTCACTCATCATGTACGTCCGCATGCGCGACACCCAAAAGCACAGCCGCATCCTGGAAGACTGATCCAAAGCCTCGATATGCATATTTGTTTAACATAATATATATTATCGATTATATTAGCTGTAGGCGCCGGATAGAAATGACACCCCTCTGCTAGATAGAAATGACACCCTCAGGCGTCCTTAGCAGAGTCCGGTGGTATGGTCCTCCTGGCAGTTCGGGAGGACGCGCTTATGACGGTGGTGGCG